>CAZGWG010000441.1:0-2937 GCA_964529165.1 uncultured Sphingobacterium sp.
TATTTTGGAGCTATAATAGGGCGTTTTGGGAATCGCATTGCTAGAGGAAAGTTCAAGCTCGATGGAAATGACTATTCTATTTTTATAAACAATAGCCCTAATGCGCTGCATGGCGGCAAGAAAGGCTTTCAGGATGTAGTTTGGGATGCACAGCAATTAAATGCTCAAACCCTTGAGTTCAGCTATTTGTCAAAAGACATGGAAGAAGGATTTCCGGGAAATCTGAAAGTAAAAGTCGTTTACAAACTATCTGACAACAATGAGCTTTCAATCCATTATGAAGCAAGTACAGACAAGAAAACTATTGTAAATCTTACTAATCATGCATTTTTCAATTTAAATGGTGAGGGTAGCGGGACAATCCTAAATCATACACTGCAGATCAATGCCGGACAATACACTCCTGTAGATTCAACCCTTATTCCATCAGGGAAAATTGAATCTTTAGCCGGAAGTCCATTTGATTTCAGAAAGGCCGTAAGAATAGGTGAAAGAATTGAGAATGATCATATTCAGTTGAAGTACGGAAAAGGTTATGATCATAATTTTGTATTAAATCGGACAGGAAGTCTTGAAATGAAAAATGCTGCCATTGCAATTGGTGAACAGTCTGGGATTATCATGGAGGTATTTACTCAGGAACCTGGTCTCCAATTTTACAGTGGGAATTTTATGCAGGGAAAAAATACTTTCAAAGGAGGAACTAATGATGATTTCAGAACCGCATTTTGTCTTGAGACTCAGCATTTTCCGGATTCCCCGAACCAACCGGCATTTCCAACAACTGTTTTAAACCCCGGTGAAATATACAAAACTAGTACTATTTATAAATTTTCTGTCAACAAATAATTGCTGATTAAATTCAGGATTATTGCCTGATGAGATGAACTATATTTTATATTTTAGAGTGATTTGATACCAATAACTTTTAACCTTATATGAATAGAAAATTAAGAATGGGAATGATTGGCGGTGGTAAGGATGCCTTTATCGGTGCAATTCATCGCATTGCAGCTAATATGGATGGTTTGATCGAACTGGTGTGCGGAGCGCTGAGTTCCAGTCCTGAAAAAGCAATTGAAAGCGGCAGAACCCTCTTTCTTCCCGAAGACCGGATCTATCCAAGCTATGAAGAGATGATCCTTCAGGAGAGTCGCCTGCCAGCCGGACAAAGAATGGATTTTGTAAGTATTGTTACTCCCAACCATGCGCACTTCGCCCCGGCCATGCTGGCTTTGGAACATGGCTTTCATGTGGTGATTGATAAACCAATTACCTTTACACTGGAAGAAGCTAAATTATTGAAGAAAAAAACAGAAGAAACCGGACTTAGTTTATTGCTTACCCATACTTATGCTGGTTACCCCATGGTTAAACAGGCCAGAGAAATGGTCAAAGCGGGTGAACTAGGTAATATCAGAAAGATTATTGTGGAATATCCACAGGGATGGTTAAGCAGATTATCTGAAAAGGACGGGAACCCACAGGCTGCCTGGAGAACTGATCCGGCAAGATCAGGAAAAAGCGGATGTATGGGAGATATTGGAACCCATGCAGCGCATCTTGCTGAATATATCAGTGGGTTAAAGATTAATCAATTATGTGCAGACCTGAGTATTGTGGTAGCAGGAAGAGCTCTGGACGATGATGGCAATGTGCTTCTAAAATTCGATAATGGAGCTAATGGAGTACTCATTGCCTCCCAGATTGCCGCCGGCGAAGAAAATGCACTGAAAATCAGAGTATATGGTGAAAAAGGCGGTCTTGAATGGAAGCAGCAGGAGCCTAATACATTAATTCTGAAATGGCTGGATGCTCCGGTTCAGATATTAAGGACCGGTGGACACAGTCTTTCTAACTATGCCGGATTTAATAGTCGTACACCCGGAGGTCATCCGGAAGGATATCTTGAAGCATTTGCCAATCTATACCGAAATTTTGCTTTATGTGTGTCGGCAGAAATTGAAGGTAAAAAAGCAGCGCCCGAGGCTTACGACTATCCTTCAGTTGATGAAGGTATCAGAGGGATGGCTTTTATCAATAATGTAGTTAAAAGCAGCCTGAGTAATAACAAATGGACAAATTTTGAAGTTTAATAATAAATTATGACTACGATAAAAGGACCAGCAATATTTCTTGCACAATTTTTAGGTGATACTGCACCATTCAACAGTCTGGAATCAATTTGTAAATGGGCTAAAAGTCTTGGATTCGAAGGGGTACAAATCCCGACCTGGGATCCTCGTTGTATAGATCTTCAGAAAGCAGCCGAGAGTAAGATCTATGCAGATGAGATCAAAGGAATTGTTAATTCTTGTGGCATGGAGATTACCGAGCTATCAACTCATCTTCAGGGACAATTGGTTGCTGTGAATCCGGCTTATGACCTTCTTTTTGACGGCTTTGCCCCTGCCAGTGTGCATAATAATCCGAAGGCCCGTACAGAGTGGGCTGTTCAGCAATTAAAATATGCCGCAATTGCTTCAAAGCACATGGGGATCACTGCCCATGCAACGTTCAGCGGATCATTATTATGGCATACCTGGCATCCCTGGCCGCAAAGACCGGCTGGACTAGTTGATGCAGGGTTTAAAGAACTGGCAAACAGATGGCTGCCTATTCTTAATCATTTCGACCAACATGGGGTGGATGTTTGTTATGAGATTCATCCGGGTGAAGACCTGTTTGATGGAGTAACCTACGAAATGTTTCTGGAGAAGGTTAACAACCATTCCAGGGCCTGCCTCCTTTACGATCCTTCTCACTTTGTGTTACAGTGCCTTGATTATGTTCAATACATCGACCATTATCATGAGCGCATCAAAGCATTCCATGTGAAAGATGCTGAATTCAATTCAACAGGCAAACAGGGGACATTTGGTGGATACCAGAATTGGGCCGACAGGGCAGGCAGATACCGTTCTCCCGGCGACGGAC
>CAZGWG010000442.1:0-2935 GCA_964529165.1 uncultured Sphingobacterium sp.
GTTTGAAGAGAGAGGTATTCCTCTTTGGGGAATACAGTCAAACCCAGAACAAAGTACATGGACATCATCGCCTAAAGCATACGCTCATTTGTACATAGATGACGCTGCGCTTGGGTGTCCTTTAACTTATGATCCGGCTTATTCAGCACGACCTTTTGTGAACTGGGGAGATGTGTATAATCTCCTTAAGCAAAAGGGTGTATTGTCATAAACCAGGCTTTGGCCATAAACGAAAAATAATGATAGCAAATTTTTTCATTACAGTAAATGAAAGGGGTACAGTAAAAACGACATCAAAAAGACCTTCGTTGCGACCTGATGAGGTAGCCATCCAGATTGAGCTCGTACTTCCGAACTCTGTTTTTAAAAGGCCTCAGATACAAGCGCAGATTACAATCCCAGAAAGCGCTGTTTCGCCTGCACAGATAGACGCAGCAACATCTCAAAATGTAAAGGATGCAATCATACAGGCGACCGGCCTGGATGTTAAATTAACCGTAATAAATCCTGATTGATCATGGAACATGAACTAGCAAGACAGAAGGCCATTGAAGAAGCCTGGGGGGCAGAATACAAACATTGCAAGCGCTTCCTTGATAAAGATGGCTGGTTGACTATAAACAGCGCTCGTATTTCGGATTATCCCTATCAAGGGTTCGATCATTTTACTACTATCGGCGATGCACGTGTTCGTCCAAAATCATTACATGGATTGGAGGACAATAATGGCTGGAACAAGATATTGACTTCTGAAGATCTTCCAAAGGAAGATGGGAACTACTTCGTTCTTGCAAAAGGTAATTATGTCTACTCGCAAGTGGTGACTTACTATGTTTTTAAGTCCCAGGATAACTTTCCAGAGCAGGAAGAAATGAATCGATGTTGGGTAGATTCATTTTCTCACTGGCGACCGATTCCGCCGCCGCTTCCCAATCCAATTTATTGATTTTTAAAGCGAATTAAAATGATACGACACTTGACCGCTTCGATAGAAGGATTATTGCTGCAAAAAGATTCAACCTTGGGCAAACTATTTTCCATGCGAGGATCTGCAGCCAGAAAAGAACTATTGGCAAGACAGAAGAAAGGAGACTTATTGATCCCCTCAGACAACTGTCAAAAATTTGATCCCGTTAAGGGTTGCCTTTGTGGTGATTCGGAATTTAAACCTCATAAAGATGAATAAAGAACAAAAAATTGTGTATCCGGAACAGGTTGTTTTCGAGAAGGTGCTATTTGAGATGATCCGAGATGGTAATGGAAAGTTGTGGGCGCCATACCTTGAAGAAAGGGCCCGCCATGAAAATGCTACACATACCATCTGTTCCGCTTGCAAAACGAAGACTGCAGAGTTTAAAGGCGGTGTTTGCAGAGGTTGCAGAGAAGCGCTGAACAAAGAGAAGTATTTGAAGCTGCCAGTTTCGTCTGAATTCCCAATATCCTTGGACGGTGACCGTTTTATCTGGGATGAAGGTGAACTGGAAGATTACTTGGAGGAAAATGAATGTTCGGTTGAGGAACTGTTTTTATATGGGTGTGAACAAAATCCTTTTATGGAACTGGATGATTGTTGGTGGGATGACCAAAAAACTGAGGATGGAGAGCTTCCGAAAGCGCTCAGTGATTTAGTGGCCCAGTTCAATGAGAAGCTAAAGGAAATACCCGGCTATTGGTTTTGCGATTATAAAACAAGATATGTTCCTGCCAACTCTTAAAATATCCATTACAATGAACAAAAATAATGATATGAAGAGACTGATCCGAGCATCAAAAGCCTGGCGGGTAGATTTAGGTAGGATTGAGGAAGGTTATATGTACAGCGATACATTTTGTTATGCAGAAACCAGAAACGATGCAAAAAGGCTGTTGCTTAGCGATAGCCGATATATGATGTTGCGGTGCGGAGGGGAGGTGACTTATCTCACCATACCGTTGTGCCGAGCTCCAGATCTTGATCTTTACGAATTCGAGGGTGATAAACTTACGCAAGATTGTATAGCCCAAAGGCTGGCCAAACGAGAAAGGCATCATCTGTATGATTCCATTCTGAATGATGAAACGATTACCCACTGTTACATAAAGAAGAATGGGGCCTATTACCGGCCGAACTCATGCGGCTATACTGATCATAGACACAGGGCGGGCGTTTATCCGAAAACGGAAGCAATATCTGAAGGTAAGTCTGTAGATGAACTTGTTATTGTTCCTGTAGTAAATGCTGAACACAATGCGATGCTAACCGAAGAAATAGATAATTTAAAATCACGTCTTTTATGAACAATACGGCACCAACGGTCCATTATTTTGGAACCGACTTAAGATCACCGGGCCATTATTTTTTCGTAGTTGAAAACGAGCTGATAAGATCCAGTAAAATGTATTTTTCAGATTTAGAGTTTAATCCTGAAAAATATCCCAAAGATGGAATGCAAAAAGGAGAGCATGTATTCTTTCAAACCGGTGTTCACTGCGTTTACTTCTTAGCTGGGAGTCCAATAGATAAACGCCTCGGATGTAAATCTGTTTTTTTTATCAATGGGAATTATACAGAGGATGAAACACTCTCCATATTAGGCGAACACGAATTTTTTAACACAGTTGTAAAAATGTTGAGAAATGAACAGTAAACCTTCAGCAGTGACTGCAAAAGGCCCAACTACCTTGACTCGTGAAGGCAGGATTATTATCGTAAACATGATAATGTCGGAAATGTCATCGCGCGGGAGGCACTTTTTCAGAAAGAAAAATGGTGTAGACGCTTATCTCTATATGCATGGCTCCAAGGTGTGGTATAAGTGTGAGTGGCTTTCAGAGCATCGCCCTGTAACAGAGATTTGTTTATCCGGTCCTGATTATAGAGAGCCTAAAGGATGGTATCATGGCGGTACGATTCTTGCATTAGTGCGTGATTTTAAAGACTTCATTTTGAATGGCG
>CAZGWG010000443.1:0-2924 GCA_964529165.1 uncultured Sphingobacterium sp.
AATGCCTCATACACTACGTTTACTTGCGATCAGCGCCGGATTCGAACCGGCGGAGTGCGTAAAAAAAAATAAAAACCGCACTCATGGAGTCTCGTACCATCCATCTGAACATTTGCCGGTCTTTCCCGGCAGTCGGCCCTCTTCTTTTAGCTTCGGCGAGTAGGCGGTACAGCCAGCACGTGTTTCCACCCACGGGATGGTAGCTTTGCTTTAAGCTTCGTTTGGCTACTAAACGGCTATACTGTCGCGTACAGCTCCCGGCTATTTCTGCATCCAGGCTTTAAGGGACAGCATACACTGTTTTTGCCGCCTGCTTGACCCTTGCCGCCCAACTTTCCTGTGGCGGGAGGTCGGTGTTGGGTCGGACTTCACCGGTCAATACGGGACCGATCAGATACATATAACCCATTCTGTATCTACCTCTCAACATCTGCATGGCAGCGGGGATCTGGTGACCAGGACAGGGATCGAACCTGCATTTGCGTCCAATGATTGCGCTTCGGAGGTCAATACCTTTATGCCAGCTAAATAACCAGCTCCTACCTGCTGCAACAGCGTCTACCAGTTTCGCCACCTGGTCATAAAAACTGGCGCCTCGATCCCAATAAGCCATTCAACATTTAAGTTAAAAATTCCGGGCGCCAGTTTAAATTGTCGACATTAAGGCAGCCGACTTGCCATCACTTTCACCTTATGAAAAATATCTGCTCAATCGTCTTTGATTTATATCCCGGCAAGATCCCGGCCCATATCGTTATTTCATTTTACCTCCTTTGATTTAAACCATGTAACCAGGGCAGGATTTGAACCTGCACGCTCCTCATAAAGTGCTTCATCATGATCCCAACTGACTGTGCAGCATGTGCCTACAACTAACGCCTATCGGCTCTTGGCTAATAATCATTTGATGTTATATTGGGAGCTTCCAGCGTCTACCAATTCCGCCACCTGGTTAACTTCCCGGATTATCCCTTGACCGGACGGAATTATTGTTTTATTATGTCGTTTGCCTGCAACGCTTTCTTTTCTGACGTTGATTTAATGGCTTGAAAGAATCGTGTGGATAACGAACACGCTTATAGCCAGCGAATTCAGGCGGAAGTTCTTTATTCTCATTGTGAGTAAAAAGAGGCACGCCGAATTGATGTTTTGAAATGTTGTGATGCTTGATCATGTCTTTAACCAAAGCCCTGGAACCAACACTGTGCCGCGCATCCAAATAAGGAACGCCATTTCCGACGATAGCCGGTGGTGTAATTTTCTTCATCAAGAAAAATTTAGTAAGAAGGTGTGGCCGGACTTGAACCGGCGCACCAAGGCTCTGACCAACTGAGCTACACACCTTACCATTATATTTTCCATTGCAGTCGCTTGCTTTTTCAAAGCATATTTACGTGTCTTAGCATCTATTCCTGATGAATAGTAGTTCGCTTTCTCAGAACGTGTTTACGTGCCTTAACATCTGCAAATCGTTGTTTGATTATTTCCTATTGACTCATTTTACAACGGTCAATATCTTTCCATAATTTCAAAGAGCATAAGAAGTCTGTTACCGTCCAGGGTGCGAACCTGGCAGATCAAAATCCGGTAATCCAATAAAATCCTATTATTATATCTTTTGTGTTTCTTAATCCCTTAAACCAGCTAGTTTGGATTTGTAGTACATCCGATGGTTCAGCTTATTAACTATAAAAACGCCATCTAATTTCCCGTTGTAGACATTGTTTAATACTGTCTTTTTAGACAGCCCTAACCATGCAATTGCATCTTGTTCATTTACCAGGTCATCTACCTGCAGCATGGCTTCGATTTCCTGTAATTTTCGTTCTATCGTTCGTAAACTGCTCATCACACACTATTTTGAAATACTATCAATTAGGTCGTTTAAGGCCATGAATTCAACATCTCTTTGTTCTTCAGCCTTCAATATCATAAGGGCGAGTTCTTTTGTGGTATGCTTCTCTTCTTTAGCCACAACAGTTATACTCTTCAGCGGCACTAACATTGTTTTTAGCAGATTTCCCAATTCCGCTATGTCTACATAATTCACCCCACCGACTGAGTGAATTGTTAAGGAGAAACCGTTCACATTTTTTTCTACCTTTCTCATCATACACTTATTGATTGGTCAAGAATACTAACATCCGGATTAGATTTACCCATTTCATCCTTCAGCCTTTCTTTATACTGGTAATAAACTTTAGCGCCTAAAGCTATCTGTGCAGTCATTTCTGTGATTGATCCATCCTTAGCGGATGTCAGCTGCTCTCTAACACTACTGGGCGTAACCCCCCTTTTTATCACTTCAGAAATTCTGGTGTAATCGCCGTGGGAATAATACTTGCCGTATAAGGACAACATTTCCTGGTCAACCGGAATTTTAATATCCCCTGATAACAGCTTTTTGTGAGTCCTTTTCAAATTGTAATCTTTTGTTGAATATTATTTTTCCTGATAGAAAATTACCTATAGGTAGGTATATTTGCTTACGTTTTTCGTAACTACCTTTGCAACTACAATGCAAATATAATTACGAAAAACGTAAAAAACGTAAGTTTTACGTTTTTTATTTACATATTTTTGCACAACACCTATTAAACCATGACAAACAAAGAAATACAGGAGAGAATAGCGCGTCTTGATACATCACTAGGCGCAATAAAAATGAGATATGAAGCCATTACTGGCTATGAAGACATAGCAACCAGATTGGGATTTGGCCGAATAGGAACAATATCCGATTATAAAAACCCCAAAAGCTACGTTGAGAAAAAATTCGTAAGATTCGTAAATCGTCTTGAACTTACGTTTTTCGTAAGCTCCGATTACATTTTAACGGGAGAGGGAGATATATTTCTCAAAGATGCTCCACTAATCCTCCCTGAGTTCGGCACACCAAAACCGAAAGTGAAGGAAGAGAAAAC
>CAZGWG010000444.1:0-2916 GCA_964529165.1 uncultured Sphingobacterium sp.
TAAAGTAAATCTTAATAATTTAACCTAAAGGAAGAACAATGAAAAATAAAATTAAGGGAACTATATACCTATTTACCCTAATACTTGGCAGTTATATCCGAAAAATACCCAATGTTTTAGGAAAAAAAATAAAAAAAAGTTCTTGCTTTTGTAATCCAAATGGATTAGTTTTACGTTATAATCATTAAGAAACAAAACGTAAAACAAAAGGATTATGAAAAACTTAACAATAAAAGAGCAAAACGAGCTAATCAAAAGCATTATGAGAAATGATGGTATGGATAGAACTAAAGAAGGTAGAATGAATGCGATGAAGCTGGCTGCTCAAAAATTTAATCTAAAAGTGAGTAGGTGGAAAAAAGAGACTTATTTTGAAGAGGTTTCTTTAAATACTAATTATGATAATTGCGATGAAGTAAGAGATTTTATATCAGAATTAGGTGTATCTGTTAATATTGTTTGTGGCAAAGTTATGTATAAGCCAAACGTTTAATTTATGGTAGCTCTGAAGAAATTCAAAACACTGGTAGATTTGCTCACTTACTTTAAGAATGAGCAAATTTGCCGTGATTATCTGGAAACCATTAGATGGAACGGGAAAATCACTTGCCCTTATTCAACCTGTCAACACGATAGAGTATTTAAATATACCGATGGCAAGCGTTACAAGTGTGCTAAATGTCAGAAACAATTCAGCGTTAAGGTCGGAACAATCTTTGAAGATTCTAAAATTCCACTTCAAAAGTGGTTTGCTGCCATTTATTTAATCACTTCGCATAAGAAGGGGATTTCATCCCTTCAGCTTCATAGGGATTTAGGAGTAACACAGAAAACAGCTTGGTTTATGCTTCACAGGGTTAGGCATTCGCTTTCTCTTAATTGTGGAACACAAAAGCTTTCAGGCGTAATTGAAGCGGATGAAACCTTTATAGGTGGCTTAGAAAGCAACAAGCATCAGCAAAATAAAACCAAAGGAACCCAAGGCAGAAGCTCAAAAGTAAAGACTCCGATTGTTGGTATAATTGAAAGAAACGGGGAATTGAGAGCTAAAAAGGTTGATGATACCAGTGGTTATAGCTTACGTCCTTTTATTGTTGAAAACGTTGAATTTGGTAGCACTGTGAATACAGATGAATGGTTAGGTTATAAAGGATTGTCACGAATTTTTAAACATCAAATCGTTAAGCATAGCGAAAATGAATTTGTTATAGGTGATACTCATACAAACTCAATCGAGGGTTTCTGGGCTTTATTGAAGCGTGGAATTATTGGAATCTACCACTCCGTAAGTAGTAAGCATGTTCAGAATTATGTAGATGAATTCGTATTCAGATACAATACGAGAACCTATACCGAAAGCCATAGATTTGATGCAATGCTGAATAATATAGCTTGCAGATTAACCTACAAACAATTAACCGTTAAAGTAAGCAATATATAATGTTAGAAGTAATCGACAAATGGAAGCTTAACCGTAATCTGTTAGCTTCTAAAATGGAAATGCCAAAGGGAACATTCAATAATAAATTGTCGGCAAATCACCCTACGAAGTTCACCCAGGAAGAACTACAGAAGCTTAAATGTATTCTGGTAGAGCTGCGTAATGATCTTGAATCAGTTGATGATATAGACTTTAATGATGCCCTGGCTCTAATAAGCCGAAAACAAGTGTAAAAACAAAAGCCTGATTTGTTTCAGGCTTATTTTAAAACCCGTTAGGTTAAATAAATATATAGTTACCATATATTTTTTGTCTCATCCCGTTGCGATTCTTGTATTAATCCAATTACTGGCTTAATTTTATTACCATTACACCTTCTGTCCAAGCGTGAAATAAGACCTCTGCATAAACATATCCATAAGATCCGGTGATTCATTGTTTAGCATTGCCTTCATTTCGTCTTTGGTAATAAGATTTAGCTTTCCATCAATTGATTGATTCGCTTTTTTTATCGCTTTTCTCTCATACATAAACCTCTGCCTTACTGTCATTTTAGAGTCATACATCATATTAGCCACCCGATCCGAGACAGAATACTTTCCTTGATTAACATCCGTTCCGCTAATATAGTAGCATTGCGCTTTTAGGTTTGCATAATTATCTCTTCCTATACATTTACTGTTATTTACAAATGGCATACCTGATGGAATAAAGCCTCCCAAGAAGGCCCCTACTCCATCATTGTCAAATGTTATCCGATTGTTCGGAACATTGTGTATATTGGCAAAATTTTTAATTCCATCGAGAACCTGCTTGCCGTTTGATTTGTCCATTATTAAAATATCAATCAATTCAAAACCATCCCAAACACCGACTACAAACTTATTTGAACCACTCATAGCAATGTCTGACGTTATATATTTTGTTCCATTAGTGCTTGATTTTAAGCTTCCAAACATGGCACTAAAACAAGCTGCATCGTATAGATCATTGTCACTTTTTATGTATTTCCAATTACCATCTAATAACCTAAGCTTTGTTTCATCGTCTTGAGAAATAAGATTAGATACGTAGCCTGGATCTTTTTCTATTAACTTTTTATTATCATAAATATTTCCATCTATGAATGTGAATGATTTTACAAAGTCTTCTGCTTTTTGATTTTTGCCTACAAGATCAGCAAGGAAAAACCAAGCCTTTTCTATTACTTCTTTTTTTGAGTCACCCCAAATATATGCCGATCCCTTTTTAATGAAGTATCTTATCTTTCCTACATGTTCCTGAATAGGGAATCCAGTTTCTTGGTTTATATACCATTCAACCATTTGAGCTACCCATGAATCAGGATCAGGATTACACGTTGCCCGAACATAGGGCTTAACCCCACAAACCGACCTGTTTCGCGATAGTAAATAAAAGAACTGCCCTTCACTAAAATGAGTTAATTCATCAAATCCGATAAATGGTATTTGGGC
>CAZGWG010000445.1:0-670 GCA_964529165.1 uncultured Sphingobacterium sp.
CCAGGCTTATGTTCAGTTACACCTTCTGCTGTTACTTCTAGGGTCTTATTTTGGAAGAATAAGAACTGTGTTTCTTTGTCGTTATCGATAAAACTGATATCTATTTCATCCAGAGCAGTTAAGCTGCTTTCGTTAAGCTGGGTGGTTTTATGCATTGCATCCCGTAGTTTCATGTCCATCTGTCTGGACCTAAGGAAATTTTTAACAAAAGCCTTAATTTTTACGGCTGATGTAAAGCGTACAGTATTACCTTCGATCTGGATGTACTCAAAATCGTTTTCTTTATCGCCAACTGGGAGCCTGTAAAAACCATTCTTCTGCAGGAAGTTATAGGCATATTCATTTCTAAACTCATAATCAGATCCAGTATATTCTCCTGCTTTATTGTAGTTGGCTTTCTTATCCCAGAAGCGATAGGGCATCGCATCATTTTCAACAAGGATTTTGAAATCACGTCTTTTATAGTGGTTGAAATAATCTCTAACATCTTTGCAGGGATTGCCTCTGCGATCGCGAAATTTCAACAGATCCTTTGGCAGCTCAATGTTATAGATGTCCAAATATTTCATAGCCAAGGTATGTGCCGCCTTTTTGCCGGTGTCATCCAAATCAGAGAGCTGGTAAAACTTATCGACCATCATTGATATCTTGTCGTACTGATATTGTTCAA
>CAZGWG010000445.1:680-2916 GCA_964529165.1 uncultured Sphingobacterium sp.
CTGACTCACTGTTCAACCAAATAACCTTATATCCAGCAAGACAAACGTTTATTGCATCACTGAAACCGGTGCAAAGTATTACCTCAGTAAGCTTGTAGTTAACTTTTTTCTTTTTGGATTTTTTACCTCCATCATCTTCACCTTCCTGCTCTGATTCCTCAACCAATTTCCTGTTCTCATCGAAAGCTTTATTTAATTGAATCAATCCGTGTATGAAATCCTTTGGTTTTGTTCCTGGCACATACATAAAGCGCATGGACTTTTCAGGGTGCAGTGGTTGATATATTTTTTGATGTGTGCCCTCATCGATAAGAAACATTGGATATCTGTCGGTAGCTGCGAAGGTCATTACCTTTCTATTTTTCACAATCGAGTAGCTAACCAACGGATGACAATGCAGATGTTTGAATTTCCCCGCTATTTCGGAATATGCAGCCTGTTTCTTCTTTTCGTCATTCCATCCCAGCCCTTTTAATAGTTCTGTACTGATGATCGTTTCAACAGCAAAGTCGGTTAGTGATGATCCAACTTCATAGGTCCATGTATCCTCGGCTTGTTCCGGCTCAGCCGGTTTATCACTATAGGACGCCTTTATAGTTTCTGCAGCTTTATCGCTGGAAACCACATTATGCCTTGCTGCTAACTCTCTTAAAGCTGTTACATAATCGCATCTGTTTTCAAAAGCATAACATTGTATTGCATTTCTGCTCTCAGCATCACCACCGAAATCTATTACCAGGTAACTGCCATCAGCTGCGCGGTTAAGTTTTGCCGAAGCTGTTTTTTCTTCCCGTGTTTTAAACTTTCGGTTTGGCTTGCTTACTGATTCCTGCGCATCAGGATACAAATGGATTATAATATCTAAACCGTCGTTCGTGGCGTTTAAAACGTCTTTTTGTTCTACGTAAGCCATTTATGATTGAAGGCTTTTAAGGTAAAACTCCTGGTTAAAAACCTCCATGCCAAGGCTAAATGCAATCTGATATTCAACCAATGCGCCTCGGCTACCGTACCAATTATCCAGCATGATCACTACTTCACAATCCATCAGGGCCGTGATGCATTTACGCATGCATTTATGCCATTCCTCCGGAGCCATTCCGTCGCAAAGCTCATGAGGATTTACCACTATGTATCCAAGATCTCTAAAGGTTTTAGTTGCTTGTGCAAACGCATTTCTGTTTAGGTCAGGCATTCCGGTAATTGCGCCCGATATGTAAATTTTTGGCTTATCCATGGTGGTAATTATTGTGGTTATTAATGTTTTTTGTTCAGTTTCTTAATTTTTTTGTCAGCCCGGTAGTCCAGATATATGACAATGGGCAAAAGCACTATCGATAGGATAATAAATGTTGTTTCCATAATCGTTTAAGGGTTAATTAACTCCTGCAGTCACACCTGCAGGAGCTTTTTACGGAAAGAACTTACTTCAATTCGAATCGGGAGGAAGCACCCTTTTTGTTTTTCCCGGCAACCGCCACCGGGATTTAGCCTAACCTCTATAAACTGCTGTTACGGTTGAATATCTTTCTGGAGTTGATCTGATGTAATACCGTGTATGTAGTATTGCTCCAATATTTTTCTTGTCTGGTCACGTGCTTTAATCCCTCGAGTTCGCTCGTCCTTTAATATTTCTTTGGCTCCGGAATCTCTTGTTATATCAAGCATCCGATTTAGCCAGTCTATATGTTCGTTTTGCTGATCCAGAGCAGTGAACAAGCTGATGGTCTCATTCCAGTTAATCATGATAATTAGTACAGAAGTCAAGAATTGGAAGAATTATCGTGTTGTAGTGATTATGAAATTTGCTTTCTGCACTAGGAGCAAGAGCCTCAAAACTTTCACGCTTTCTTTTAACAAAGTCGCATACGTAAGGGAGGCTCCTAAGCTTAACATCATGTACCCAGGGCATATACATATTGATCGTTGTCTGGTAATGTGGAAGCGCGTGGCTTCTTTGGTTTAACCATGAGGATAATTTCTCGATGATGTATGCTCTATCGCGAAATCTGATTCGCCCCTCTGCTTCTTCAAGAGAATTAAGGGTAATGAATGGTTTTGATTCAGCTTTTTCACCTGGTTCAATGAACCTTAAGAACACAAATCCATTTTCCGATACTACTTCTGACTTTATCATATAATTGAGATTATTTATACAATGTTGTTTTTGACCGCCCACACGCCAATAGCTACTTTCCCTGTTGCCCCAATCTTTTGTTCTGTATTGTTCTTGTGG
>CAZGWG010000446.1:0-2899 GCA_964529165.1 uncultured Sphingobacterium sp.
CAGTGCGTCTACCAATTCCGCCACCTTCCCGCTTGCCGCCACAAGGCGGCACTAACTCACTTCTCAACTTCCTTCAAAGTCAGCCCCGGATAAGCAACCCCTTCATCGGTAGCATACTGGCTTAAGTAGGTAGCCATCTGCCCGATGCTGAGCTTGCTCCAGGATTTCACGCGGATATATTTTGTCAACTTTGGGATGTTGGTGATAAAGGAAGCCATCACAGTTTTTGCCCAGGCTTCGGATTCAACCACAGTAATCTGTACGGTTCTTTTTATTTTTGGTTCTTCAATAACAACTGTTTCACTGGTAGCGATCAGCGTGTTTAAAGCCTGCTCTTCTTTTGCCTTGTTGGCTTCTTCCTGCTCTGCCAGTGCTGCCTCTTGCTTCCTGTGTTTTATTGCCGCTTCTGCATTAGCCAGATCGCTTGAATAGTTTGAGAAAAGCGTGTCCATGTCGCTCATTGATTCATCATAATAGTCCTGCCAATTGGGCTTAGGCGAATCATTGTATATCTGCAACAGTTCTTCACCCGTCAAATACCGAGCGTTGAACTTTGCTACTGGTGGCGGTACAATTTGGCGAAGCAACTCTTTCACTTTATGCAGGTCAGGATCTGCAACGCTATCCGAGAGACACTTTTCATAATGGCCTGTAAATTCACGGCGAATGATTGCCCGGTATTCAGTTACCACCTTTGAAAATTCATTTGCTATGTGCGCTTTGAAAGAAGCGATTTCCTGGTTCTTTGCGTTGGCGAGAAGGGCTTTGTCGGCTTCGGCTTTGCGTAGCTGTAACGAGCGGCTGGCAAGCGCGTTATATTGCCCATTGTTCTTCGGGTCAACTCTTTTTTCAAAAGCCATAAGTGGCTGGACAATCCCCGCGTCGATCTGGTTAGTGAAAGGCTTGCGCATTTCCTGTAAGGAAGTAAACACTTTTCTATATTCCGCAAGAGCTACATCAATTGCCTCATGGGCTGCGTCCTCTCTTTGCACTCTTAAAAGAATGTTTTGAGCGGCAAGTTCCATCCGGCTCAACTCAAATGTTAACCGGTTCTTTTCTTGTGCAAGGGCCACCCAGGCGTTGGCTTGCTCTTTTGTAACTGGCATTGGCGCCATCGGTGCGGCGGGTGCTAAAACGTCGTTCATAATGCTGATAAATTAAAAGGTTGAGAATGATTGTTGGCGGTATTTTGGTAGCCGTTGTTAGTGGTCTGGTAGCCGTTATGCTGTGGCTCGCTTACATAGGGGTTAACCGGTTGCTGCCAAGCAGGTTGCTGCACTTGTGGCTCCTCTTTGGTTGTCTGCGAGGCTTGCGGCTCTTTTTCTGTGTATGCCCCGGAAAACATTATTGTGTCTCTGCGATTTAAGTCCCGGCCAAAAATTCGCCCGAATTTTTCTGCGGCATCTTTTTCGGCATAAGTTTCTGCGGCTGGGGCGCACATTTGAACGGCTGCGGATTTAACCTGGCTAAGGTCTGCGGCTGATGCGCCTGCATTAGTTTGTACGGGGACTGCGCCTACCCCGTCATTCCATTCCCATTCAAGTGTTATGGGGTTCCTAACATGTAAGCGCACTGTTACCTGTACAGAATTAAATAAAGGCTGTACTTTAAGAACTTCAACTTTCCATTTTCCATATATGTAGGTAAGAAGAAATTCAACCTTATCAATAGGTAGATATAATGCCGGCACTGTTTGCCCCTGGTCGTTCTTAGCGGTAGCGAAAGGGTGCTTCTTTAACCAGCTTGCATGGGGTGGCATATTAAGAAGTTCATTCCATGTGTCATTGTTGAACGCCTCATTTACATCTACACTCAACGCTTTTACGACTTGTGCGAATGTTGGCGGTGTTTTTTGATTTTGATTTTGATTTGCTTGCATTGTATTTTTTTATTTAGAGTTTAATTGAGCCATGGCGCATTTGCGAAAAATCTTCTCAAGCCTTTTTTCTTTTTCTGAATCAATTCTTCGTACACCTTCTTCTTTTTAGGTTTCTTTTTCATCTTTTTCGGTTTGTGATTACTGTAATTGCGATTTTATCACCTGGCTTTAACGTGTCATCGGCAATAGCATATTTTCCCGCCACTTCTTTGAAGGTGGTTTGATTGCCAGCGCGCGTAGCGACTGTGTAGGTTCCCGATTCCTTTAATCGGGTAAAATGAGTGTTGGTAGGACTACATGAGAATATAAATAATAAAGGCAGCAGGATGATCCAGTCGCGTATGTCCTTACCCTTGCAATAACTCTTTTGTTCTTTACGAACCTCGTAAATAGCAACCAGGAAAGCTAAGGCGATGACAATCGCGCCCAAAGATGCAATGACGCCGATTAGCCAAAATATTTTATCAATAGTTGTGATATGGTAGGCCATATTCTTTGATTTATTAGTTTAAAAATTTTGCGGTCAACGAGTAGTGCTCGAATGTTCTTATAATGCTTTCCCAATTGCGGGTATTGAGCGGCAGGCCTTTACTTTCGGCATACTGTTTCAATATGCGGATCATTGGGATGACAGGTACTTTAGGCAGCATGTTCAACCTCCTCTCTTTCGGCTCTGTGTATTTCCTGCCAGTCTATTTCATCAATGATGGCATCAAAATGGCCTGACAGATGCTCATTAAAAATTCCTGTAAGCTCAATGCCTCGAAAGTGGTTTTTATCCCATGCTCTCACAGTTAGTAGCTCAATCGCACCAGTTTCTGTCTCATAGTTCACTGCTATTTCGAGAAGTCCGGTTATCTCGCCTCGTTCGTTTACTTCTTCGTAGATTTTACTTAGTTTCATGTCGTTCTTTTTTTTATTGTTTACAATTGGCCGCCTTCATTATTTTCCTATTGATAAATCTTCGCCTTCCTGCAAGCACCCTGGCAATTTCTTCTTTGCTTACGGCGGGCTTTCTGC
>CAZGWG010000447.1:0-2893 GCA_964529165.1 uncultured Sphingobacterium sp.
CCATTTTTTTAGTATTATCTGGATTCCGAGAGCCAATAACTGTCCTCCGATAAGTGTAACATATTGAAAACTGGAGTAAAAACCTCGGCGGTTCTTAGTGGCCATTTCACTGAGATAAGTGGCCGATACACCATATTCACCTCCAACACTGAGGCCTTGCAGGAGCCGGGCAATAAGCAGGCTAACAGGCGCGATAATGCCGATCGCTTCATAAGTAGGTATAAAAGCAATGAGCATGGAACCGAAAGACATGAGCAGAACAGAAAGGGTCATACTCTGTTTCCTGCCCAGTTTATCGGCAATGCGGCCAAATAGCCAGCCACCAATTGGGCGCATCAAAAAGCCCAGGGCAAATATGCCGGCGGTATTGAGCAGTTGGGCGGTTTTATTGCCTTCCGGAAAAAATGAAGCCGAAAAATAGAGCGCAAATGCGGAATAGGCATACCAGTCGTACCACTCGACCAGGTTACCGATGGAACCACCAAAGATGGCTTTCAGCCTTCGGCGGGAGATGTTTTCTTCTGGTAATAAACTTTGCACTTGAATTATTTTTTATAATAATAGGAGTTTAAGTTTTATTTGTAGGTAATAAGTTTTAAGTATCAAATCAATAAATCACATCATCGACAAATTCAACCCCTTTGAAAAATCACATATAGTTCCTGATGCAGCAAAAATCACACTCATAGCAATGTGATTCTTCGTCGCTGCACGATCTTAGTAAATTGGGGAAACTTTCCGGCTCCTCTGGATGACAGTAAAAGATGTAAAGACGAAATCTACTTTCCGCTCGCCCATATAATTTCGTAAGTGCTTTCACCACCCGATCGTTATCGGGGTGCTAATTCTCCTCCCTGTAACCTTTCTGTTTCCATTTTCATTATTCGAAATAAACAACTATTTTGAATCCATGAAAAAACATGGCCTTCGAAAAAACCTGTATATCAGCTTTATTTGCATAATTCTAAGCTCATTAATTATTGTCAGTTGTAAACCAGGGGTTGAAAAATTACCTCCATCTGATAAGGATAATGGCGGATTAATTCTGCCCGGCGGATTTGAGGCTCTGGTGGTGGTCGACAGTATTGGCGGGGGTTCTGTTGTTGCTTTACAGATCAATCAGCTTGCAAAGTCTAATGCTCCGCAGCCGGTTCCTGTTGAGATTAAAGGTGCTCCAAAAAGCACTCAACTGAGTCGCCCAAATAACCAGCCTTCGGGAAATTATGTGGGTGCCAGACATATTGCGGTCAATAAAAACGGTGATGTTTATGTTAAGCTAAGGTCCCCAACAATTGATGGTTATGGCAATGCAGCATTGCGGGATGTAGATGGGGATGGCAAGGCCGATACCGTGAAGATCTGGGGAAAATATGAGAACCGTAACCGTGGGACGGCCATGCAGATTCATAATGGTTATCTCTATTTCAGCTCAGAGCTAATGGTTTTTCGTAATAAATTAAAGGAAGGACAACTGGTACCCGACAGCAAAATGGATACCGTAATTATCGATACGCTTCCATACCACGAACACATGGCAAAGGCCCTGGCCTTTGATGGGAAGGGCAATATGTTTGTCTCCTGGGGGATGGGAACAAATTCATGCCAGGTGGAGAACAGGAAGCCCGGATCACCGGGGATGAATCCATGCCCTTACCTGGTTGATCATGGAGGAATATGGGTATTTGATGAGAATAAATTACAGCAAAAACAAAGTGATTGAACAAGATATGCTACCGGAATACGCAGTATTGTAGGGATGACCTGGGATAAAGGGACCGATGCACTTTATGCCCTGCATCATGGCCGGGACGATCTGCGCTTACTCTGGCCGGAGTTTTACAGTCCATGGAAAAGTGCAATGCTTCCTTCGGATGAACTTTTCAAAGTAACAAAAGATTTTGATGGTGGATTTCCTTATTACTATTACGATCAGATGCTGGGAAAGAAAGTATTAAGTCCCGAATATGGTGGTGATGGAATAAAGGAAGGTGATGGGGCAAAACTACCGAAACCTGTTTTGGGTTTCCCCGGACATTTTGCGCCAAATGATATCTTGTTTTATAAAGGAGATCAGTTTCCTGCCCGTTATAAAGAGGGGGCATTCATTTCCCTTCACGGATCAACTAACCGTATCCCTTACCCTCAGGTTGGGAATGTTGTTGTATTTGTCCCAATGAAGAATGGAGTGGTAACCGGTCCATGGGAAGTATTTGCCGATGGCTTTGCAGGCAAAGATACCCTGGCTGTGGCCAACGATGCGCAGTACAGACCAATGGGTCTGGCTGAGGGCCCTGATGGTTCTTTGTATGTAGGTGAAACTCAGAAAGGGAAGATTTGGAGAATCATGTACAAGGGCGACAAAAAATCGTTTGGTAATAAAGAACTGGCTGAAATGGAAAAGCGTAAAGCTTTACCTCATCTCAAAACTCCGGATGAAATGGCAGATAATCTTGACCGCAAAGGTAAACCGGTACACGCTGAACTACTGTACAATATTTATTGCCGAAACTGTCACCAGAGTGATGGAAATGGAGATGGGAGCCGCTTCCCGCCTCTTGCCGGTTCTGAATGGGTGAACAGTGATAAAACCGTTCTGATTAATGTGGTATTGAATGGCCTGACCGGTGCAATTCAGGTCAAAGGACAGAATTATAATGATACCATGCCGGCACATGCCTCTTTCCTCACAGATAAAGAGATTTCGGAAATCTTAACTTATGTAAGACGAAGCTTTGGAAACAAATCGGGTCCGGTAAGTGAGAAGGAAGTAGCGGAGGTGATGAAACTGATGGGAAGAAAATAGGAAATTACGAATGTAGTTGATATCGGATTGAGAGTGACTATTGTCTTGTAAAATTCTCTTGTTTGGAATTTTTCTAATGACCCAGAATGG
>CAZGWG010000448.1:0-2871 GCA_964529165.1 uncultured Sphingobacterium sp.
GAAGGGAAAACATATCACTGGATCGCCTTATCAGGCTTTACTCCAGTGACCTTCGTTCAGTCGCAGCGGTCGCATCAATGAAAGTTTAAAGGAATTATGAGGGTTTAATTCAATATTTTGAGTTTGGGTTAGGATATCATGCAGACAATTAGGATATTTAATATAAGCAGGATTAACACTACAATATGGAGGAAGAAGCAAAACTATTGAGCAATGAAATTCAATTGCTACAGCAGGATTACGAACGTTTTGCATTAAATACGGAGTTGAAAATTGAAAGATTCAAAATTGAGGGTAGCGATTTATTACGCCAATTGCAAGACGAAGTAGCGAAAACAGATATTCTTATATACGAGTTAGTGGATAAGTTAAAAGCAGGGAAGGACACTGTCGATCAGATAACTAGTGTTGACGATAAATTACTTGCAAATGATGTACTTGTAATTTTAAAGGATGTGTGCATGACGTTTAAGGATTTTGCTATCGATCATAACAAATTAATTAAGGCTAGAACTCAAACAATAACATCGAAAAATATAGATTACATGGAGTTTATTGAGACAGCTTTCGATTTTCATTCTAGAATCACAGAAAAGTTTCAGGCAAGGATGGATTTTGTAAACAAAATCGAAGTGGAAAAAGAAAAATTAAGAGGTTCTAATCCTTCGCAAACCGATCAAAAAGTAGAATGACCCAGAGGAACTGAAAATCGCAAAGCAACACACGACATCGCCGTATATAATCTAATCAAGTGGAAGAAGAAAACATCAAATTACTAAAGGAAATTAGCAGCTCGTTACGACAGATAAATGCCCGGCAGGAATCTTCAGAATCATTTTCCGAATCCAATAAGCTATTAGATAAATCCGATCTAAGAGTTGAACATTCTACACAACAAATACAAAATACCTTTGACCGGATTCATGAAAAGGTGTTTAATTTTAACAATATCATGATTGGCGCTTTCTTAGTCTTAAGCACATTCCCAAGCGAGTCTCCAAAATTGGAATTATGGACGGTAATTTTTCCGATCTTGAACCTGATATACCTGATATACATCGACATAAAGCAGATGGAGATACATAGATTTGCTTCAAGCGAGCAAGAATGGTCTTCATTTGAAAGAAATGAGTATGGAAATAAAATCAGTAAACAGACCAGACTATCAATATTTGCTCTAATCCTGTCATTGGGATGTTTAATTTATTTAATCAAAAACCTAATATAACCTGGGATTTCCAAAAGCAGTAAGCCATGATAAAATTCAATATCGAACACCTATCGGAAACTGAAGATAAATTACGTCAAATAGCGAAGCTTCCACACGACCAAGAAAAACTGGAAAGTGTCGTAGCTTATCTTATAGATGCTAACAAGTATATTCATTCCTATTTGAAAACCTTAAATGACATTGCGGATAACTTGGCACAGGTTGCTAAATTCCAATCTGTCGCAAACGATAATTTCAATAAGCTTCATCAGATAACCGAAAGCAATGAGAAAATGATTGATATATATGGTCAACATTTAGAAATCATCGATAAAACCCATGATACAACCCAAAAGCTAATTGATCTTCAAGACGAAAGATTAGACCTGATAGAAAGCAGATTAGATTTAATCGACCCTTAACCTCACAGCTACTATGAAAACGATATGCACAATTATAGGATTATTAGTGCCAATTTGTTGTTTCTCGCAACAAGATACCATAGGATTAAACTTACCCTTAATTGAAGGTAAAGTTGTTTACGAATCTGTAGTCCTTGCACCTGATAAGTCAAGCGCAGAACTTTACAAGAATGCCAAACAATGGTTTGTAGACTATTTTAATAGTTCGAAAGCTGTAATTCAAAGTGAAGATAAAAGTGAGGGAAGAATTGCAGGGAAGGGTATTGTTGTGGTGGATTGGAAAACATCCGGGATCATTGTTAAATACAATAATAGATTGACAATTCAACTTGACGTCAAGGAGGGAAGATATAGATATCGCTTCTACGACATGATTTTAAGTACCGAAGCAGTAGACCTAAATGGCTTTGGGCATTTAAAAGCTAGAGAATTTACTCCAGAAGATCTAATTGGCAATCTTACTGGAGCAAAAAATAAAGTCCTGACCAAATCCGGCAGTAGAAAAACGCTCGAGGCGATAAATCAAAAAGTTAAAACCATGGCTGAATCTCTCAATAAAGCGATGGCTTCCAGAGCAGATAGTTTTTAAATATGCCATTTTAAATAATCATTAAGGGGATTTTTGAAGCACAGAAATACATATAATATGCAAATTAGCTATAGTGAACTATTTAAGGTACAAAACGGAAAAATTGTCCCAAAAGTTAAAATTAAAATCGGCCAGACTATTTTCAAGCCCAATTTGGCCTTCTACGAAATAGATTTTAGTAGTTTTTGGGGAAAGAAACTTGATGTTTTAATGGACGATGATATCTATTTAATTAAAGGTGAATACCCTAATTAACGGCTCATATTGAATGGCAGATGTTTATTTCACTGCTACGACCACAAAGACCTCAACTACTCTATTATTAATAATCTCCACAAATTTATCTTTCAATCTCCACACATACAATGAGCTTGGCATAAACCCACAATCCTACCCACAAGTCTATTTATTCCACTCCTCCTTTATTTAGTGGAGATAGAAAGCTGATTGAGTTCCATATAAATAAAAAAATATGGAAACTAAACAGAATTTAAAAGTAGCTGAAGTACAAGTAAGATACAAAACAATGGTTAAAGCGGGTGATAGACCTAAAATAAGCTCCTCTACTGAAACATTTCAGGTGCTCCAGAGTAATTGGAACTTTGAGATAATCGAGTTCATAGAAGAGTTTAAAATCATTCTCCTGAATC
>CAZGWG010000449.1:0-2837 GCA_964529165.1 uncultured Sphingobacterium sp.
GGCTGATCGGTGACGCTGTTTTTGAACCCATCCCCCTCACTCCTGAAATATTGGAGAAGTCGGGGTTTGTAAAAACACTCGGCTGGGGTTTGTGTTATTTCTATAATGATGCTCCCATAGGTGTTATAATTGACGAAGAAAAGCGCTCCATGTTTTTTTGCGTAAAAGAGCCACAATATGATCAGTTCGGCGGTGTCGAAGAAACGCAAATCAAACAATTATCTAATCCGTGTTTCTTCATCCACCAGCTCCAAAACCTTTATCACGCCCTGACCGGCGAAGAACTTGACATTAACCCTGAATCTTAAAACGTTCCACGTGTCTACCGTTAGTTTTAGCAAAATGAATTAACCCATTAAATAAAAATCCAAAATGTCGAAAGAAACCGAAATTAGAACTGCCATAGCCATTAGACTTATCAACTTTCGCAACCTAAACAACCTCACGCAAAAAAAAATGGCTACACTAGTAGGAGCCAAACGATCAACATACGGGAAGTATGAAGAAAGAAAAGCCACACCGCCCCTTTCCCTGCTTCGCCGCATATCCTGCCTGCTGAAAATTTCACTTGATGAACTTACATCGTGCGAACAATATTCGCATTCGTAAAATCAATTAGAAACATGGGGTAATTTTAATTTCATGACCCCCGGTAATCAATTCTGGAAATTACGTTCACGCCACGGACGAAAGAAATTATTTGAAACGCCTGAGCTTTTATGGAAAGCAGCATGCGAGTACTTCCAGTGGTGTCAAGACAATCCCTGGTATAAGACAGAACAGATAAGACAGCCTGGAAAGGGATACAAAGATTCCGAAGGCGAATATCACCCGCCGGAATTAACCACAGATATACCTACAGATCGACCATTTACTATACAAGGGCTTTGTCTCTATCTCGACTGCAATACGGTTTATTTTAATCAATTTGAAAAAGCATTAAAAGGAAAAGAGGATGAATTGTCTGTAGGCTTTTCTCAAATCGTCTTACGCATAAGAGAAACTATATACCAGCAAAAGTTTGAAGGAGCCGCCGTAGGTGCATTTAACGCAAGTATTATCGCCCGCGATCTTGGGCTAAGGGATAAGGTAGATACCGAAGTATCGGGCAAGGATGGTAATCCAATTGAAACCAAGACAATAGTAACCCTTAACCTCGGATGACAAAAAACGAAGTGATAGCAGCTTTGTATACAGGTAAGAATTTTTGCGACTGCATTAGTAAAATGGAGCCGGATTATTTAAGGGAGGACTTGAAGGCTGAGGTAATATCTATTGTGTGCGAGTGGCCGGAGGAAAAAATATTGAAACTGCATGAAGATAAAGCCCTTGAATTCTATGTGGTCAGGGTAATCCTCAATCAGATACAGAGCAAGACCAGTCCGTTCTTTAGGAAATATAGAAACTTCTTTGTTCAGTTCGATACGGGTAACTGGGAGATAAGGGATAATATAGAATTGTTCGAATACGAACAGGGTGAAGTTATGTGGAGCAAAGGTGGCTATGATAAAAAGATGGAATTAATATACGCCAATTCGCAATCCGATAATCTAAAAGAAAGACAAACTCGTGAAGCGCTCGAAGATATTACCATAGAACAGATTAATACGCTGTACTGGTATGATGCGGAATTGTTGAGGTTATACATGAGGCTGGGAAACTTCAGGGCTATTGAGAAAGAAACCGGAATACCATTTATCAGTTGCTATAAGAACATACAGAAAAGTATTGTCACTCTGCGAAAGAGGTTAACGGGTGAGATAGTGCCGCTATTTAGTAAGGAAGAAATGAAGAAATTAAAATCATAATCATGGCAAAAGCAAAAATTAAGATCAAAACAGGCAAAAAACCTCTTAGGTATGAAGACGTTTTCCCGCCCGATCCTATACCGAATACAGCGCCAGCGGCGAAGACCAAACGCCCATCCGTTTTTTATCAATGGCTATTCTTTATCCTGCTAGGTGGAGGCATTTACTTTTTGTGGCACTACTGGCCTGATCTGCCTACTATGAAAGGATGCCAGGTATTAGCATTTGCGATCTCTATCGCTTTTGTGTGGGTGGATATACTTAAGTGGGGTGTAACAAAACCATTTAACTGCGTGAAGTGTATGACCGGATGGTTGTCGCTATTGATCGCGGTACTCTTTCACGTCGAGTTTTGGTATCTGTATTTGTTCGCAGGGCTATTTGTCGGGGCAATGTTTGAAGGAATCCGCATGCGCTGGCTATGACAACGACATGTAACAAAAAGGCATTTGCCAAACGGGAAGCGCAAACGATTCTGAATTGGGCAAAGAAAAGCAGACAGAAGCGCAGGCATGAAAGAAGGATTTATTTCTGCAAAGAATGTAACGCATATCACTTAACGAGTAAGAAATGAGAATTATCGCTTTTGTCAACAAAGATTCAGGTGTTAGCTATCACCGGCTGGTGATGCCCTTAATGCTTATGCCTAACACAGATGTTTTTATTACCAATAGCCTTTTGGAAGAACATTTCGATAAGGGGTGTGATGTTTTTATATACAATCGTACACTTCCTGATCATTGTATGGTTCAGGTAAAAGAACTGCAAAAGAAACATGGCTTTAAAATATGTGTTGATATTGACGACTATTGGCATTTAGATGAACATCATATCTTGTACCAGTCGTACAAGGATCAGGGGTTCGCTGCTATTCAGGAGCAGCACCTGCGAGACGCGGATGTGGAACCGCCGGAGCTGAAGTCTCAGCCAGGCGGGTCCCTGAAGTTTCAAGAGGAAGGTCACCTGGTCCTAGCCGGGCTCTCCTCGTACATCGATCGCGCTTCGGAAGTCCTAGCTCTCCGCGCGCGC
>CAZGWG010000450.1:0-2832 GCA_964529165.1 uncultured Sphingobacterium sp.
AAGCCTGAAAATTCGACAATAAGCGGTGTCTGGAGCTCAATTTACAGTACTATAAACCGGGCTAACCATGTATTGGCTAAGGTTCCTCAGGTTACCGATCCACTTCTGACAAGCACTTTAAAAAATCAGATTATAGGAGAGGCATATTTTATCAGAGGTCTGGCTTATTTTGATCTGGCAAGAACCTGGGGAGGAGCTCCCATTATAACCAAACCAACATTAGCTGCTACAGATAACCGGGGTATTGCAAAAAGTACTCAGGAATTGGTCTATCAGCAGTCATTGAATGATCTGGAAGCGGCAGAGCCCTTACTTCCGCAAACTACTGACAGGTTCCGTGCAACAAAGAAAACTGTATGGGCATTAAAGGCAAGGTATTATCTGTATCAGAAAAACTGGGCTAAAGCAGAAGAGTTTGCAGATAAGATTATTGCGGACCTTGCAAACTATGAGTTAATTAAACCCTATAATTCCTTCTTTTTCCCTGAAAACAAAAGAGGAACGAAAGAATCAATATTTGAGTTCTATTACAGTGCAAATGAGACCAATGGTCATCGTGGACAATGGCAGCCACAGGCTAATGGCGGAACACGTCAATGGGCACCCAATGATGCATTTGTAGCTCTCGTAAACAATCCTTTAATAGGGGGAACGCGTAATACTTTGGTTGCTAAAGATAATCAGAATAGGTGGTATGGAAATCTTTACTACAGGAGCCCAGCGACTGATCCAACTTATGTGATTCGTATTGCTGAACTATATCTCATTCGCGCTGAAGCCAGGGCTCAGCAAGGAGGTGCAAAACTCATTGGTGCAAAATCTGATCTGGATGCAGTTAGGAGCCGGTCTGATCTTGCAGCAACAACTGCCATGACAAAAGAGGATCTTTTACTAGCTATTGAGAATGAGCGCCGCTTTGAGTTTGCTTTTGAAGCTCACAGATGGTTTGATCTTGTTAGAACCGGAAGGGCAGCAGTTGTGTTGAATGTTACAGACCCCAATAAATTGTTAATGCCAATTCCCATTGACCAAATATTGGTTGATAATGCATTGGTGCAAAACCAGGGATATTAATTTAATCATCATGAATCCGGAGGCTAAGTCCGGATTCATTAAACAGAAAAAAGATGAAAACAATACATAATATTCAACCTTCTGAAGACTGGAAGGAATATGAAAAAACAGCACTTCGATTTTTCTTTATATATTTTGTAATTCAGGCAATACCGCTTGATTGGAAGTTCTATCGTCAGCTATTCTCCATCGATTGGACTGATTTGCATTATGGCGATATTTTTCAGATTAGCAGGTATTTCCCACGGTTTTTTTCAGGATCTGAAACATTTGCAGACTGGATCATAGTGGCAATTACAGCTCTTCTTGGAACTTTTATCTGGAAGAAATTTGATAAAAAAAAGTGGGACTATGATACTCTATACTACTGGTTAAGGGTTATCCTTAGATACAGGCTTGCTATTGGAATAATAGGATATGGAATTATAAAGTTATTCCCTGTACAAGCTCCTTTTCCTTCCATTAGTAATCTGAATACGAATTATGGTGATTTTAATGCATGGAAGCTGTTTTCGATGAGTCTTGGAATTGTTCCTGGATATGAATCTTTTCTGGGCGGTGTTGAAGTTTTGGCAGGCCTCCTCTTGTTTTACAGAAGAACTGCAAGTACTGGTGCCTTGTTAATCCTGATATTTACCGGGAATGTATTTATCTCAAATCTGGCCTATGAAGGTGGTGAATATGTTTACAGCTTTTATCTGATTGTTCTTGCTCTGTTCATTTTTGCTTATGATGCTAAACGTATATATAATTTGATTTCCCTTGAGCTTCCAACTCAACCTAATACTTTTGTGCCTTTTTTTTCTGGTGTTCAGAGACAGGTTAGATTGATTTTAAAAAGCCTGCTTATTCTCTTTTTTGTATTTATTTACGCTTATAAAACATATTCAGGATATCAGAAAGATCCTTTTCAATTTCCCTTAACTCCTGGTCTAGCCGGAGCCAGTGGAATTTACAATGTAAGTGAGTTTCGTATTAATAATAAAATATTGCCTTACTCTTTAACGGATTCTGTCAGATGGAAGGACGTAGTATTTGAAAAGTGGGCCACCATAAGTATTCGTTCAAACAGGCCTGTAATATTAGATTCAACAAATGCTGAATACTTCCACAGGGATGATAAGGATCGGAATTATGAGTTTGCCGGATCCGGGGGCAGACATTATTATAGTTATTCGACTGATACTGTCAATAACCTGATTTTACTCGAAAACAGAAATAAGAATTACAAAGGTGAAAAGCTGATCCTTCATTTAAGCAGACCAGATACTTCGACGATCATATTGTCAGGTTTTAATGAGAAGAAGGATTCACTGCGTGTAGTGCTAAGTAAAATCGATAAGAAATATCCTGTAAGACTAGGACGCCGCGGAAGTCTGAAACTTTAGTTACGGCTCCCAAAGGAAGATTGTTAAATCTAAAATTTATTTAAAATGTCAGATAAAATAAAAAATTCTGATCCTGGCGAACTGTCAGGCAGTTCAATCAGCAGTCATGCTGGTTCAGATAAACAAAAGCCAATTCCACCTGTTTCCTGGAAAGGATATCAAAGAGTACTTTTCAGAATAGCGTTCGTGTTTTTTCTGTTGATGTCTATTCCTCTTAGCGGAAACTGGTACAAAAACCTGGTTTCTATTGATTGGTTTCATCCGCATTACAGGGATATTTATGATATTGCCCGCTTCTCACCCAGTGTACGCTCATTTATTGGTCTGAATAGGGCACCAAGTACTGAAGCTGCAGATTTTACTACTTCTG
>CAZGWG010000451.1:0-2819 GCA_964529165.1 uncultured Sphingobacterium sp.
GCGAACTACTCTTTACCCTGATGCGCGAAAAGAACATCCATATATGGGATGGATGTCCTTGTTTTATTACTGAAAGCCATACCAGTACTGAACTTGATACTATAACTGAAGCCTTTGAAGAAAGTCTGAAGCAACTAATCTCCGCCGGCTTCCTTCCATCAAAAAAGAATAATTCCGATATTAGCAGGGCCAAACCGGAAAATGAAGCGCCGGTGCCCGGAGCAAGATTAGGCAGAGACCGAGAAGGAAACCCTGCCTGGTTCATCGCAGATCCCGAAAATCCGGGTAAATACCTGCAAGTAAAACACAAAGAATAATACCATGCAAGAATCGGATTACAACTTCCAACCTGTCGAATTTGACCCATTTGCGGGCCCTGAAATTGAGAATGCTGTTCCGGTTATCGAACCTCAGGCAGAAATTTGGGCTTCATGTCTGGTTGGGGGTGAAGAGGCCAACCGTTCTTACAATGAGTCTGTTTCTCTTATCCTCAAAGGTCCGCTTGATTATCCATCACTTGAAAAATCGCTGCAAGTTCTTCTTAAAAGGCATGATGCCTTACGCTCAGGTTTCAGTGCGGATGGGAAACAATTATGTATATTTTCTGAAGGCAATCTCCAATATAATTTTCAGGACATCAGCGGAACTGATTCTGATCGCCAGAAAGATTTAATTGATCAGTTTCTTCTTGATGATGCTAAAACATCTTTCAACCTGCTGACTGGTCCTTTGTTCAGAGTTAACCTCTTTAAACTGGCAGAAGAGAATCACCACCTGACTCTCTCAAGTCATCATATAATTTGCGATGGCTGGTCGATCAGCATCATTATGCAGGATCTTGGGAAGTTATACTCTTCAAGTTTAAAATCTGAAATTGTCCAATTACCCGAAGCTCCCTCCTTTGCCGATTATGCCGTAAAACAAAGGGTATTTCAGCAAAGTCCGGCATATAAATCCATCGAATCATTCTGGATAAAACAATTCATAGATGAAGTCCCCGAACTGGATGTACCAACCGATTTTCCACGTCCCGAATTCAGAACTTATAAAAGTCATCGCGATGATTTTGAATTAAAGTCCGATCTGATTAATGCGGTCAAAAAAATGGGGGCTAAAGCAGGCTGTAGTTTTGTAAGCAGTATGCTGGTTGCCTTTGAAGTCTTTCTTCACAGGATATCCGGGCAGAGTGACATCATACTGGGTGTTCCATCTGCAGGCCAATCGGCAGAAGGCTATAATGGCCTGGTGGGGCATTGCGTGAATATGCTCCCGCTAAGAAGTCATCATAATGGAGATTTTACCTTTCAGGATTTCCTGAAAATGAGAAAACCAGCAATATTTGATGCTTATGAGAACCAGCAATACACCTTCGGAAGTCTTCTTAAAAAACTGAATATTAGTAGAGATGCCTCACGAGTTCCTCTGATTCCTATCGTATTTAATATTGATATCGGTCTTAACGAGGGAGTAAAATTTGAAGGGATACAACATGAACTTATCATCAATAAAAGAGAATATGAGAACTTCGAAATATTCTTAAATGCAAGTGGTTCAGGCGATTCACTGATTCTTGAATGGTCATATAATACTGGCTTATTCAGTGCTGAGACCATTAAAGGAATGATGGAGGATTTTACTGACCTGCTTCATCAGGTGACTGAAAATCCCGAAATAAAAATAAGAGATATCAATACGAGGGGATCAAAGAATGCTTTTGAGTGGAACCATACCGACTCAATTTACCCTAAAGACAGTTCTGTGCATGCACTGATTAGTCAGAAGGCTCAGGAACATGCACAAAAAACTGCGCTTAGTTTCAGAAATAAGACTATCTCCTATCTGGAATTGAATGAAAGAGCTAACTGTCTGGCCAATTTCCTAATCAAACAGGGAATACAAAAAGAAGATAGAATAGCACTTGTTCTCGACAGGTCCGAAGAACTAATTATTTCCCTGCTCGCCATTATGAAATCAGGTGCAGCTTATGTACCACTTGATCCTGCCTATCCGAAAAAACAGATTGAATATATGCTGAAAGATTCTTCAGCAAAAATAGTACTGACTTCTAAAGCTCATCAGGATAAATTTTCTTCTGAAAGCAGACAAATCATCCTTGAAGATGTACGGAATGATTTAGAAGGATCTTCCAAGGAAGATCCGGCTGTAGCTGTCAGTGGTTCTGATCTGGCCTATGTAATTTATACCTCAGGTTCTTCAGGCAAACCTAAAGGAACACAAATCGAACATCATAGTTTGGTGAATTTCCTGCTTAGTATGCAAAAAGAACCAGGTATTAGTCCGGCTGACCGACTTCTGGCAGTAACTACAATTTCATTTGACATCGCAGGTCTGGAACTTTATTTGCCACTAATCAGCGGGGCAGAATTGGTTCTGGCAGATTCAGAATCGGTTAAAGATGGGCGCCTTTTGCTGGATCTGATCAGGAATGAAAAGATTAGTATCATGCAGGCAACTCCTTCCTCCTGGCGGATGATACTGGATGCCGGGTGGGATGAACCTATTGACATTAAAGTACTGTGTGGTGGAGAAGCTTTATCAAGAGATTTGGCGGGAAGTCTGAAAGAAAAATGCAGCTCGCTTTGGAACATGTATGGTCCAACCGAAACCACCATCTGGTCCAGCCTGAAACAGATCAGCAATTTTGATCAGGCAATTACCATCGGCCGACCGATAGCCAATACTCAGGTATACCTTTTGGATCAATACCTTGAACCGGTTAGGAAAGGCGGAACGGGAGAGATTTATATTGCCGGGGATGGTCTGGCAAGGGCCTATCTGAATAACCCTGAACTAACTTC
>CAZGWG010000452.1:0-2815 GCA_964529165.1 uncultured Sphingobacterium sp.
TGACAATACCAACAACACTACTAGAGTTATTTAGCCATTGAATACTATTATTCCGGCGAAACCAGGTCATCTGCCGACGTGCCAGTTGGTAGTCATTTGTAACGAACAAAGCTTGTGCCTCAGCTAAAGAAATGTGTCCATCAAGGTACTGTGCGAAGGCTTTGTAGCCAGGAGCAAGCAACGCCCGGCTATTAGGAAAATGCTGGCGCAAGTTTGCAACTTCATCAAGAAATCCAGCCGTAATCATAGACTCGACTCGAGCTTCTAGCCTATGTCGCAGCTCTTCACGGGACACTTCAAGGCCAATTATCAATGTATCTGGTCGCATGGCCCCACGCTCACGTGGCACTGACTGTGCAAGATGCCGACTATTTGTACTATCACGTGGTGAACCTGGTTCAGCAAACTTGTAGTCATACAGAACAGCATCAATGTACAAGCCGCTCCCACCGACTAATATCGGCACCTTGCCCCGTGCATGGATATCATCCATTGCAGCGAGGGCCAAATGCTTGAAGTCAGCCACTGTAAATTGCTCATCAGGGTTAATCAAATCAAGTAAGTGATGTGGTACCTGTTTGCGCTCAATAGCTGTTGGTTTGGCCGTGCCAATATCCATACCCTTGTATACAGTTCGTGAATCTGCACAGATGATTTCACCGTTTATCTTCATGGCAAGTTCTATGGCAGCAGCTGTCTTGCCACTCGCTGTTGGGCCAACAATCACAATCAGCGGTGTGAGCTTAGTTTTCATTGCTTGGCCACCAGATGAGTTTATGGAGACCAACGATGTAATTGTCCTCTGTTACAGCGACACCTTCAGCTACTAAATGCTTGGCATGCGCTGCCCGTCCTCCTGGATAACCAGATGCCAGGCCGCCTTGCTTATTGACGACTCGTTGCCACGGCAAGCTTGGATCACCGAAATGCGCAATACCACCCACAATCCGTGCTGCCCGGGCATTGCCACACAGTGCAGCAATCTGACCATAAGTCATGACTCTACCCTTGGGTATTTTCGATACAACCATCTCAACGTTTTGTCGGAACCCACTACTAGGCATCGAGATGCTCCGCTAGATCCAGCCAATCATTGACTCGAATCACACCCTCAGGCAAATCTACTTGTTGATTCCAAGGATAATTACCAAAGAGTATGCCCCGTATGCCCGATTCGACCGCCTGGCTAATATACTTCGTTGAATCATCAACGAGTGCCACGGCATCTAATTCCCGACAGACCTGAGCCTTTGTTGTTGGAGTAATAGTACTATCCCGTTCATACCCGATCATCCGTAAATCACGAAATGCACCCGGAAAATGTTGTTCCACCCACCGTAGCGTGTTGGCACGATATGCTGGATGACGAGCTGTAAGTAGCACAAGATCATAGCGCTGAGCCAATCGAGAAACACCTTCCTTGGCATGCTGGACTGGCTCAATAACATCGTGCTGACCACCCGTGAAGTCTTTGACACGACGGACTGCTTCCTCAAGATCAATGTCTTTGATAACTTCTTCAAAGTGATAGCTGAAGAAATCATCCTGAGCTAGCTTTGTAGCGTAGGTTTTATTGTGGTGTGCCACAAACTCCTGAACAAAAGGAAACAGTACTTCATCGATATCGACTGCAAGGACTGGTTTTGGCACTATGATTTCCTACATTGAACTTTTAGTAGTTCGGCTCTTGGCTTCGTTGGCTACTGTTTTAAAGAAGTTCTCGAAGTTCAACGGCTGATGCTCGGCGGCTACTTCTATATCTTTGCGGATACGTGGCTGCACATCGCCACCTGCCATCTCTTTTTCGCCGATAACCACTGTATATGGCACTTTCCAAACTTCAGCGTCACGGATCTTCTTGCCGACCGACTCGTTGGAGTTATCAACGCTCGCACGGATACCGAGTTCGTGGGCTTGTTCGAGCACTTTCTGGGCAAATGCCACTGTTTCATCTTCTTGATTAACCGTAATAACACGTACTTGCTCTGGCGCTAGCCAGACCGGGAACTTACCTGCTGTATGCTCGATATATACAGATAGGAATCGTTCAACTGAGCCTAGTAGTGCACTATGGATCATAACTGGCTGCTGTTTATTGCCATCTTCTGCTGTATATTCCAGACCGAATCGTTCTGGCTGAACGAAATCGAGCTGAATGGTTGCGACTTGATGCTCACGACCGATGGCATCAGTGGCCATGAAGTCAATTTTGGGCCCGTAGAAGGCAGCCTCGCCCTCAACTTCGAAATACTCCAGCTTATTAGCGATCACTGCGCTCTTGAGCTGCTCCTGAGCGCTCAGCCACAAATTCTCATCACCCAAGTAATCATCACTACTGTCTCGATACGACAAACGGACTCTGAGACTCATGCCAACAGTACTGTACAGCTCACCAGCTACGAGTAGCAAGGTGTTAATCTCAGCTTCAATCTGATCCTTACGACAAAAGACATGACTATCGTCTTGAGTAAGTGCCCGAACCCTGTTGAGGCCACCGAGCTCACCTGTTTTCTCATCCCTATAATCAGTAGTAGTCTCGAGATATCTCACCGGCATGTCACGGTAGCTACGAGGCTGTGAAGCATATATCCGAGTGTGATGAGGGCAATTCATAGGCTTCATCACAAGCTCATCACTGGTTTCCTGGCTTTTTACGAGGAAGAGCTCATCACCAAATTTAGCCCAGTGACCACTGGCTTCATACAAATCTTTCTTGGTAATGTGGGGAGTCCAAACTTTCTCATAGCCATATCGCTGTCTGAGTTCGTTTGAAAACTGAGCTAACTCATCTCGGAGTATCGTGCCTCGAGGTGTA
>CAZGWG010000453.1:0-2805 GCA_964529165.1 uncultured Sphingobacterium sp.
TCTCTTGATACACTTCTAAAAGCTTGTAAGCTTTCACGTCACTTAGTTGTGACAATCCCCATTCTACTTTCGCTTGCTTGACAACCGCATGCTTAATTTGATGAACAGCTCTCCACTTGTTGTAATTCGATCCAGCATTATTTTTAAGAAGTACTTCAACATTCAGCGGCAAGGGCTTCCCCTGGATCAGTGTTTCGAATTCAACTAGTTCATCATCATATACAGCAGCTTTAGAACAATCAGCACCACAATATGGACATTGCTTTATGCTGGCATGGACTAACGCTTCGCATTGCGGACATTCTTTAACCGGTGAAACGCCTTTGTTTTTTGGGATATCGGGGTTGTAAAACCAGTCTGCCCAGTCGCGATCATCAGACCAGTCTCCGTGCTCCATATAATTGCGACACATGTCAATGATGATGAAATGTTTTTTTCTCGGATGAAGACGAGACCCGCGTCCGCACATTTGCAAATGCAGGGGCAAGGACTTGGTAAGTTTATTCTCAATTACACATTCGATGTTTGGGATATCAATACCTGTAGTGGCAATTGCTACATTGCAAAGGATTCCGTTTTCAGAATCTTCAAACCACTTCATTACTTCGTCTTGGCCGGGCATATAGCCATCTATGTGCCTGCACTCATAACCTGCAGCGCAGAAAGCCTCAGTAACTATTTTGGAATGAGCAATATTTGCGTTGAACACAATTGCTTTCTTACCGTCAGCAAATTTTTTATAAGCTTCGACGGTGTTCTGAACATGTTTTGCCGAGGAAAGTATTGCTCCTAATTGCTCCTGGTCATACTCTCCCTTTGATACGCGGATCTTTCTACCATCTACAGAATCCTTTGCCCGGTGAGTAATGTTTACTGACAGCGCTTTCTCATGTATCAAATCATTGATTTGAGGACCGCAAACAATTTCATCGTAAATAGTATTAAGCGGCACTCGCTTATTGGCTGAAATAGGAGTCGCAGTAAAGCCGATAACAAGAACATCTGGTAAGAGCGGGAATATCTTGTTGAATAACCCTAAGTGGCATTCATCAACTACAAACAAGCCAATGTTCTGGATGTACTTTGGATTTTTCGTAAAGCGACGGTGTAATGTTTCTGCCATTCCGGTATAAACTTGCGCAGGAGACAGAGTCTTTGTTTTCGCAAAAACAGTTTCCGCGATGATGCCGTACCATTCGTAAAGAGTCTTCCTACTTTGACGAACAAGCTTCTCACGATGGCATGCAATCAGTACGCGTTTGCCTGGATTCCGTTGAGTGTATCGCTGGATCAGCGTGGCAAATATTACCGACTTACCGGCACCGGTAGGGGCCTGTAATATAATTCGCTTATGTCCCAATGATGCTTTAAAAGCACCATCACGAATTAGTTTATCCTGATATGGTCTTAATTGGTGTGTCATATGATAATTCGTAAACCGTCTGGTGATTTTACGCGGCTGAGCGCTACATACATTTGACCTTCCTGAAAACATGGACGTCTCAGGTCAATAGTTACCTCATCGAATGTTAACCCTTGTGATTTGTGGATGCTTAGAGCATAAGCAAGCTTGAAGGGGTATTGCGTGATGCTTCCTATTTCACGCAGTTTCAGAGCGTCACTTTCGGAATCATAGACGTATTCCTTTTTGGTCAGTTCCACCGGTTCGAGAGAATAGTCTACGTTACCTACTCTGATGAAATGACAATCGTTGTGAGAAACGAAAATTCCTAACGTGCCGTTCCTGAGTGGGTTGTGCTGGCTGTTAACCAAGTACATAATTTTGCAGCCGTTCTTTACCCTGATCTCGTTTTCTAAATTGAATTCATCCGCCTTTGCGTTTCCGCTGACTTCCGCACGAAACAAGAATTCTTCACCCGGCTGTTGGGCAAGGCCTATCTCGTTATATTTCTGAACTGTTGCATTGTGAGGCGCTAATACTATACCGCGGGGCTCATTAGAAACAAACTGACGGAAGTATTGAGATTTCTTTCCTTCACGAATGATATTCAGGTGCTCAATAAATTCGCCGTCTGATTGACGAACAACTTCATCCAGTTCGATAGTGTCTACAGAAAGGCGGTTGTATATTTTAGCATAGTGGAAATGGGTACCATCATAAATGCCTAGAAGCACAGACCTCGTATTATCGTTCAACGGAGGCTGCAATTGCTTCAGGTCACCTACAAAAATAATTTGCCTGGCGTCGAGGCCAGACAGACCATTCTTTTTTAATGTCCAGTGCATTGCATCAAGAATGTCGGGGCGCAGCATTGAAACTTCATCGATGATCAGCGTATCTACTTTTTGAAAAAGATCACGTTTTTGGCTGCGAAAGAAATTGCAGTCATCCCAGGTAAGGACGCCAAAAGGTTGAATCTGAAAAGCAGAGTGAATTGTTTGTCCATCGATATTGTTTGCCGCAATTCCTGTAGGCGCTACAGCAACGAACTTCTTTCCCTGCTCGTTAAGCATGGACATAGCTTCTTTAATGACATGCGATTTACCTGTGCCCGCTTTGCCGGTAAGGAAAACATTTTTGCCAGTAGAAACGGCGTCGAGGAATTCTTTTTGTTTGGCGGTTAAATCGATTTGATATTGGTCGAGTTGTTTCATGATGTCAGTTTTGCATTAGTTTTGGTAGGGTTTCATGCAGTCTTTTGTTCTTGTGTTAATTCAATTCTCCAACATCTTTTTTCAAGCAAGTCCTCACACTCACGCCAACTCATTAAATACCGATCGAAGCTTTTACGGTCTTTATCGTCTTCTGCCTCGTCATCATGCAGATACCAAATCTTATATCTT
>CAZGWG010000454.1:0-2760 GCA_964529165.1 uncultured Sphingobacterium sp.
CACCAAATAGTACACAAGAAAGGCCATTTCCAGGTTGTTGTGCTTCTTCCTCTGTGCATGGTCTAAATCCAGCTATTACTTGAATCTTAATTTTTTGACCACAATGACCATGAGTAATAATTGTGGGAAGAAGATCAGGATGTCCTGAAATTATTGCTTCATCGTAGATTTCAGGCGGATTTACTGCAATTGCTGTATTTCTATGTAAATTTTCACTTACGGTGATCGCGCAAAGGTCATGAGAAACGGATGTTCGATATCCAAAAATGGTATGGTCGATACCATCATCTGTGGTTACAATTCCACCTTTTTCAATTACTTTACAAACATGTGCATTTGTTAAAACTAAGGATTCAAAAGGACTGCTAGAGATTACAGTTCCGGTACCCCCAGAATTTTTACTATCTAAGGTAATTTTTACGGTTACTTCTGCTTTATCTCTTTGTGAAAGCTTCTTATTATCTGATACTAACATGTAAACAGCGAGAGCTGTAACTAAGACAGGTATTAAAAAAATTAAAAACAACACTTTCTTTAAATACGACATACGTTCCCTCTATTTACATCGTGGCATAGAGGAAATTAAATAGTCAATAGATAATTAAGTATTATTCTAGTATCAACTGAGTTGGTGTAATTCCGTATTCTTCTTTAAGAAATCTACATTGTTCTTTGAAATGAGATATCGACCACCGATGTGAATTGTCTTTAAATATTATGACCTTACAAGTGTCCTTATCAGCGTGTTTTCGGACACCGCGACCACAATTTTGCATAAACTGAGATTTTGATTTGCCTAAACCTGCAATAATAATCACTTCAGCGGGCTTTGTATCGATGCCCTCGCCCAGGACACCGGAGGTGCCAATAATAACTGGTATATGTTGTTGATTAAATTTATCAATTAAACTTTTGTCTCCATTTCCATGGACAAAAGGGAAAAAAGTGTTTCCTGATAAGTTTTCACCATGTTGGATCTCTTTAACGAGACAAATTGTAGGTTGATTGTAAGATGTAAACTGAGTTAGTAGATTTTTAATGATTTTATTTCGTTCTTCGTTATGAACTACAAGCTTACTATAGACATTGGCCCAGCGATCTGGTATCCCTTTTAAATTCGATTTAGGAACTTCTATATAAAACGCCTCTATCGGCATAATGAAGCGCTTTTTGACGGCGTCATGGTAAGAAAGTCGGTAAATTACCTTGGATAATACTGACTCAAGGAGTAGTCTTTCATTGTCGTTTGAACGAAAAGGCGTGGCAGTCAAACCATATCTTAAATAAACCTTTTGCCATGACTTTTGGTTCAACTTCCTATAAGTTTTAGCTGCGGCATGGTGGAATTCATCAATTATAACGCAATGAGTCTTATTTAACACATGCTCAGGGTCCAAAGCATCCACATTTTCAACAGCTATTAGGTATTTTTCATCTGCGGTTAATGGTCCAACCATTACTTCCCCAAAGAATTTTGTAAAAATGTCTGTAATCTGTCTCTTAAGCTCTAAAGAAGGTACTACTACCAGGGTCCTAAACTTCAACTTACTGATCAATAACGCAGCAACCATGGTTTTGCCAGTTCCTGTTGGAAAACAGATAATACCTCGCGAGGCGAACAAGGCGACCTCTACGGCCTCGACTTGCTCTTTATAGGGGGATAGCCCCAACCCCTCGCCAAAAACGCGTTTAAAGCCATCCTCGTGCGTCTCAGGTCGTATTCTACAATCCCCCTTAGTGTGGTTGATCTTATTCTTAATTAACCAGTCTTCAACTAGATAGAGAAGACCAGTTGGAAAGTACCCTTTCTTATCAATCAGGTATTTTACATTATGAAAGTAGTTCTTGCTGAAGTGTATTTGGTCATTTCTTAGCTTATAGCTAAGGATTTTCCTAATTTGTCCATATTGAACAGTAGTCAAGTCCTTTAGTTGAGATATACTATTATCTATGATCAGCGATACCATAATTTTCTAACTGGATTTCAGAATCCTGCAGCTGGTCTATAGAAGTCTCCACTGGATCTCCCATAGAACCTATGATTCCTAGCATTACTAGCCACCATATGCCAACTAAAACCAATATACTCCACCCAGTGTCTCTCATACCTAACTCCCCTAGTCAAGCATTTCATATTTGACATAAGAAAGTAAAGTTTACCTAATTTTCTCTTAGTAAAGGTTATTTCCTCATTCCATGGATTAAGGAATTATTCTAATTTTCATATTATTTTATATATGGCGGGACTTTCTATCACCACCAGTAGGAGACTGGCTCTAAGAAGGAATCTAAACTATCCATGAATACTGACATTCCAATTGAAACCTTTTTCCATCACCAGTTAAGATGGATACCTGAGGATCACAGGCTTAGGTAACTAAAATTACCATCTGCTTCACTCAAAGAAATCTATAAAGATAGAGTCGAGCTATAGATCTTCCTAATCTATACTCTAAGGTTTCTTTAAAAAACTTATCGTATTCAATTTTATCATAGAGATTTGGAAAGCTACTCTTTGTGTTCCCGCAATGTATAGATTTACACATACCCATAACTCTTTTCATCTCTATTATAGGATTTATTAGACCCTACAGTTTGCCTAGTTTAACGACTGATAGGCTACGCATCGTCGCAATGCATAGAGGAAACCCCTATGTTATCTTTTAGCTTACATACTGGGTAAGATTAAAGTCAACAAAATTCGTAAATATTGTGATTATTTTGTTAACTAGTTGTATTTATTAGTAATTTATCACTTTG
>CAZGWG010000455.1:0-2732 GCA_964529165.1 uncultured Sphingobacterium sp.
GAGCTAACTTTGTCAAAAGAAACGATAAAGCTGTAAACACAAAACAATGAATAACCTTTGCGCCGCATTATCGGATGACTTTTTTAAGCCACTGCAAACGATCTTCCGCGGGATGGCCTACGATCCTGATAAGAATATTATCTACCGGGACCAGTGCTCATTAAAACCTGTAGGCAGGAGTATCCAAGGGAAAATTGTATGGTTCAAAAAAAGAAAGGGGCGGCTTGTCACAAATCTGTAAAACAAAACTAAAAATATGAAAGATGTATCTTACTTGCCTTACGAACAATTGATGGAAAGGCGTTCTGCTCTTGTCGAAGCGCACAGGTCTATGTATACTCATGAAAGTAATGCAACACCTACAATGATAACAGCTTTGAATACGATTATTCGCGAGCACGAGGCTGCTTTGAAGGACTTAGAATCGTCGGTTAGAAGAACGAGCCAGCCAAGTGGCAATTACCATCACACTCCCGGAGAAGTGCAGACCGAAAGTTGTGGTAGCAATCCTGAAAAAATCAGGTGGAATATACCAGAACAAAAAAAATTATCGGATATCCTATGTCTCAAAAGTGAATTGCAGGATAAGATCACGGCGCTTATAAATGATTTTGAAAAAAATACGGGTATAGACATTACGGAAATACGCGTTGACAGAGTAAAATACAAAGATGGTGATTGTTGGCCAATAGATGTGCCGAAATGCGATTCAATTCCATTCGTAAAGGTTCCTATTGTTCTGCGATGACTACATCAAAATAATTTTTTTTACATTGAATTAATTTAGCACTATTTTTGTTTTCAATGGATCCCAATAATCTTGACAACCTTAAACCGATTCGTTGTGTGAGTTGCAATGCAAGATTATTCGACGCCAATATACCGCACGGCGCTTTTGCAATAAAGTGCTACAGGTGCGGAACGATCAATAGTTTAAAAGCGATCCCGACAATTAAAGCATGTAGCCACCAGGGTAAGACACTGGATAATAAGGCCACAGCTTAAGACGGACAAAAAATATTAAAGCCACTCGAGGGCTAATTACTTCTTCGGAGGTAGTTAGCCCTTTTTTCATTTATACGATGCAGCAAAAACCCAACCGCTGGAAGATAGCAGGCAAGGAACTGGTGCATGGCAATATCGGCAACGCCGTGAAAGCCATGACAGTATCTGAGACGCTGCTACATTCAAAGTACAGAGGGATGAGCGGTGTATGGTTCTTTGGCAATGATAACATTGATCGCTATTTCGATTTCGACGGGCTTAGCAGTTCTTTGAAAGCATACCAAACGTGTGCACCGCTTAATGCAATTATTCACCGGACAGTTGATGCTTACATTAACGGGAAAACATGGGTGCTGAATAACAAGGGGAAGGAAATTGAGAATGAGCACGCCACCCGGTTAAGAAAGATTATTGATCAGCCCAATCCCTTGCAGAACTGGCCTGAGTTTGAGGCTCAGGCAAAAGTTTACAAAAAAGTTTTCGGTTATAACATCGTACTGGCAATGACGCCACTTGGATTTGATAATTCCTACGCAAAGGCGATATGGAACATACCGCCTCACCTGGTAGAGATCGAATATTCCGACGCCAATATTTATTCCATCAAAACCAGGGATGACCTTATAAAAAAGATATGGCTGAAAACGCCGAATGGTATACGCAGTGAGCTTGACAAGCGCTTTATCAGCATTCATAAAACTACAGAACCGTCCTTTGGCAGCCCACTGCTATCGGAAAGCCCCATAAGGGTTTTGGAGCAGCAAATCAACAATATCATTGGAGCCTATGAAAGCAGAGGCACACTGATCAGCTACCGCGGCTCCCTGGGTATTCTCAGTCCGGAGATTGACGACAGTGGGTCCAAACCACTTGAAGAGGAAGATAAAGAAGAGATCCATGCCGACTTCGCAAAGTATGGCCTTCGCAAAGGGCAAAACAAATTCATCATTACGACCGCTGCAATGAAGTGGCAGCAGATGGGAATACCTACCAGCAGCCTGATGCTGTTTGAAGAGATCGAAGATGATATCATGCGGATATGTGATAAGATCGGTTACCCATACCGGTTAATGGCTTCCGATAAATCAGCTTCCTACAATGATGTGAGTGAGTGTAAAAAGAAGCTGTATCAGGATACGATCATCCCTGAATCAATCCTGGATTACGCAGACTGGAACCGGTTCTTTAATACAGCCGAATACCGGCTGAAAATAGATAAAGATTATGCACACATAGAAGCGCTGCAGGCAAATAAAAAAAATCTGGCATCGGCACGGCTCTCCATGGGGCAGGCATTAGAGCGGGAGTTTAAAAATAATTGGATCAAGCTCAACCGGGTACTGGAAATATTGGAGGAGGATACCCTTGGCGCCGAAGGTGAGAAATATTACTCCGACCTGGTGGCTGAGGGAAAAACATTTGGTCAAGCACAATCACAAAATCAAAATAATGGAAACAGCGAAACCACAACAGAAGGCGGACAGCAAGCCCAAAGTTGATAAAAAATTGCTGGAAGAGCTGAGGGAAAAGAAGGAAAAAAAATTGAAAACAAATCAAATCATTCGGAAATGAATATACCCGATGGACTTGAAGGCAAAGCACTTCACAAGTGGTTGGTAGAAAATAAGCGGCTGCTTATATCTGCAAAGAAGTCACAGGTAAAGCATGCGGACGCGGTTACCTTAAGGCAAAGCCTGCATGTTGACGCAAGCGGTTGCATCGTAAAA
>CAZGWG010000456.1:0-2725 GCA_964529165.1 uncultured Sphingobacterium sp.
CCGGTCTCCAGCGAGCCGATCTCCTTTTCCATGCCCAAATGCTCAGCACCATTTATGGTCGCACTTCGTATAGCCTGTAAGGATGACATACCTCCCTGGGCTAACAGCCATAGCTCCCAATGGGCCCCAAGTCCCTGAAGTTGTCCATGTGCTCCCAGGTTTATCTTAGTACCTCCATCTGATAGTTCTTTTGCAGCTCTTGATACTTTAATATGGCCATAGTCAGCAAATTCTGAAGTTGATCTTCTTCTCGATCTTGAGTCGACAATATAACGTGGTGTATAACTCAGCAGCCTTTCATTTTCCCAGACATTGGTACGGTCATACCAATAGTTTTCACCGAATTGAGACCCATAACTTACAATCAGCGTGGGAGTATAAGATGTTGTACTCTTGTTCCAGAGTGCCTTCACATCTTTATACAAAGGAACCTGTGGTATATTATGCTCCAGACTGGTATGGCCATCCTGAATATGAGTAAGATTATGAAAGAAAGTTGATCCGCCTTCTGGTACAACTTCTAATTGTAACTCCCTGGCAGCCTGAATAATCTGCTGACGCTGATCCCTCCTTGGCTGATTGTAGGACTTTACTGAAAAAGCTCCAACAGCTTTCATTCTTCTCAAAGCAGATCTGGCATCATCCAGGCTATTCACTACAGCTTTAAAATCACCATCAGCACCATAGAGAATCGTTCCTGTAGAATAAACTCTTGGCCCGACCATATTCCCCGCTTTAAGCATCTCTGCCTGACTGAATACCATTTCTGTATTGGCAGAAGGATCATGTGATGTAGTAACTCCAAAGGCAAGATTCGCAAAATAACTCCAGTCCTGCTGCGGACTCACCCCATCAGCACTAGCCTTCAAATGACTATGAACATCTACAATACCCGGCATAATGGTTTTACCACTGGCATTGATCACCTTGGCGTCATCAGGGATACTTATATTGGTACCTATAGCAACTATCCTGTTTTTATCAATAACAATCGTCCCATTTTGTATCACCTCATCATCTTTCATCGTGATGATCCTTGCATTGGTAATGGCTATTTTACTTTCGGGCAAATCTGACTTTAAGCGCAAATCTATATCTATCCCCAGACTGTCGGCTCTTGAGCTTTTTTCATTCCCACCAAGGAAACTGAAAGAACTGTTGATGTCCTTCGAAAAATATTTCGGACCTAATGTCCAGTTTAATCGTTGTGAATCTTTACTCCAGTGAATGTAGGTCCCTGCATCTTTACTAACTTTAGTAAGAGGTAGAGATTTATTGTCAGCCGAAAGATCCAATGCCATTCCTGTAGTGGCGAAGGGAGTTATATACACATTGAATAACTCAGTAAATGCAATCCATTTGCCATCCGGGCTGGGACTGAATGTTGTCGCATAGGTTGAGGTATAGTGAGTCCTGATATTCCCCCCATTCAAATCCATGCTTTTCAGCGCTTTTTTATCTCCATCGGTACTTTGGAAGAATATACGGCTGTCACTGCTGTTAAAGCTTGGGCGGATACCATTATCCAGAATTAAACTTGCTGTTCCTCCGTTTGATGGCATCGTATAAATCCCCGGATTCTTTCCGAATGCAAATCCTAATACATCATTTCCTACGCCTTTCCTGTAAACAATTTTATCTCCATTATTTGAGAATTTCGGACTATAATAGTAACCTTTTTCATTACTGAGTTTCATAAATGAGGAGTCCGGAATACTATATTTCATGATAGAGCCCCGATTGTCATCAGACCAACTCACATATACAAGTGAATTGCCGTCCGGACTAAATTCAGGTTCAAACTCAAATTCAGTCCCTGAAGAAATACGTTTTGGTCTTCCATCCGGAAGGTCTTTTAAATAGATATATCCTGCCGCATTGAAGGCTACTTTTTTCCCATCCGGAGATGTGCTCAATTGCCTGATCATCTTTGCAAAAAATTCATTTGTAAAGACTTTCTGCTCAAAATGAAGGGCATCAGTAATCGTTTGATTGACATTAACCTCAAAAGGAACTTCGGATAAGAACTGAGTTAGTATATCAATTTTTCTGATCTTGCCTTGCGCATAAAAGATAATTTCTCTGCTGTCTGGTGTCCAGGCAAAGTTTGGATAAAGTCCGAAAATTGCCCAGGCCTCTTGTTGATCCAGAGTAAGTTTATCATAGACCGACCATTCTTCACCGGTTTGAAGATCCTGAATATATAATTCAGTATTTAAACGTACCCTGCGTACAAAGGCAAGATATTTGCCATCAGGTGAAATTTGAGGACGCATTGCACCTCCGCTTCCTACGGCAACAGTTTCAATGGTGCCTGTTTCACGATTAAGTCTTCGGATATTGTAAATTTCACCATTCGGGTCTTTGTTGTACTGGAATAAAGGACCCGGACTGACATCCTCAGAGAAATAAACATATTTTCCATCCGGTGAGATTTCAGGCTCTCCTGCATCCTGCTGGTCATTTTTCCTTGTGGTTAACTGAACGCCTTCACCACCTCCTGAAATATGATACATCCACATCTCTCCGGCTCCAAGTGACCGTTTGCTTGTGAAATGTTTCCTGGCTATTAAATATTCACTATCAGGTGTCCATACGGCATTATTTAACAAGCGGAAGGATTCTTTTGTTATTGCCCGCTTACCTGTCCCATCGGTATTCATGATCCAGATATTATCCCCACCCTCTTTGTCGCTGGTATAAGAAATATATTTGCCGTTCGGAC
>CAZGWG010000457.1:0-2722 GCA_964529165.1 uncultured Sphingobacterium sp.
TTTTCTAAGGATAAAATCAGTTATCATTGATCTTCATAAAGGTTTTTATATGAAGCCGTATAAAACTTATAAAAGGCTTAAATGTGTACAGTATCTGTGCTATTGCAAGTATTTCAACAGCGTAGAAGCCGGACGTCTTTAGTGCTTGTAAAAGGTATAATTCGTGCCTGTATCTTACAAGTTCCTTTTCATGACAATCATGACAGGTAGTAAGTAGCATCTCATTTGGGTACTCCCACGGCTCCATGCCATGGAAATATTCTACATGGTGGACTTCCAGTTGCGTTGTCGTATCGCCGCAACATTTGCACGTAAAATTATCGCGGAGTAAAATTTCTGTTTTCTTTCTCTGCCATTGAGGGTTCTGTAACTTTTGGGAATAGGTTGTGCTGTTCATTTTTCGCAAGTTTTAAATGAGTGAGTAAATGACATGCCGGGGCTGTCGGAGACTTGCGAAGGAACTCCAACATCAGCATTACTGACTGCCCCGGACTTATTTGGATAAAATAATAACAGAAGTGGTGTAAATACATAACACTGATAAATTGAGTTCCTTCGCACCCCAAAAGTAAACAAACTTTCCATACTGTAAAAATTATTTTGCATCATTTTCAAATTGTTTTAAACTGTATTCCTTCACATTCGATTCACCAACTTTGATTGTACGATCAAATATTATCACGCCTGCATCGTTTCGTAAATCGGAGATCCTGCTGTGCAAATTGTAGATATAAAATTCTTCACGCGCCTGCACGGTATTGATTGTATGACCTAATGAAAGGTGATTAAATACGATCTTGTTTTGCCTGGATAACTTCTCCGTATTGATCTTAGACCTGCTGGTAAATTCGAGGGTTAGTTGCATGGCTGTAGCTTTTCTTTAACCGGTTTAATTCCTATTTCCTCAAAAATAAAAGGGAAACAAAGTTGATTTGGATCTTCGGGAATAGGTGCTTTTGGATTGTCGGGGTCGTCCGGGTCTCCATCATTACCCCAATCCCATTTTTGCCACTTGGTGCAAACTGGTTCATCACTTTCATTATATACCCATTCGTTCGGGTAACCTGGCTCACCTACACTAAAGCACATTGAGGCGCATAAAATATCACACTGTTTTTTCCCGTCCGGATCAGGGTTACAATGAATGCAATTCATGCAGTATTCTTCAACGAAATACATTCCCTCTGTTCCGTTGGATGGCTGGTAAGATTTTCCTGTATATTTTCCCATACCTTTATTTTTTATCTGTTTTAAATTTCCCCTTCGCCATCCCGTACCTTTCAAAAAACGCTCTTATCGCACGGTGATATTGAGGTCTGTTTGCTAATTTTCCGTTAGGTTTCAAGCTGCTTATTATCTCACAGGAATAGTAGTGATATTCAAGTTGCTTATTGATCTTTGATTGAAGGGAATCAATACGGGCGTGTAAGCGGCTATTCTCTGCCTGTAAGGCGCGCAGTTCAGTGTAATCGGTGCCACTTGAATCGGCTATATGCTTTACTACAGTGCCGGGTGAAACCTTGCTGACTAAGTATTTTATCAGACTGTCCTTTGAGCCATATATTGTAAGCACGCTGTCTTTAAATGATAGGGTTGCCAATATTGGCGGGTTCTTGAATGTATTTGTAAATGCCGGTTCCGTTGTCTGCCCCTGTGCAGTCGCGTAACTAAGCAGAATGATTATAAATAGTTTTTTCATATTGTTCGATCGCTTTAAATATTTGATAAACTAATGGAACTACAACCGCGTTGCCCATTCCCATTAATGCTTCTTCTCTCCACCTTGAAGTCGCTTTTGAAAGGATTTGGTCGATTTCTTTTTCAGATAAATGTCCCAGGCTATCTTCTCGCATGCGCTGTCTAAGTAGTTCGTTGGGAACCCCATCATTTCCATTACAAACCGGGGATTGAGTTGGGAAGTCGGTAAACCAGCTCTGTCCGATATTACCGTCCTCAAATCCTGCCCCCCGTTTCCGTGAATGCCCGGCGAATTGCAATCTGACATTCTCGGTGTTGGCAACATCTTCGCTACCTGTGCCAGGTTCAGTCCAAACCCATTCCCTGTTTTCATTCCGTCCAGTCTGCTGTTCGTTTTCTCTTTCACATCCTCCCGCTTCTGCTCTATTTCTTCCGGCGTCCAGTCCTCCCGTGTATACATTACCGTTGGCGTGGGCAATAAACCATATTCTATCCCTTCGGTGGGGAGCATTGACGGCGCAAGCTGGAAGTAAAAACGGTAACACTTCGTAGCCTTCAGCTTCCAAATCAGCCTGCACCTGGTCGAATACCAGCCCTCCATTCCAATTAGTAAGCCCGCGAACGTTTTCGCCCACAACGTAGCCCGGTTGAATTTCGCGAACTGCTCTAAGCATCTCCGGCCAGAGGTGACGATCATCTTCGTTTCCAAGTCTTTTGCCGGCTGTGCTGTATGGCTGGCAAGGGAAGCCTCCGGTAAGAACATCAATTCTGTTTGCATACTTTTTGAAATCTGTTTTTTTAATGTCTCCATGCCCTTCCGCTTCGGGGAAATGGTGCCTTAACGTTTCCTGGCAGTCCTCTTTAATTTCACACCATGCCACCGTATCCCAGCCAATCCACCTTGCAGCTAATGAAAACCCGCCTTTCCCTTCAAATAGTCCAATGTGATTCATGTCGCTGTAATAAGTAAGAGAAAGAATAGTTTCATGTTGTTGTAGTTGTTTAATAAGTCCAAAACCGGAAC
>CAZGWG010000458.1:0-2708 GCA_964529165.1 uncultured Sphingobacterium sp.
CAGGATCTCATATATAACGCTCTGAGTTGGGATAAAAAATCAAACCCATATACTCAGGCTTTAATTCAGCAAGGTCCAGTATATTTTGCGGATCTCTCATTCCACAAACCTTTATCTTCATGACAATAAACGATTAAAACTCCTCAAAGCCTTCCCGCTGTTAAGCGACTCCTCCGCTTCATAGAAGCAATCGGCGAAAGATTTTTCAGGTTTGATAGTCCGGATGGCCACTGCTGCATTACAAAGCACTACATTGTTCTGCTCTGTACTGCCCTCTCCGTCAAGCACTGCCTTAAAGATTTCGGCCGATTCCTGAACCGTACTTCCCCCTCCTATTTTTAATGGATCAATCTTTTCAAAACCCAGATCAGAAATCAAATGAATGTGCTCACCTGCAGGAGAAAACGTTTTAAAATCGCAGGTAAGTGAAATTTCATCATATCCTTCCAGAGCATGTACTATAGTATAACCTGTTTGGGATTTCTGATACAGATATGCATATAAACGGGCAAGTTCCAGACTAAAAACTCCAACCATCTGATATTTGGGTCTTGCAGGATTTACCAATGGCCCCAGCATATTAAAAAAAGTTTTAATACCCAGTTCTTTACGGATTGGTGCTACAGTTTTCATTGCAGCATGAAAAAGGGGAGCATGTAAAAAGCAAATCCCTGCATCATCCAGGCTCTTTTTCAGGTGATCAATATCATTCCTGAATTTATAACCAAGGTATTCCATCACATTGGAAGAACCACAACCTGAGGACACGCCATAATTTCCATGTTTCGACACCTTATAACCTGCACCTGCAACTACAAAAGAAGCCAAAGTCGAAATATTAAAGGTATCCTTACCATCACCGCCTGTACCGCATAGATCGATCAGCTCATACTCACTCAGATCTGTTTTAAGGCATAGCTCAAGCATACCATCCCTGAACCCCTCAAGCTCTTCTACTGTAATGCTGCGCATACAATAGGCAGCCATAAATGCAGCCATCTGAGAGGGATTATATTTACCCAATGTAATGTTCGTCAGTATCTCCTTTGATTCTTCCCGACTAAATGTTTTATGTTCAAAAAGGTGATTTAGTATCTTTTTCATAAATGTATTATGGATTCATAGTTCTCTTAGGCATTCAATTTTACTATTCTTATTTCAATAATTTACAATCCGATTGTGTTTTCACAAAAAAAGGGTTGCCTTCTGGCAACCCTTAGTTAAATAATTCCATATATCGAAAATTACATACCTCTACTGATTGCCAAACGTTCGTCCATTTGCCACCACCAGATTGTATATATTGTGTTCTTATTCATCTTCATAACAAAGATGAATAAACTTTTCCTTAGCACCAAAACTTTAAAGTATTTTTAACGATATGAAAGCAACCAGAAGATCGAGAAGATCATTACAGCTTAAAATCTATCTCGGCAGTATCCTGCTCATTTTTTTCGGGGTACTTCTGGCATCATTTGGTTTAAAAGGCTTCCTGCTTCCTAATCATTTTATCGATGGCGGAATTACCGGCGTATCACTACTAACTTATCAACTAACCGGAATACCTGTTTCCGTTTGGATCATAGTTTTTAATGCCCCATTTATTATAATGGGTGCAAAACAAATCAGTAAAAGCTTCGCGATTAAGACAAGCATTGCGATTATTTCTCTTGCCGCGATTATTTTTTTCATAGATTTTCCAGTTATCACTGACGATAAATTATTGATATCTATATTCGGAGGCTTCTTTCTCGGATCCGGAATCGGACTTGCTATCCGGGGAGGATGTGTTATTGATGGTACGGAAATACTCGCTGTTTATATTAACAGAAAAAGTATTCTTAGCATGGGAGATATCATTTTATTAATTAATGTCGTCATTTTCATTGTAGCCGCTTTTATTCTTGATATAGAAACAGCTTTATACTCCATTCTAACCTACCTCTCTGCATCGAAGACCGTTGATTTTATTATTCAGGGAATTGAAGAATATACAGGAGTAACTATAATCTCTTCTAAAAGTGCTCAGATACGAGAAGCAATTACAAAAAAATTAGGCCGTGGAGTAACCATTTATAAGGGAGAAAGGGGGCTTGAACATTCTCAGTTCAAAAATAAGGATATCGATATCATCTTTACAGTAGTAACACGCCTGGAGGTCTCGAAACTAAAAGAAGAAATCGAATTAATTGATCATAAGGCCTTTATTGTAATGAGTATGATCAGTGATACCAAAGGTGGAATTATTAAACAAAGACCACTGCATTAAAATTAATTTGGTATTATAACAAGCTCATTAAACACTCCCATTTAATTAATATTCATTTTCATTAATTCATCTTCCAGCCTGTCAAAATTCTCCTCGTTTTTGTCTGCTGCAAAAGCTTTTATCTTCCTGCATTCATCTGCTGTATTAAATAACATTTTAAAAACCACTTTAGTCTGATCATCAGAAACTTCCTCAAAGATTGCTAAAACCTGAAAATACGGTTTTGAATAACGTTTCCAGGCAATAATTTCAGGCCTCTCTAATTTAATGAACTCACATTCATTAGGGTAATCTCCTTTATCAGGTCCATGCATTATAAAACTCCACTTACCTCCAACCCTAAAGTCAAATTCATTAAATGTATTTGTAAAACCAGCAGGTCCCCACCAGTTCTTCAAATGCTCTGCTTCAGACCATGCCCTAAAAACAAATTCTCTTG
>CAZGWG010000459.1:0-2691 GCA_964529165.1 uncultured Sphingobacterium sp.
TGTTAAACAAGAATTTATGGGCAAAAACTACGGCAGAACACGGGACTACCTGGACCGAAGCGTAACAGACCTTGCTTTGTAAAAAAAATATTAAATCATTTATATGAAAGATTAGCTGCCATATTAAAAACAATGGATCAATCCTTATTCCGATCCCTCACATCCGAAATCATATTACTGATCTCGGTAATTAATGATTTTGCAGCACCAGCCAGCTTAGGTTCCCTGTCATAACTGATATCATACAGCACATGCTTGGTCTTATCCTTATACTTGAATTCAATATAATATGTTGGAGAATTTCTGCCTTTAGCCGACTCAGCATCTCCCTTAAGTTCATCCGGAAAATTCCAGAACCCGAGTTCTGCTGCTTTACGGTGCAGATATAATAGATCATCCTTACGCATTTTAACATTGGTCTTAATCAAAGAATCATCCTGATTGACGTATTGAAAATCCCCGGTTTTGGAGTAATACTGATTGACCAGACTGTCCCCAAGTCCGTATTTAAACGTAATGGATTCAAAGTCAGAAAACCGGTAAGGGGCATTCTTCACCATGATCGAATAATAATACACGGTATAAAGCAGAAATGGAGTTATTATACAAATTGCTAAAAAGATCTTTTTTCCTCTATCACTCATAATTTGATGTATTTACAGAAATACTTCCGTTAAATTAGATTTCTTAATGTTTAGTTGCCTGATCTTCCAGACTATGAATCCGGCTTTCATCTGGCGCACTTAGTTCTGTCGGCGGATTAAATTCCCCTTCCCATTTTGCAATAACTACCGTTGCCAGGCAATTCCCAATCACATTGACCGATGTTCTGGCCATATCCATCAGCTCATCAATCCCAAGGATGATAAAAATAGGCCAGACCGGCATACCAAAAGAGGCTGCGGTACCCAGTAAAATAACCAGCGAAGCCCTTGGCACTCCTGCGACACCTTTACTGGTTAGCATCAGGGTAAACACAATCAGCAATTGCTGGCCGAAGGTCATGGGCATTCCGGCGGCTTGTGCAACAAAGATTGCGGCAAGCGACAAATATAGGGTTGTGCCATCAAGATTAAAACTATATCCTGTAGGCATTACAAAAGCAACAATCTTACGAGGCACGCCAATACGTTCCATTGCCTCCATTGCTCTTGGAAGTGCCGCCTCAGAACTGGTAGTTGCAAAGGCAATTGAAACTGGTTCGGCTATAGCCTTCAGGAATTTTTTGATTGGCACCCCAACGAAAAAAGCAATCGGAAGCAATACCCCAAGGAGGAATACCAGCAAGGCTACATATAAAGTAAGAAGTAACTGAAACAGATTCACCAAAATACCGAGTCCCATATGCCCTACTGTATAGGCAATAGCAGCTCCTACCCCTATCGGAGCAAAATACATGATAATATTAGTGAATTTAAACATCACCTCAGAAAGGCTTTCAGTTGCTCGCAGCATAGGCTGACGCTTATCTTCCCGAACCATTGCGAGTGCAATACCGAAAATAATACTAAAAACTACAATTTGTAAAACCTGACCCTCTGCTATAGATTTCGCAATATTCTCGGGGAAAATATGCAGGATTATATCATTCAAGGTTTGTGGCGGAACCTTCTCAAGCTCCTCATGAGCCCCCGTTGGCATTGAAATTCCCATTCCTGCCTTCGAAATATTGATCGCTGCAAGGCCGATAAACAGAGCTACGGTAGTAACCACTTCAAAATACAGTATCGACTTCCATCCCATTCTGCCTACCTGTTTCAGATCAGAATGACCGGCAATACCAAAAACCAGGGTCGCAAAAAGTAAGGGAGCAATAATAGTCTTAATCATCTTTAAGAAAACCTTGCTTAATACCTGAAGTTTAATTCCAATCTCCGGAAAATCATGGCCAATTTCAGCTCCAACCACCATGGAGATCAAAATCCAGGTTGTAAGTGATTTCTTTTTAAATCCGTACAGAAACAATCCGGCGATAGCCAGCCATCTCGAAAACATCAGAACCAATTCAGGAACATTCAATAAACTATAATGATCCAAAAAAGTGAGCAAGGCAGAAAATGAGATCGCTATTAAAGCGACAATTCCGAGATTTGAAAACTTCATAAATGCTGGTTAGTATATCGAACAAAAGTAATTAATTAGATTTACCCCGCAAATGAAAGATCATTGAATAGTTCTTTAGGAATACGAAAGACTAATTTACGTGAATTCATTTCACCGAATGAATTCAGACTATAATCCCAAAGAAAAATAGTCGACGTAAATTCTTACTTTGCAAAGAGCATCACACCAGACTCGTTTCGATTTGGAGATCGAATCAAATAGAGACGTTCACTTGTGGGAGAAACTCGGTTCTGTAAAAGGTATATTTTGTCAAAGTCAACATTAAGACATTTTAACTGGGTTCATTTCAAACAGATTTTCGCAAAATGATAATGAAATAGACGTTTGCTCAAATGATTCACAACTCGTTTGAATCGTCCGAATCCAACCTTAACATCCTGAATGAGTCTGTCGAATTGGGGTCGATCTAGGTGAGCTGCGTTGCCGCTGTAGGACATCCCACAGGGCTTGTCGAAGGCCAGAAATTCACCTACAAATTAACTAATTTCGTATTTTCTTTTTTAATATTCACTCACGATCTTCATAAATGACTTGACTGGCCATATGTTCGATCTGCTCTTCTCGGCT
>CAZGWG010000460.1:0-2663 GCA_964529165.1 uncultured Sphingobacterium sp.
TTCTTTCCCAGAACCCTATGATGAGCTTTAATAAAACTCTTCAATTGTTTTACTGGAAATCTTAACTGGAAGTATTTTTGTGCCGGTGAAGACATATATAAATGCAGATAAAAATAGATCCCGATTAAAGATTAAGTTGGCTCGCCCCTCAACAAACCCCGTGGCCACCGTATATTTCGTTTTTATACTTTTATTAAAAACCAGGGAAGTTCCTTTTTCAATCTCTGAACTATTAATCTTGCTCTTTTCAGCATCGCTCTGAATGATATCAAACTGAACAGATCCTTTACCATAGATAATCCTAGAATCAAAAGTACCCCAGCTACTCCAATTCAAAAAATACTTTTGAAATGGCTTGTACCCATTGTCGACCTTATAAAACCAACTTTGCGAAATTCGCTCTGATGAGGCATTCTGAAGAAACAATTCGTATTTATTTACTTCTTTGAGAGGGTAGTTCTCTGGAATCCAAAATTTATCGAATTGAACATCAAAGCCAATTTTCTTCAAAGTTGGTGCTGACACACTGGAAACCAACGTGGTATTCACTGTACCGTCACTAAAGTAGTACTTCACCATAAGTGACACAGTTACCGCTTCCCTGGTATTGAAGTAGTATAGATATTGGGGTTGATCTGCTCTAGTAATTGTTTCTCCAAACCCCTGCTTTAGGAATACATCTTTATCAATGGTTGAAGGGGCTAATATCTCAGAAAGTGTTTTCGTTGCCTGGCCAAGAGTTGACATCCCCCCGTGTAATACGGTAAAAATATCTGATTTATGAAGTTTACGGATCTGTGGAATTTCTCCATAGATCTCTGCATACTCAAAGTAATATCGTCTGCAGCTCTTTTTACAAATCAAAGGGTCATCGATAGGGATATCCAGCATATTGTTTCTTAGATCTGCTGTAATCGGATTATGCAGCTTATCATTAATAATTGCTTCTGCAGTCGCTGTTCCTGATATAAACACTGTTAATGGAGACTCATACACGATGTCAAATCCATCATTGTCTGCGTTTTCCAACCATAGTATAAACTGAACTGCAAGCTTTGGTTTAACCACTTCGGTAGCTCCAGGAGTGGTATTGTACCCTGTTATGTTGTAAGAAAGTCCTTTTTGTTTGGCTGTTAGAATGATTTCACCGGTTTCAAAGGTGATGACAAAGTCTTTTGAAAGCAGGTAATTGGATTGGAAATATTGAACTTGTGCCGATGTAGGTATTTCCAAAACACCTGGACTACCGGCAAACTGATTCCCGCTATCGTCTGGATCAAGAGCAGCCTCCATTGTAATGGTTTGCCCTCGGTAGTTTAAAATATACTGTGTACCAACGGCAACAGTTGAAGAGATTGGTATTGTATTTACTGCATATTCACCTGGGTTCACATAAATATCGGATAGATTGAACACTGCCCGGATCTGGTCACCGCTAAAGGCATATAAAGGGGGTTGTGTAGCAATTGTAACGCTCATGGAATCTATGGAATATCTGTCCAAGATCCCGAATCAACGGTATATCCAAAAGGACAGGTAAAGGTTAACAATGCGGTATATCCATACCAATCCAGGCACATCGGCCCAACTTTACGTATGGGAATTTTGTTTATCCGGAATTGTAAGATTTTGCCAGGAAAGACTAATCCCTGACGTGCTTCGCGTTTGGTACGACCTAAAACCTCTTTAATGATCTCAATGCACGAGCTTCTGATCTGTGAAACAGTAACAGCATTGGTTTTTCTTTGAAGAATATAGATCTGACAATCCAGTTCCTGGTTGTGGTTTTCCGTTTCATTGTCGTTCAACTCACCATCTGAAGCATAAAGTAGCATAACTGTTGAACCTACGACATTTTTTAATGCCTCATCAAAATTGTCCAGACTTTCCAGGTCTTCGATTTCAAAGAATGCTTTTTGTCCATCAACTTCATGTTGGATTACTTTATGAACCTTGGCAAGATTCTTATAATAGGTGATGCATTCGTCTTCAGTGACCATTAGCGTTTACTTTTAGATTCCATTTCTTTTACTTTTTCCATCTCATCCTGTAGGTGATCCAGGAAGGTATAAAGGTTCGTTCCCTCAGTCTCGTTGTACGATCCGAATTTGCTTCCTGCAACTGTTTTAATTAATGGCCCCAGATCCGGGAGTTTATTGTTTTCAGAACCTTGACCCGGAACGAAGATCAATGGATATTTTTTCACGATAAAGGACCGGCATCCTTCATAATTAAATAGGATGGAAGCACGGACAGCTGCAGGAAGTTTTGACATTAACCCAGCATTGCTTTTGCAATCCAGTTCTGTGAAAATTGCCCTGAAATCTTTACCATTGTTTTTCTTTGAGGCAGGGCGGTACAGCGCAGATATTAATAGGTCTAGGTACCTTTCATCGCTAGTTTTCTTGAAGGCAGAGTAATGAAATTCCGATACACTGAATTCAAGAATTGAAGAGGTACTTAGTCGATTGGCTGGGCCATGAAATGTTTTTCTGAATCTAAAGTGAAGTTCAGGTATAAGCCAATTGTAAAGTTTGTTTTCCAAAAGGAATGCCAACGTATCTGCAAGCTGGATCTTCTGTGCTGAGTTCAAACTAAAGAATATTTTAGTCTTAATCCCGTAAAACAGCAGTTCCGACGTATGCAGCACCACCGCCAGCCCG
>CAZGWG010000461.1:0-455 GCA_964529165.1 uncultured Sphingobacterium sp.
TTTGTGATAAAGCATATTAATTTGTAAAATTTAATCGCAGAATTTATAATCTACTAAATACTTATGCCAAAAATATTAATCATTGATGATGAGAAGGCTATCCGAAATACTTTAAGAGAAATTCTTGAATATGAGGAATATCAGGTTGAGGATATTGATAATGGAATAGAGGCATTAGATCTGATCAGAAAAAATGAATATGATCTGGTTCTCTGTGATATTAAAATGAATAAAATGGATGGCCTGGAAGTCCTTTCAGAAGGACTTAATATTCAGCCAGATCTACCATTTATTATGATTTCTGGTCATGGAACGATTGAAACAGCGGTAGAGGCCAGTAAAAAAGGAGCCTATGATTTTATTTCAAAGCCACCTGATCTCAATCGATTACTGATTACTGTTAGAAATGCTTTAGAGCGGAAAACACTGGTAACAGAGACCAAAGTTCTAAAGCG
>CAZGWG010000461.1:465-2655 GCA_964529165.1 uncultured Sphingobacterium sp.
GCGCAAGGTCAGCAAGACCCGTGAAATGCTGGGTAATTCAGCAGCCATTGAACGTATCAAGTCTACAATTGAAAGAGTTGCTCCTACTGATGCCAGAGTGCTTATTACAGGTGCAAATGGAAGTGGAAAGGAACTTGTTGCCCGCTGGCTACATGAAAAATCAAATCGGGCAAGCTCTATTCTAGTTGAGGTAAACTGTGCAGCAATACCCTCAGAATTAATAGAAAGTGAGTTATTCGGACATGAAAAAGGGTCTTTTACATCAGCTATCAAACAAAGAATCGGAAAGTTTGAGCAAGCTAATGGTGGAACATTGTTTCTTGATGAAATCGGGGATATGAGTCTTTCTGCCCAGGCTAAAGTTCTGCGTGCACTTCAGGAGAATAAAGTAACCAGGGTTGGTGGTGAAAAGGAGATTGATGTTGATGTAAGAGTAATAGCTGCCACAAATAAAGACCTCCAAAAAGAAATTGAAGCAGGGAACTTTAGAATGGATCTTTACCATCGTTTAAGCGTTATACTGATTCACGTACCTCATTTAACTGAACGAATGGAAGATATTCCACTCATTGCACAAAATTTTTGTGAAGAAATCTGTAATGACTATGGAATGCCGGTTAAAAAGATCAGCGACTCAGCAATGATTGCTTTACAGGGTATGAACTGGACTGGCAATATCAGGGAGCTTCGGAATATGATTGAGCGGCTAATCATCTTAAGTGATAAATTGATTACAGAAATAGATGTTATCAACTATGCAAACCCTTCTTCATTTTCAAAAGACGTTGAAAATAACTCAATAGCACCTCAGCAAAATTTTGATCAGTTCGCCAACTTTCAGGAGTATAAAGATTTTGCGGAGCGAGATTATATCAAATATAAACTGGAAAAAAACAATTGGAACGTGTCAAAAACAGCGGATGACATAGACATACAACGAAGTCATCTGTATAGTAAAATTGAGAAATATGGCCTGAAAAGGGCAGACTAATCAGAAAAACAAAGGTAAAAGTTAAAGGTTATCAATATGGTGTGAGCCAATTTTAGCCTTTAGCTTTTGCCTTTCTACTTATTTTAAAGTGTTTTGATTTCGGTTACCAACTGCTGAAGCACTGATTTAGCATCTCCGAAAAGCATGGAGGATTTAGGCTGAAAGAAAAGTTCGTTTTCAATACCCGCATAGCCTGGATTCATACTTCGTTTATTAATAATCACCAGTTTAGCGAGTTCTACATCCAGAACAGGCATACCGTAAATTGGCGATCCTGGATCTGTTTTTGCAGCCGGATTGACGACATCATTTGCGCCTAAAATCAAAACCACATCTGTCATTGGAAACTCCTCATTTGCCTGCTCCATTTCCAGTAATCTTGCATAATCCACATCAGCTTCGGCAAGAAGAACATTCATATGACCAGGCATACGTCCGGCAACCGGATGAATTGCATAATTCACCTCCACGCCTTTATCAATAAGTAATTTTTCAAGTTCATGACATACATGTTGTGCCTGAGCCACAGCAAGACCATATCCAGGAACGATCATTACGCGTTTAGCATAACTCATAACCACAGCAGAATCGCTGATACTGATTTCCTTATAAGCACCCTGCTCTTTGCCAGATGAGCCCGTCGAAGAACCACCAAATGAGCCTATCAAGACATTACTAAGCGGTCGGTTCATTGCTTTGCACATCAAAATTGTCAGAATAGTCCCTGCAGAACCAACCAAAATCCCTCCGGTTAACATTACCGGATTATCATAAAGAAAACCTCCGAATGCGGCTGCAACACCGGTAAACGAATTCAATAAGGAAATAACAACAGGCATGTCGGCTCCTCCAATTGGAAAAACAAATAAGAGTCCGTATACAACGGATAAAATGAATACAAGATAAAACAAGGTATCAGCTGCGGGATCAAGCGAGATAATCAGGTAAGATGAGAGTGCAATTATAGCAGCAAAAATAATCAGGTTAACAATATGTTGCCCATTGAAAGAGAAATCTCTAATCTTTCCATTCAGTTTACCCCAGGCAACCATACTTCCTGAAAATGAAATAGTTCCAATAATCAATCCTGCAAAAATGATCAGTAAAACGCCCCGATCAGCTGTAGCTCCAGCCTGTATCTGATGGGTAAGGTGGTCAAATTCTACAATTGAAATCAATGCAGCACAGGCTCCTCCCAT
>CAZGWG010000462.1:0-2651 GCA_964529165.1 uncultured Sphingobacterium sp.
ATATGCCTGGAGTTTCAGGTAATAATGAACTGAGTTCTCAATACTCGGTACGAGGTGGTAATTTCGATGAGAATCTGATTTATCTGAATGATATAGAAATTTACAGACCCATGCAGATTTACTCAGGACAGCAGGAGGGACTGGGCTTTATCAATCCTGATCTGGCGAGTAATACAAGATTTTCTGCAGGAGGTTTTGAAGCCAGATATGGTGATAAAATATCTTCTGTTCTGGATGTCAGATATGGTAGGCCTGATTCGCTATCATTGGAAGCACAACTTGGTTTTCTTTCCAGTTCTGCGGCATTAAAAGTTCCTTTTAAGAATAGTTATATTCTGGCAGGGGTTAGAAACAAGAAGAATCAAAGCTTATTGGGAACACAAAACCTGGAAGGCGATTATATTTCCGGCTTTTCTGATTACCAGTTTTTGTTCAGGCATGATTTGGGCTCAAAATTGAATTTATCTGTTTTTGGAAATTATAATCAAGGGGATTTGAAAATCAGTCCTGACAGGCGTCTCACAGAATTTGGAACCTCCGATGAAGTATTAAGGCTTAATGTGAACTATGATGGCAAGGAAAGCAGTAATTATGAATCTCTTATGGGGGCAATAACTCTTGCCTATAATGCCTCAAGCTCTTTGAATTTTAAATGGATCAGTTCATTTTCCAGTATCAATGAACAGGAGAAGAAAGATCTATTAGGCTGGTATGCCTTTAATGAAAAAAATGGAGGATTAGATCCCAGCAATCCCGGTTCACTGCTTGGACGAGGGTCGAATATTGCCTACAGAGATAATTTTTTGAATACAAAAATTCTTAATACCGAATTTCGGATGTACAAGCAGATTAGAAATTCATTTATTGAGATGGGTATTCGTTTTCAGGCAGACAAAGTAAAGGATAGAATTGATGAGTATAATGGCATAGACACTACCGGATATTCATTTCGTACTTCAGGAAGCTGGACATATTCAGAGCTTATTAACCAGCAGTACAAGCAGGATATTGGACGAATAAGTGGATTTGTTCAAAATACTTTTAGTTTAAGGCCTAACGTTACGGTAGCAGCCGGAGTAAGAGCTAATTACAATTCTTATTCGAAGGAAAACCTGATCAGTCCACGAGTTTCATTAATGTACTCGCCGGGATATAATGATAATTTTCTTTTCCGTTTTTCGGTTGGGGCTTATTCGCAATCGCCATTTTACAGAGAGATCAAGAGATTTAATGGTAGTATTAACCCGGATGCCCGTTCTCAGCGATCTTATCACATTATAACAGGCACTGATTACGAATTTAATGGTTTGGGTACAAGACTGAAATTCAGTTCTGAACTTTATTATAAATTGTTAAGCAGAATTACTCCTTATAAAATTGAAGATCTCAAGATCAGATACTTGTCTGAAAATACGGCTAAAGGTTATGCAGCAGGAGCGGATTTCAGTTTGAGCGGAAATTTTGCAGGAGACCTCTTGTCGACTTTCAGATTTTCGGTTATGCAAACCAAAGAAGATATAAAAGATGACTCTTACCAGACTATTGACAATAATGGTAATCTGCTTACTATTTACCCGGGCTATTTAAAGCGTCCGTCAAATCAGTTATTTAATATAGGCATGATGTTTCAGGACAGGCTTATGCAAAATCCAACCTATAAGGTACACCTTAATCTGATTTATGCTTCTTCACTTCCTGCGGGGCCTCCCGGACCAGACAGGCATACAGATTTATTTAAGATACCTGCATATAAGCGTGTTGATATAGGTTTTTCCAAAGATCTGGCAGATCCTGAAAGTAAAAGATCTCCGGTTTTTGTAAAGAAATATTTCCAGACACTGGCTTTGCATGCTGAACTATTTAATCTTTTAAATTTTAAGAACACGGCTTCTTACCTTTGGTTGAATGATAAAAATTCCAATCAATATGCAGTTCCCAACTATTTAACCTTTAGAAAACTCAATTTTAGAGTTATTGCCCGGTTGAAAAGCAGATAGCGGATTTAAATCAATTAACAATAAGGGCTTAAATTACTCCCGTGTCTCAAATTATTGTCTTATTTTTGGGCAATAAATTTTTAGATTATGACACACAATTTTGGTGCAGGTCCCTGCATCCTACCTCAGGAAGTTTTTAAGCAAGCCTCACAGGCAGTTCTTGAATTTAACGGTACCGGTTTATCAATTTTAGAGATTTCACACCGTACCCCCGAGTTTGAGGCAGTTGTAGATGAAACTGTTCGTTTAATTAAGGAACTATTGAACGTACCTGAAGGTTACTCGGTAGTTTTACTACAGGGAGGGGCAAGTTTGCAATTTTCAATGGTTCCAATGAACTTACTTGGTGAAAATCAGACAGCAGCATATCTTGATACGGGTATATGGGCTTCAAAAGCGCTTAAGGAGGCGAAGATTTTCGGTAGTGTGAATGTTGTGGCATCATCCAAAGATCAGAATTACACGTATATTCCTAAGGATTTCGTAATTCCTGAGGATTCAGCTTATTTTCATTTTACATCAAATAACACAATTTATGGTACTGAATTGTTTAATGTTCCCAAGACATCTGTTCCTGTAATTTGTGATATGTCTTATGATATTTTGCGCAGGGTGATAAATGTTTCAGATTTCGATTTGATCTATGCCGGTGCA
>CAZGWG010000463.1:0-2604 GCA_964529165.1 uncultured Sphingobacterium sp.
GCCGGGTTGAATCTGAAGATGATTTCTTTAATCAACTGGTCGCACTACTCGAAAATAATAAGGATAAGCGAATAATTGTTGCGGGGCATGCTCCGGTTTATAGTTATGCCATACACGGTGGTCGTTATAAACTAAGACATCATTTGTTTCCATTTACAATTTATCATCGCAAAGCCTATTTTCCTTTACCCATTCTTGGTTCATTGCTGCCGATATACAGAAAGTATTTTGGAGCAAAGGAAGATATAGCCCATCCCCGTTACAGGCATTTGCGCAAACGTTTGATCGATATATTTAAAAATCATCCCGGTATAATTTACGCTTCAGGTCATGAACATAATCTGCAACATATTTCCAAAGATCATAACCACTATATCGTTAGCGGCGCCGGTTCAAAGTTGAAGTATGTTTTACAGAACGGAAAAAATCTGAAATTTGGAATGAAAGCAAAGGGCTTTTTTAAACTTAAGTTTGAAAATGATGGTTCAGTTTATATTTCAGCTTGGGTAATTGATGCGAAATCTGAAAGAGGGAAAATGGTCTATGAACATAAAATAGATTAAGGTACAATAACAAGAAGTGCCTTGTGCATGCATTCAATAACTATTTCTTTTACCTTGCCAAGAACTTCTCCATCTACCTGAAGGGTTGTTTTTCTGCTGCTCTGAACTCTGGCTTTTTCACAACTGATGATTTCTACGTAATCAGAAGTATGCAATTTATTCATAAACATTTTCCAGGTAATCGATAAAAGCTCGATTCTTGGAAAAGGTTTGATAATTACAAGCTCAAATTTACCATCATCGAGTATGCCTTTCGGATTGATTACAGCACCGGTTCCATAGCGTGAAGCATTGGCAAAGGTCATTGATACTCCTTTTCTGCGAATTGTTTTACCTTCATAAAAAATGTTGAAAGTGTATTTTTTTAGCAGGAACATTTCTCTGAAAAGATATTTGGCATAGGTCATAATGCCTCTTTTTACATCACTTTCAAACCGTTTCACTACCCGTGCATTAAGTCCGACATCTGCCAGATGTATACAGACCTTTTCATTAATTTTAATCAGATCGATCGCCTGTGCTTTTCCTGTGATTAGAATATCCAAGGCACTTTCAATTTTGTTTGGAATATGTAGCTCTTTTGCCATACCATTAGCAGAACCAAGAGGGATAATGGCAAGTGGAATTCCTGTATCGGCAAGTAATCCGGCCATTAGATTGATGGTGCCATCTCCGCCGGCCGCTGCAACAAGGTCGGGTTTGTATTCAATAATAGTATCTGAAATATGCTGGCTGTCATCGCCGGTCATAAGAATCGACTGATAATCAAATACTACTGATTCAGACCTTTCAGAAATAAAATTTTCGAATTTTTTTTCGCCGCCATGCCCGGATTTTGGGTTTATGACGAATAATATTTTCAAACGTTTTCCTGCAGATTTTTTTGGTGTCTGCATAATTAAAGCTGTTCCTTTACCTCAAGTAGAAACTGTTTCAGACGTTCAAGAGAATCAATTACCTTTTGGTTCTCTTTTACCTCAGCCTTATTACTGCGCAGGTAATCTTTAGCACCCTGCAGGGTATAACCCTTATCTTTAACAAGATTGAAAATGATCTTCAGGTTCTCTACATCATCAGCACTGAACAGTCGATTTCCTTTTTTATTCTTTTTGGGCTGAAGAATCTCAAACTCACGTTCATAAAAACGAATCTGGGATGCATTTACATCAAACATACGGGTTACTTCCCCCATGCTGTAATATAATTTTGTGATGTCGCGCTCTTTGTAAGGCATACCGAAGATTTTACTTTTGTAAAACTACTAAATTTGAACTGAAGCAAACAAAAATTTAAAAGCTTTGAATAGTATTGACATATAAAATGTTTTATGCTGAACTCTCTGATGCTATTTCATATTCTCTCCCTAGAAAATGCATATCTGTATTATATTTGCAGAATAGCTATTCAGGATGACAACCAAAGAAATAAGACAAAGTTTTTTAGATTTTTTTGCTGCAAAAGGACACCACATTGTTCAATCAGCACCTATTGTTGTTAAGAATGACCCTACGCTGATGTTTACCAATGCAGGGATGAACCAGTTCAAAGATCTGTTTCTGGGTCAGTCAGCGATCAAATACCCAAGAGTGGCTGATACCCAACGTTGTTTACGCGTTTCAGGCAAGCATAATGATCTAGAGGAAGTAGGTATAGATACTTATCATCACACTATGTTTGAGATGCTCGGTAACTGGAGTTTTGGTGATCCGGCCAATCCCGGACATGGTTATTTTAAGAAGGAGGCTCTTGCCTGGAGCTGGGAGCTTTTAACGGAAGTTTATAAAATACCCAAAGACCGCCTGTATGTCAGTGTTTTTGCCGGGGATGATGCTGAAGGACTTCCTAAAGATCAGGAAGCCTATGATATCTGGAAGCTATATATCTCTGAAGATCGTATTCTTTTAGGCAATAAGAAAGATAATTTCTGGGAGATGGGTGAGACTGGTCCCTGTGGACCATGTTCAGAGATTCATGTGGATATGCGTCCGGATGCTGAACGTCTTAAAATAGATGGAAGTAAACTTGTAAATCAGGATGATCC
>CAZGWG010000464.1:0-2582 GCA_964529165.1 uncultured Sphingobacterium sp.
TGTTGGTCCAGGAACAGGTCAAAGTAACTAAAACGTTATATTAGCTGAAGCAATTTGATAATAATAGTTCAATTTGTATATTAGCTAGAGAATCAATAAAAGGAGATTGAGAGATCTCCTTTTATTGTTTAAAGGAAAATCAAACTAAAACAAGAATAATAATACTATGAAACGTAGAGAACTTATCAAATACCTTTCTGTAGCTCCTATTGCAGGAGCAGCGGTAGGTACAGGTGTTCCACTGGAATCTTTGGCCGCTCCTGTTGCAGTTGCTGCCAAGCGTGATGTGATTAAGGAATTGGGTTTACGAACCTTTATTAATGCTGCCGGTACCTATACTACCATGACAGCATCCTTAATGCATGATGAAGTTGTTGATACTATTGCAGAGTCAGCAAAACATTTCGTTATGATTAATGAGGTGCAAGATAAGGTAGGGGAGAAAATTGCAGCAATTTGTCATGCAGAGTCAGCAATGGTAACTGCAGGCTGTTGGTCTGCTCTGGTATTAGGAACTGCTGGTGTACTTACAGGAACTGATCGTAAAAAAATTGCAGCATTACCAAATGTATCAGGACTTGAGAAGAATGAGGTTATTGTTCAGAAAAGTCATATGGTTGGTTATGTTCATGCTTTGATGAATACCGGTATTATTCCTGTGGAAATTGAGACTGCAGAAGAATTAGAAAAAGCCATTACCAATAAAACAGCAATGATGTATTTCTTGAATCATGAAACTGATGCAGGTAAAATTCGTCATGAAGAATTTGTTGCAATTGCAAGGAAACATAAAATACCTACATTGATTGATATCGCTGCGGATATTCCACCAGTTGAAAATCTTTGGAAATACACAGATATTGGTTTTGACCTGGTTTGTATATCTGGTGGTAAGGGAATTCGTGGTCCTCAGAGTGCTGGTCTGCTAATAGGTCGTAAAGACCTGATAGCTGCTGCAAGGTTAAACGCACCACCAAATGGTGGCAATATTGGTCGTGGACAAAAAGTGAACAAAGAAGAAATTCTCGGAATGTATGTAGCTCTTGATAAGTATGTTAATCAGGATCATGATGCTGAATGGAAGATGTGGGAAGATAGAGTTGCAGTGATCGAAAATGCAGCAAAAAAGGTTGATGGTGTTCAGGTTAATGTAAGTGTTCCTCCAATCGCTAATCATACGCCTAAGATTACTATTTCATGGGACCCTAATAAACTAAAAATTACTTCCGATCAATTGCGAAAAAATTTACAGGATGGAAGCCCTTCGATTGAGGTAATGGTTCAGCCTAATGCGATCAATATAACCGTCTTTATGTTAAAGAATGGTGAAGATAAGATTGTGGCAAAACGTGTTCAAGAGGAACTTGCCAAAGCGGCGATAAGCTAAATTAGGAAGAGGAAATTGGGAATGGGAAATAGGGATTAGTGTAATGATCAGATCTGATTGTTCTTATTAATTACCTTTTCTCCTTTTCCTATTTCCTATTTCCTATTACCTATTCTCCATTACCTATTCTCCATTTCCTAATACCTAAATTCACCAAAACACAATATTTATTATGAGAAGAAATGCTTATCTGCTTCTTTCCGGCTTTATTATGTTTGCTGTATTTGCTCAGGCACAAACAAAAACTTATAGTATCCTGATCAAAGGAGGGCATGTAATCGATGCTAAAAATAATATAAACGAATTAATGGATGTGGCAATCCAGAGTGGTAAAATTGCCGCAGTTGCTAAAAATATTGATCCAGCACTTGCAGCACAAATAGTAGATGCAAAAGGAATGTACGTTACTCCCGGATTGATCGACCTGCATGCTCATGTTTTCGCAGGTACAGATGATCGGGGATTAAGTGGTGGATTTTCGGCACTTGCACCAGATCCTTATACCTTCCGTTCAGGGGTAACAACGGTTGTTGACTGTGGTGGGGCAGGTTGGCAATCCTTTGACAGGTTTAAGAAAAATATAATAGATCGCTCTGCTACAAGAGTATTGTCTTTTCTTAATATTGTTGGCGATGGTATGAGAGGTAATCCTTATGAGCAGGATATTAATGATATGGATCCCAAAAGGGCCGCAGATAAGGCCTTAGCCAATAAAGATATTGTAGTAGGATTCAAGCTGGCTCACTTTGCTGCTGCCAGTTGGGTTCCTGTAGAACGTGTTGTTGAAGCAGGTAAACTAGCCAATATGCCCGTAATCATTGATTTTGGTGGAGATAATACTCACGCTCCCTTATCAATAGAGAAATTGTTTGCCGAATATCTTCGTCCCGGAGATATTTATACTCATGTTTATACCGAGTTAGTCCAAAGAGATCCGGTAGTAGATCTTAAAACCCGTAAACTGAAACCGTTTTTGATTCCTGCTCAAAAGAGAGGGATTATTTTTGATGTTGGTTTTGGGGGAGGAAGTTTCAACTTTAATCAGGCTATTCCTTCAATTAAAGCAGGATTTTTACCGAATACGATGGGAACAGATCTTCATACCGGAAGTATGAATGGTGCAATGAAAGATCAGTTGAATGTACTCTCTATTTTTCTTTCTATGGGAATGGACGTTCAGGGTGTGATTGCACGC
>CAZGWG010000465.1:0-2577 GCA_964529165.1 uncultured Sphingobacterium sp.
TCTTAGTTTTTAATGAATCTGGCCGGCCTGCCTGAGAAAAAACAAAACTATATGCATAGCTATTCAGGGACAGTAATGTGCCTAAAACTATGAATATAATTACATTTCTCAGGTAAGAGTTTATCATACGCAAAATAGATGATGGTATAAATATAAGGCATATTAATTTATACCCATGCTTAAGCTGCTTTTTTTTAACAATTTTTAACTAAAATTCCTTTCTATACGTGCATTTGTCTTAAATGTTAGAATAAATTTAAAAAAAATAACAAAAAATAAACGTTCTAAGATCGGCACTAGGAATTTGATTTTAAGATGTACTTTTGTCTTCTAATTTTTTAGCAGTGTCAAATTTAAAAAATCTTCATAAGCTTTCTGCAGCGGGTTTATTAATTAGTCTGGGCATAATTTATGGCGATATCGGAACATCACCTTTGTATGTCTTTAAGGCTATTGTAGCAGACCGAATTATTACAAGTGATCTGATTTTGGGTGGACTCTCTTGTATTTTCTGGACATTGACACTTCAGACTACAATAAAATATGTAATAATTACGTTGCGTGCTGACAATAAAGGGGAGGGGGGGATATTATCGCTGTTTTCTTTAGTCAAGAAGAAGGGGAAATGGTTGGTTATACCAGCAATGGTTGGAGGCTCTGCATTGCTTGCAGATGGGATGATTACTCCTCCGATTACTGTATCAGCAGCAATTGAAGGACTAAGGATATTTTACGCTGATATTCCAACTGTTCCAATAGTGCTTGTTATCATTTCTTTATTGTTTTTGATTCAACAATTCGGGACTTTTATTGTAGGCAAGGCCTTTGGGCCGATTATGTTCATCTGGTTTACGATGATGGCGGTTCTGGGCAGTGTTTACCTTATCCAGTTTCCGGAAATTCTGAAAGCGATCAGCCCGTATTACGCATATTCACTGCTTTCATCCAATCCCAATGCATTATTTATTTTAGGAGCGGTATTTTTATGTACAACAGGTGCTGAGGCATTGTATTCAGACCTGGGGCATTGCGGTCGTTCGAATATTCGCATCAGTTGGATATATGTTAAAACCTGTTTATTGCTTAATTATTTTGGACAGGGAGTATGGTTATGGCAGCACCAGGGAAGCCGTTTAGGCCCAGGAGATAATCCTTTTTTTAGTATTATGCCGGAATGGTTTCTTATTGCTGGGATTAGCATAGCTACTTCGGCCGCAATCATTGCAAGTCAGGCGATGATATCAGGATCATTTACCCTGATATCTGAAGCTGTAAGGCTTAATTTGTGGCCAAAGGTTAAAATTAATTATCCGAGTAATCAAAAAGGACAATTGTATGTGCCCTCAATAAATATTTTGTTGTGGATAGGATGTATTGTGGTTGTTTTGATTTTCCGCGAATCACAGAATATGGAGGGAGCCTATGGTTTAGCCATAAATCTAACATTCCTGATGACCACTATTTTAGTTGCAGTATTTCTTAAACGCAGAAAATTTCCAAACTATATCATTATTATTTTCGTGGTGATATACGGGCTGATTGAGTTAGGATTCCTTGTGGCAAACATGGCTAAATTTCTTCATGGAGGATGGTTTACGCTCCTGCTTGCTTCCTTCCTGCTATCTATTATGTGGGCCTGGTATTCTGCCAGAAAAATAAAGAACCGCTTTGTAAAATTCGTTGAGATCGATTCTTACTACCCAATTTTAAAGGAGCTGAGTGAGGATGAATCTGTACCTAAATACGCATCGCAACTGGTTTATCTGACCAGTTCCAATTTCAATTCAGAAATCGAATCTAAAATTATGTATTCGATTCTTCAAAAGCAGCCCAAAAGGGCAGATGTTTATTGGCTGGTGCATGTTGATGTAACCGATGAACCTTTTACAAGGGATTATAAGGTTGAATTTCTGATACCTAATAAGCTTATTCGAATTGATTTTAAACTGGGTTTCCGTGTTGAGCAGCAGATTAATGTTCTGTATAGAAAGGTTGTTGAAGAACTGGTAAGGAATAAGGAGGTAGATATAACCAGTAAATATACTTCCCTAAATAAGTACAAAATTATTGGAGATTTCAGGTTTGTTGTTCTGGAGAAAGTTTTGTCTCGTTCTAATGTGTTAAGCTTTATTGATAAGTTTATCATGGACTATTATTTCATCCTGAAGAAGTTCTCGCTTTCTGAGGAGCGCGGCTTTGGCCTTGATATAAGTTTTGTAACGATTGAGCGTGTACCTCTGATCATTTCGACTCAGGACACCAGTGAGTTGACCAGAGTGGAATTAGACCATCATGAAGCATAGTGATTTTAATTTATTCAGGTATATTCTTATCATTCAGGATTTTTTTTGAAATAAATAAAAAGGGTCATTTTTAATTTAGAAATGACCCTTTTTTTATTTATGAATACGCTTAAAACAGAGCTTTTATCAAATTCAATGTTAACACTTTATTCAGAGTCTCATTTATTGAGATTGCTTTTGTGATAACTGTAAGAGAAATAGATAATCAATCCCAAAACCAGCCAGATCAGAAACCTGAGCCAGTTTGTATATCCCAGTTCTGTCATAAGGTATA
>CAZGWG010000466.1:0-2577 GCA_964529165.1 uncultured Sphingobacterium sp.
GACCAAATGAATTGGACTGAGAATGAGCTAAATAAAATCTTTATTCAATTATCTCTTACCGAACCAGTCCTCCACTCATAAACCCTTTTAACAGAAGGCATATTCCTCAACTGCTCCACTCCTGCTTTACTCAAGCCTGTTTCATTCAGATTAATGGCTTCGAGGTGCCTTAAATCAGAAACAAGTGGAATAATTTTATCACTAACAGGATTCTTTTCTAATCGAAGTTTCTCCAGATTGATCATCAATGGCAAAAAATCCAGGTCTTTATCACTTAAATTATTTCCCGATAGATTAAGCCAGATAACATGCTTTGCGATCAGTTTCAGTCCCGGAATGATGGAGGATATTTGCTCCCCCTTACCTTCAGGCAGGCTAATATCCAGCATTAACGGTTGATGCTGCATTATTCTGACGTTCAAACCCCGGCTTCGAAGGCTATCCAGTACTTTTAAATCGGTGAAAACAGGAATCTCAGGGTTTGAAACCGGATATTCCGGATCTGCAGATTCAACATTGTTGCCAGCTCCACCGATTTTTAAATAGGAAGCAACTAGCGGGCTAACAGATTGGGTATTTTTCAATTCAGCCATCTTTTTACCATGAACAGCCATCCCCTTTTCAATCCACCATTTAATGATTTCAACTTCTGATTTAGTCAAAGGCGTTTTCCCATCAGTAGGCATATAGTCCTCATGCTCAGGATCAAGAGTAATCCGTTTATACAATTCACTCTCATTTAATGAACCCGCGACAATTGCTGCCCCATTTTTTCCTCCTTTTTTCAAATCAGCCAAAGATCTCATTGAAAGCTCCCCTTTCATTTTACCGGCTCTATGACATTGAGAACAACGCTGAATTAAAATTGGATGAACCACATCTTCAAATAGCATTGCCTCTTCCACACGAACTGGTTTAATTCTTTCTTGCTGCCTGAGTACATCGATCGACAGATATTCTGCACCATGCGTCAATGTTCCACCCTGATGCCCGGTATAGCTCATCAGAGCCATAGTTAAAACACAGAAAGTACTAAACACAGCACGATTAAGAGCGGGTATTTTTTTAAATATTCTACTGCTGATCAGAAATAATAATCCTGAAATCAAGGCAAGGGCAATACCTGAATTTTTATGACCACTCAGCACCCCGGCATCATAATCACCACTTAATGATAAGATATAACCCAGAATACAGGCCAGTACCGAAGCAATGAACCCCAGCAATAAAGTGAATGACACCGAAGCCTTAAGATGTTCAAATTGCTTCGAATAGGATAGCAATTCAAACAAGGTAGCCAGCAGGAGAAAACCAATCGGCAAATGAACGACCAGCGGATGGAGCCGACCTGAAAATAGCGCTAAATCTAATAGCATCATTTAAACCCGGCTCAATTTTACAGGTGCTGTATTATTAGCATTCCACTGACAGACATAAATGTTCTTATCCTCGTCAATACAAACATCATGACAATGCTGAAACATCTGCCCCGGTGCCTGCAAAGTAGCTTGCAGCATATTATTTCTATAAACCGGTGCATTTCCTCCAGGATTTGAAATAACCTTATTGGAGGCATCCAGAATGGTAACAAAGCCACTGCTTCCCCCAATCATTTTACCTGCTTCATCATTCGACCAGCAAACACCCGCATACAGATTATCCCCATCAAGCACCGGCCGGCAAACATGCATCCCGGGCAAATCAATACGATGCAGAAATTTACCATCCAGAGTAAATACTTTGAAACAATTTTCTTCTCTGGATGTACAAATTAGTGTCGGATTATTTTTGTTCCGGTAATCAATAGCAACACCATGAGCACAGCGAAGATTCCAATCCGGGTTGGCATTTTTACGCCCGCCAAAATGCCTGATGTATTGCCCATTACTATTGTATTGAATAATATAATCTGAGCCATAACCATCAGCAACATAAATATCACCATTTGGTCCAATAGCCGTCTCGGTCGGCATAAACTTCTCATCATCTTTGTAAATCCCAATGGTCTTGGGATGACCAATCGAAAAAATTATTCTTCCGTTTAAATCTGTTTTGATCACCTGCCCAGCCTGTGCATTCCAGTTGCCTGATTTATTTTGATACCATCCGCAATCTACAATCATCAGAAAATCTTCTCCCCCTTCCTTACTGATCGACAAGCCATGCCCTCCGGGCCAGGCCGTTCCCCAATTATCCAGAAGCTTACCTGACTTATCAAATATCAAAATATTGTTATGGGTATGATCTCCAAGCATAATAAGCCTGCCTTTACTATCCTGTACCATTTCATGGCAATTAAACAAAGGATTACTGTTCACACTTATTTTTGCCCAGGCTTTATCAACCTTATACTTAAATTCACCATGACCGATTACCTCATCGGCAGCATTATCAGTTGCAAACGGAAGTGAGAACGCCTCAGCCGAACCTGCCATACTCAGTGCCGTAGCCATTCCTGTACTCCTAAGAAAATTTCGTCTTGAAATCATATAATATTCAATTAGTGTTTATTTTAATGTAAGTCACTTACAAGCATTACTATATTATCCGCTTTGAGCTGTACAGAAGAATTGAGCG
>CAZGWG010000467.1:0-2573 GCA_964529165.1 uncultured Sphingobacterium sp.
GCATTAAAGCGACGCTGGGCATATTGTTTTACCTTCCTTGCGGTTCTGTCAAGCAGATAGGAATAGGTGCTGAATAATTCTGTTGCCATACTTATTGTTAGTGTGACAAATATCTGAATAAATTAGTTATTAAACAAAAAAAAAGCATCCGCGCCGGGGCGGATGCTTTTGAATAGCTAAGACAATATTAAAATATTATGCCTTGTTTTTGTCTTTTTCTTTAATGAACTCAACAACGAATGGTGTTGCCACGAACAGGGAAGAATAAGTTCCGAAGATTACACCAATTAACATGGCGAAAGAGAATCCTCTTAAGATTTCACCGCCAAAGATGAAGATGATCAGCAATACAGCAATCGTACAGATACCTGTGATTACAGTACGGCTTAAGGTACTGTTCAATGCGTTGTTTATTATTGATGGAAGATCTTCGTTTTTGGAATGATGCTGGCCTATATATTCCCTTACACGGTCAAATACAACTACCGTATCATTAATTGAATAACCCATTACGGTTAATATAGCTGCTATAAATGCCTGGTCAATATCGAGAGAGAAAGGCAGCCAGCCATTAAATATGGTAAAGATCGCAAGCAATACCAGTACGTCGTGAACAAGTGCAAGAATTGCCGCAAATCCGAAAGCAAGCCTTCTGAATCGTGCCAGTACATACAGAAATATGACCAGTATTGAGAATATTGTGGCATAGATAGCTGAGGTTTTGATGTCTTCAGCAATAGTTGGAGTCACTTTCTGAGAATCTTTTATCTCATACACCGGATTGATCTTTTTAAGACCTGATGCTAGTTTATCGTTAACCTGTTTATTAGCTTCATCTGAATTATCATTGATCAGGTAGGCCGTAGTGATTTTAACCTGATTAGATGTACCAAAGGTTTTTACTTCAACTGCCGTTCCGAATTCATCAACTAAAATCGAACGTACATTTTCAACTTCAACAGGTTTATCGAAAGCAACAAAATATGCTCTTCCTCCCTGGAAATCTACCCCAAGGCTGAAACCTTGTGTGAAGGCAGAAATGATTCCGGCTATAATGATTACAGAAGAAAGAATATAGAAGCGTTTTCTGCCAGTGATAAAGTCGAATTTCGAATCTTTAAATAAGTTCTGTGTTGCTTTAATAGAAAAGCTGATTGGTTTTTTTCTGTCAAGCATCCATTCGAACACTAATCTTGAAATGAAGATTGCTGCAAAAAGGGAAGTGACAATACCAATCATCAGGGTAGTAGCAAAACCTACAATTGGTCCCTGCCCGAAGATATATAAAATGACCCCTGTAAGGAAAGTCGTAATGTTTGAATCGAGGATTGAAGGCATTGCTTTGCTGAAACCTTCAGTAATAGCAAGTCTTAAGGATTTTCCTTCTGAAAGCTCTTCACGGATTCTTTCGTAGATCAGTACGTTCGCATCAACAGACATACCCAATGAAAGTACGATACCAGCAATACCCGGTAAGGTTAATACAGCACCTAATGATGCCAGTACGCCCATCAGGAAGAATAAGTTAACTATTAGCGCAATATTGGCGACTACCCCTGCTGTACTGTAGTACATTGCCATGAAAAGAAGGATAACAACTACACCCGCAATCGTAGAAATTAAACCTGCAGAGATTGAAGCTTCTCCTAAAGATGGACCAACTACATAATCACTCACAATTTTTGCAGGAGCAGGTAATCTTCCTGCCTTTAAAACGTTTGCAAGATCCTGGGTATCTTCAACTTTAAAGCTTCCGCTGATTGATGAGATTCCGTTTGGAATTTCTCCCTGAACAGTTGGTGCAGAGTATACCAGATTATCGAGTACAATTGCAACACTTTTCTTGTTATTCGGGTCAGATGATGCAGCAGCAGTTATAGAGCGCCATGCGCGTGCACCATCTGCATTCATCACCATTACAACTTCAGGATTACCCTTCTGATCGTAATCAGAACGTGCATCAGAGATTACATCTCCTTCTAATGCCGGTCCGCCTCCTAAAGTGCTGGTTTTAAGAGCATAAAGCTCAAACACTTTGCTGTCAACAGACATTGGTTTAACTCCCCAGAATAATTTAATGTTCTGTGGGATAACAGCTTTAACTGCTGGAGATGACAGGTATGAATTAACTTTGGCAGTATCTTTTAAAGCAGAGTATCCGACAACCGGACCGGGGCGTAAATTAACCTGGCCATCCTGACCCTGATAGGTAGCAGGATTTAAAATAGCAAATAATGGATTTAATTTCGCTTGTTCAGCCTGTACTTTATTCAAAGCATCAGCACTGTCAACAACACTGCTGTCTTTTTTGCCTAAAGCTGCAAGTTTACTTTTGGTGGTATCCTGGCTGACCGCTGTAGCAGCAGTATCGGTAGATTTAATTGTAGAGGCGAGGATACTGTTCACATTCTGAAGAAGGCTGAAGATCTCTGCATTATCATAAGTCTCCCAGAATTCTAGTTTCGCTGAACCTTGAAGTAATTTACGTACACGATCAGGATCAGTAACTCCCGGAAGCTCAATCAGGATACGGTTTGTTCCCTGTTGTTTTTGAATGTTAGGAGAGGTTACTC
>CAZGWG010000468.1:0-2561 GCA_964529165.1 uncultured Sphingobacterium sp.
AAGGAAAGTTTTGATTGGTGTAAAAATCAGGAGAATGTTTTAGCACTTTTTTTTACGTGGTTGCAATCAACGCAAATCGATCCACTTTTTGCACAGCAAAAGTAGGATAAATATTATGTTCTAAAAAATTTAAGAGTATTTTTGATTTAAAATCTAAATTTAGTTGAAAAGAAAAATTTTATTCGTTATCAATCCTATTTCAGGAGGGAAATCCAAATATAATTTTCCGAAAAAAATTGATAAATATCTGGATAAGAGCAAATTTGATTTTGAATGTGCCTTTACAGAATATCATGGTCACGGGTCCATTCTTGCGGCTGGTGCTCTCAGAAATGGAATAGATATTCTAGTTGCAGTTGGGGGTGATGGGACAATTAATGAGGTAGCAACAGAGGTTGAGGGAACAGGTAAATTGATGGGAATAATACCTTTTGGATCAGGAAATGGCTTGGCCAGATCTTTAGGGATTCCAATAGGTGATGTGCAGGCTATAAAGAGAATTAATAAACTCCATGTTAGTCAAATTGATTCAGGAACTTTTAATGGCAAGAAGTTCTTTAATATGGCGGGTATCGGGTTTGATGCACAGATTAGTTCACGTTTTGCTGAAAATGTCAAGCGCGGTCTAAGTAGTTATGTTAAAATAGCGTTCTCAGAAGTTTCTAATTATCGTTCACAGCATTATCGTCTAACGATTGATGGTAAAGAATATGAGCATCAGGCCTTTATGATCAGCATTGCTAATTCATCACAGTATGGAAACAACGCACATATTTCTCCTTTCGCTTCATTGAGTGATGGTATGCTGGATATTTGCATTCTGAAACCATTCCCTCTTTATAAATTTCCGGCATTAGTGCTTAGAATGTTTAGAAAGAATACGCATAAATCAAACTATTTGGAGATAATTCAGGGAAGTGAAATCATTATTGTTAGAGAGAATGACGCGGTGGTTCATCTGGATGGAGATCCGTTTAATATGGGAGCAGTACTGAATATTGGAGTTAACCCACGTTCATTAAATATTCTTAATTAATTATGTCAAAAAAGAGTAAAGGTCTGCATGGGATAGTTTATTCTACGAATCCTGACTTTGGTTATATTTCGGACGATTCCGAAATCGTCGAAACTCTGGAACCTCGTTTGCAGGATTTGAGGGTTCAGCTTGACAAGAAACAGAGGGGCGGCAAGGCCGTTACATTGGTTACCGGCTTTATAGGTAAGCAGGAGGATTTGGAGGTGCTTGGCAAAAAGCTTAAACAAAAATGCGGTGTAGGTGGTTCGGCAAAGGATGGTGAAATTATTATTCAGGGAGATTTTCGGGAAAAGGTTTTAGCTTTACTTAGTTCTGAGGGCTATAAAGCTAAAAGATCCGGAGGATAAACTAATATCAATAGGTCTTTAGAGGATTTAAATCGGCATACATCCTGATAGAATGAGAATTATGTGGCCAGAAAGCATTAAATCTATTGAAGACATTTGTATCAAATTTTAAACAATATATGGAATGTGCTGATAATGAAATAATTAGTTATAATCTTTAGTTGTTTTTAAATGTTTAGACATTAAAATCATTCAGCAAATTTGCAATTGCAATAAAAAATAGTTTTCATTGTAAAATGATTATCAGTTTTTGAGGTAATCAACTTTTAGAACAGCATGTTTCTTGCTACATTCTAGGGATGGCTTTGACAGGATTGAATAAATAGGATTAATAAATTCACAAAAAATTTTTTATTAACTCGAAAATTATATTTTTGTTATCCCGAAGTAACTGGGAGACAATTAAATGATATTTTTAAAAATGATATAAAATTAACACCAACATAATAATACCAAACAAAAAATCAATTAACTTATATTATCTAATCAACAACTAAAAACTAAATTTTAAAAAAATGGCGAACGCACCAAAACCAACAACAGCTAAGAAAGAGAGCTCTGGTTCAAGCATTTTTGCAAGTCTATCTATTGTGATGTGTATTCTTGTCGGAGTACTGTTATGGAAATTCGTAATGGGAGATCCTTCTAATTTTGAGGGTGGAGATCCTGAGAACGGACACCCGCTACCAGGTAACTACTTCGGAATGGTTTACAAAGGAGGATACGTTGTACCAGTTCTGATGGGTTTATTCCTTATGGTGATCGTATTTTCATTCGAGCGTTTCTTTGTTATCGGAAAAGCTACAGGTAAAGGAAATGTTGACCAGTTTGTTAAAAAGATTCAGGGATTCATCGGTGCCGGCAATATAGATTCAGCTATTTCAGAATGTGATAAACAGGCAGGTTCTGTTGCAAATGTTATCAAATCTGGATTGAAGAAATATAAAGAAATGGAAGTTGAGCCTAAAATGGATACTGAACAGAAATGTCTTGCAATCCAAAAAGATATCGAAGAAGCAACTGCTTTGGAGATGCCTATGTTGGAGCAAAATCTTACTGTTATAGCAACACTTGTATCAATTGGAACTTTGATGGGACTATTAGGTACAGTAACAGGTATGATTAAGGCCTTTGCAGCATTATCGACTGCAGGTTCACCAGATCAGGCAGCTCTTGCA
>CAZGWG010000469.1:0-2559 GCA_964529165.1 uncultured Sphingobacterium sp.
CTCACAAACAACAGTATAGTTAATATCCCTAAGGTCTTTCTCATTTCTATTTTTCTTCTTTTATGCGATTTAAGCCCGCAAACATTCTTTCACTAAAATTCAATCCTTCATAAAAAACAAATTCTCTTAAACAGAGATTCTATAAAAACTGAATCCCGCAAAATTATCAGATATTATTCATAATTCAATGATTTAAATGAACAGGTATCTAATATTGCGCATTTTATCCCGACAGGGATCAATAGCCTACGGAATGTGTCTAAGTTAAGCTTTTGAAAAAGAAGCTGAATGCTTTTAACTATTTTTAACAGATGCTTTACTAAGTTTGCATGCATAATAAGCGAAAAAGAATAAAAGATGTCAAACCTCCTCACACAGAATAGCAATGCCCTTCGCCTTTTGATGACTGAGGATCTATATATCCTCCCTGAAATTGAACAAGTTATACCTGACAAGAACGAACAAAGTCCTGAAATAAGCAATCATAATACAGTCGATGTCCCAGTAATGTTGCTTACCGAGATACCCGCTCAGGAAAAGCAGGACATACCATCCCAAAAATCTGCAGGACCTGAAAAGTTCAGAGAGTTTACCTACCTGGGTGAGAACAATAAATATTTCCTGATCCTGATTGATGAACCTGCACAAAAAGAGATTAGCAGCATACAAAAAGAAACCCTGCTCAAGATTATGTCTGCAAAAGGTCTGGAACTTCGGGATCTGGCAGTAATGAACCTGAATCAATATCCGGGGGTAACTTATACTGAACTTAAAGAGTTTTTTAGTTTTAATAGAATAACTCTCTTTGGTATTGACCCTCAAAAGATAGCATTACCGGCTCAGCAAGCAAATCAGGTTATAAAACTGGAAAGTGCAAAAATCCTTTGTACTTATAGTATTGATGAAATGATCAATGATACACTAAAGAAAAGGGAATTCTGGAATGTAATGAAAGACTTTTAAGATGGAGCTGGTTTTCGCAAGCAGTAATGAACATAAAGTAAATGAGATACGGGCCATAGCCGGTGAATCTATTCTTCTGAAAAGCCTGAATGATCTCTCCTGTTATGATGATATTCCTGAAACGGGAAACACTTTTGCAGAAAATGCAGGTCAGAAAAGCCGCTATATTTTCGATCGCTATCATTGTGATTGCTTTGCTGATGACTCAGGACTTGAAATTGATTCCCTGAATGGTGAGCCGGGGGTCTATTCTGCCCGTTACTCCGGCAGCCGTGATTTCGATCAGAACATGCAATTAGTTCTTGACCGACTCGGACAGCAGAAAAATCGGACAGCCCGGTTCAAGACAGTTATTTCCCTGATGCTGGATGGTAAAGAATATCTCTTTGAAGGAAGTGTTGAAGGGCAGATTACTTTCCAGCGATCAGGCAGCAAGGGTTTTGGCTATGATCCGATTTTTCAACCTGATGGTTATGATATCACTTTTGCTGAAATGGATCCTGCAGAAAAGAACAGAATCAGCCATAGGGCCATTGCCGTTGCCAAGCTAATCAGCTTCCTTAAGACCCAGATTTAATTCTGCTGCTTAGGTGCAACTTTCGCAGGCTCTTTCGTTTTCTCAGGACTTTTGTCTTTAGTTTCTGCCTTTAAAGGAACTTTAGTTGTCGTTTTAACCGATTCCTTGCTTGTAACTTCCGGCTTTTTCTCTGCTTTTGCGAGCTGCGGAATAATCTCCTCCTTGGATTTAGGACGATCTCTTGGTTTCCATATAAAGCCTTTTAAAACCTTCTCTTCCTCTTTCAGATCAGCCATAGGCGTAATTGAGGCATCAACAGAGCGTATTGCAGTAATATTCTCGAGTTTATTATCCTTCAGCATGATTTTCAAACGCCCGCTTACCAGGTGATTTAATCCGCTGTAGGAGGAGTCTTCTTTTACGTAATAAACGCTTTCTGCATTCCCATCCACAAACATGCTTCTCAGCTTATTGTCCTTAAAATAACCCGTAATCATTTTACCCTTTATCTGATTAAAGTTTGCTGAGTCGGCATCCTCTGTATTAACAATAAAGCTATTATGCTGCATCAGCATATTATCCAGTTTCTTGTTCTTCATCTGCAGAAAGATCGTATCACCCGAAAGCTGAGAACCCTGAGCCCAGATCATCGGGTTTCCAAAGCACCTTACTGTCGAATCAGAATAACTGAAGAACATAGAGTCTGCCCTGGCCTGAAGATCCGACTTGAATATTTTAGCCCGGTGATAAGCAATCACAATTCTGGTTTTCGCAGTATCGGTAGAGACTGAATCCGATTGCACTACAGCCGTTTTAAGAGTATCCGGCTTACCCTTTCCGGAAGGAACTTCAATCTTCTTTGAATCACCAGCAGGCAGTGCTTTAGCAGGAGGCGGCTTCTGATCAGGCTTTAGTGCCGGCGGCTTTTGCTTATCCGGAGGCGGAATTAACTTTTCGGGCTCCTTCCCTGTCTCAGATGCTTTAAGAGAGTCGGGTACCGCAGAAGATTTATCCATAATAGTTGCTGCCCGAAGATCTGCCTGGGCATCAGGCACTTGCTGAGCTGCCGCTGGCGGTTC
>CAZGWG010000470.1:0-2556 GCA_964529165.1 uncultured Sphingobacterium sp.
CTGTTTTGAACAATGCACTCAGCGGACTTGATCAGGCTTTGTGGGATATTAAAGGAAAACGAGCCAATATGCCCGTATATCAACTTCTTGGTGGCAAGGTAAGATTTGCTGTACCCTGTTATGCGCATGCTAGTGGTAATACACCAGAAGAAGTAGCAGACAATGTCCAAAAGTTTATGGATGAGGGCTATAAATACGTCAGAATACAACAGGGAGGTTATGGTGCTGTTGGAGTAACTCAGAAAAAACCGGATTTCAAAGAAGCTGGATTTGGTGGAGCAAATGATGCTTATATGGATGAGAGGACTTATTTGAGATCTGTTCCAAAAATTTTCGAAGCAGTAAGAAAAAAATGCGGTGATGATGTAGAATTATTGCACGATATTCATGAGCGTGTGCAGCCAATGGATGCGATCAATATGATCAAACAATTAGAGCCATACCGTCCTTTTTTCATAGAAGATCCTTTTTCTCCAGAAAATATGGAATGGTTCAAGCAGCTAAGAACAAGTACTTCTGTTCCTATAGCAATGGGTGAGCTCTTTAACAATATAAATGAGTTTAAACTACCAATGGTAAATCAATGGTTTGATTATATCAGGATTCATATCTCACAGATTGGAGGTATCACTCCTGCCATGAAGGTAGCCAGGCTCGGAGAATGGTTCAATGTCAAAACTGCTTGGCATGGCCCTGGAGATGTTTCGCCAGTTGGCCATGCAGCAAATGCACACATCGACCTTGCAGTATGGAATTTCGGAATACAGGAATCCATTCGCTTTTCAGATAAAATAAAAGAAGTATTTACAGGCTGTCCCACAATGAAGAACGGCTATATGTATGTAAATGAGATTCCAGGATTGGGAGTAGATATTAATGAAAAAGAAGCAGCAAAATATCCTATTGGTACAAAATCAAACTGGCAGGTACGCAAAGCTGATGGCACACTCATCAGACCATAATAATGATAATCAAATACTTAATTTAAATTTCTAATTGATGTTAAAACAAGTCTTAACTATATGTATTCTCTTTTCCTGCATGCAGGCTGTTGCTCAATACCCTGAAGCCAGGATTTCAAATGGAGAAATCGAAGCCAGATTATACTTACCCGATGCAAAATCAGGATTTTATCGGGGCACAAGGTTTGACTGGGCTGGAGTAATTCCAAGTCTGAAATTCAAAGGACATGAATACTTCGGAGAATGGTATGCAAAACATGACCCCGAAAGACATGATGCGATTACCGGCCCTGTTGAGGCTTTTGATCCAATTGATTATGATTCTGCTGCACCGGGTGAAACTTTTGTTAAAATTGGAATAGGAACAGTTAAAAAACTAAACAACAACCCATACCGTTTCAATGCACCTTTGGAATTGGTCAATACAGGAACATGGAAAGTACGTAAAAAGAATGACAGGGTCATCTTTATTCATAAGCTTGATGATGGTAAAGGTTATTCATATATCTATACCAAAACGGTAAAATTATTGAAAGGGAAACCCGAACTAGTATTAGAGCATAACTTAAAAAACACAGGTACAAAACCGATTAATACAAGTGTTTTTAACCACAATTTCTTTGTTATCGACAGCCAGACAACAGGTTCCGATTTTACAGTTACCCTGCCTTTTAAGATTGAGAATAAACCGACAGGTAAAAATCTGATGGATTTCAGCGAAAATAAAATGACGTATTTAAGAGATCTTAAAAAAGGGGAAAGTACAATGGAATATCCAACAGGATATTCAGGCGATAAGGTTCAAGATTATGATTTCAGAGTTGAGAACAAAAAAACTGGTGCTGGTGTGAGAATAACCGCGAACAGAGCCTTATCAAAATTCATGTACTGGTCTGTTCCTACCACATTGAGTCCTGAGCCATTTATTAAGGTTGATGCCGATCCGGGTAAAGAGTTCACATGGGCTATCAATTATCAGTTTTACAATACAGAAAAATAGTATTCAACAAAAAAATATGATTAATAGAAGATCTTTCCTTAAAAGCTCAGGGCTGATTGCACTGAGTAGCGCTTTACCTGTTTGGGCTAATCCAATAAATGAATATCCTGCTCTAAAATATCCACCGTTCGGTTTACAAGTCTATACTCTATCTAGTATAATTAATGCGCCTGGAGCAGATACTAAAACTGTCCTCAAACAAATCGCGGATCTTGGAATCAAAGAGCTGGAAACGGCCACCGGATCAGGTGGCTTATATTACAGACATTCTGCAAAAGACTTTGCAGCTATGGTGAATGACCTGGGATTAAAATGGGTAGGTAACCATGTAGGTGGATTACCCAGAACTTCACAGGTAGCAGCCGGCTCGCGGAATCTGAGAGATAATTTGCAGCAGATTGTTGATGAAGCTGCTGAAGGTGGCTGTACTTGGGTAATTTGTTCCAGTTCTTCGATTAACAATCTTGATGAAATTAAGAGAACTACTGAAATTTTTATAAAGGCTGGCGATGCTGCAGCTAAAAATAAAATGAAATTTGCCTATCATAACCATCAGTCGGAGTTTACAGTAATAGAAGGCGCCTCCGCTTTCGA
>CAZGWG010000471.1:0-2552 GCA_964529165.1 uncultured Sphingobacterium sp.
TAATGTTGCTTAAAATACACATAAAACGCTTTAATGTTTACATTAACACGCATTAAAGGGGGTAATAACTAAGTTAAGGGGGTAATTTGACCTTCTTATTACCCTCTATGTGTACATTTCTTACACCTATTGGCTAAATGTATCGATAAAAGTGTACCGTATCGACATTAGGTTATTCGGTTGTATGAATTTTAGGTTTTGTGGATAAGTATCAATTGATTATGGTTTAATAAGCTGTGTTTTCTAGCCAGTTTATTTCTAAGGAGGGTATAAAGTGTATTTAAATTCTCTGATTCCTCTGACCTATTTCCTTGTCATCGTTTTTTCACTTGGCAGTGATCGTAAACCTTGGTACTACCTATTACCAAACACTCACCCAGCGTTAAGCTCAAAACGGAACAGAGTATTGTTGATATTATCTTTTATAGTCCATACCGTTCTAAGTCTTTGGATTACAACTTTAGGCTATATGCATTTCTTTAACGTCTAGCTTTAAGATAAAAATCAGATGCAGTATACGACATACTTCCTAACGGATTGGGATGACGATAGTCGTATATTTGTCTACTTAAATCACGACCGAATTGATTTAAACCTCTGGTCGCAGAGATTATTTGTTCTGCACCAACATATGTAGCTACACCAGTACCTATAGCTATGGCTGCCGGATGAAATCCTCCACCAATCGCTTGTAACTCCTTTGTTTCAGAGATATCTTTCATTTCCTGCTTCCTTATGGTTAACAAAATACGTATCAATAATACTGTGGGTGACCGTGTAACTGCTAGTACTTTTTATGTGGTACATTTTAAGGGATGAAATTCACAGATTACGTGAACTTTTACGTATAGTTTGTACCACATTTCTTCATCCGACGAACGGTAGCTAAAATACTTGACAGCTAACTGACCTATATGATATAGTCAGGTTATAGTTCAAGAATCTCTCCTATTTCATCGCTTTTAAGCGGTGAATATTCATCTTAATCACCGCATCATTTAGGTTTTTATCCTCACTTTATGAAAGCCGTTTTAAAAAATATTCTTTCTCATACCTTAAAAGGTATATCCAGTATTTTATCCCTTTTAGGGGTTATCTGTTCCAAACTATCGGTACTTGTCGATAAAGTCCGAGAGAAAGTAACACCATCTGAATAATGATTGTTTCTGAAGAATTCAAAAACGGATTCTTAACTCTGTGTAGACAAGGTAAAACTCCTACGCAGATCGCTGTTGCCTTAGATATCTTCAAAGATGAACTAATTAAACTGTCTAAAACTGATGAGTTCAAAGATACCTGGCAAAAAGGTAAAGAACTCTATCAGGCTTATCACGAAGACCTGCTTGATTTCTATATGGAAAAGGATTCTAAAATAGATACAAAAGTTCGTGATTTACAACGATGGCGTTTAGAGACTCTATTCAAACAAGATTGGTCAGCGAAAGCTGAACCAGAAATTGAAACAAATAAAGCTTCTTCTCTTTCGAATGAAGAACTAGAAGAACGAATTAAAAACTTACTTAACCTTCCACATATTCAACAGATCTTTTCTTAGTGAATTTTCTAAAGAAAAGATAATCCCTTAATAAGACTTACCTAAGAAACTTTAATTATAAGCTTTGCTTAATTTAGATACACTTACTTACGAACAAAAACGTGAGTTATTAGACACCTTAGAAGAATATAATAATCGATATCGTTATCGTAGTTCTGATTTCTTATTTACAGATACGGGTCAATACAGTCGAGAATACTATCCCAAGCAAATTGCTTTTATGAATGCTGGGAAAACCCATACAGAGCGTGCTTTGTTTGGTGGTAACAGGGTCGGTAAGTCAACCATTGCAGCATTTGAAGTAGCTTGTCATGCAACTGGTATTTACCCTGAGTGGTGGCAAGGAAAAAAATTTTATGATAGCTGCGCTATCTGGGCTGCAGCTGATACTCATCAGCGTGTTGCCGAAATTGCGCAAGAAATGCTGATTGGTCCAATGTCTGATATTGGAACTGGTTTAATCCCAAAAGACTTAATTGTAGATTACAAAACAAAACAAGGCGTTGCAAACGCTATTTCTGATGTCTGGGTTAAACATAAGTCTGGACGAATTAGTCGAATAAGTTTTAAAAGTTATATTGAAGGCCGAACTGGCTTTCAAGGTACAAGCCGACATGTAATTTGGTTGGACGAAGAATGTCCCTCCGATATCTATACAGAATGTCTTCTGAGAACAATGACCACGGATGGCATCATACTCCTCACCTTTACTCCTCTTTCCGGCTTGACCGAAACTGTTTTACGGTTTCTACCTAATGGACAATTTCCAAAAGAAAATTCAATTTCTGGCGTAAGTCGATGGTTTACTCAAATTAACTGGGATGATCCACTTCCACATTTATCAGAAGAAAAGAAAAAGCAGTATATTGCTTCAATGCAACCGCATGAAATTGAAGCTCGTACTAAAGGTATCCCTGCAATAGGCTCAGGAAAAGTATACACAACCTTGGAATCCGATTTCGTAGTAGAACCCTTTAAAATTCGTGTTGATTGGCCT
>CAZGWG010000472.1:0-2548 GCA_964529165.1 uncultured Sphingobacterium sp.
TACAATTCTCAGGAATACCACACAAGCCAAATCCTCCGAGCATTAAGGTCATCCCACTCTCAATATCCCTGATTGCATCTTCTGCATTTGCCACTACTTTGTTAATCATATTCAATCTTTAAAATGCTGAAATTACCAAATCAGAGCTATATAAAGCATATTTATTTCTTTTTTAATACAATAATTTTATCGTTAGAACCATTGCTTGTCGCTACGAATACCCGGCCATCAGGTGCACTACAAACATCCCTCAGGCGGCCATAGGTATTTCTGAAGATCTCCTTTATCTCTTCTATTTTAGATTTACTGGCATCAAATTTTAACTGATAAAGGGTTTGATCCTTTAAAGTTGCCAGAATCAGGGAATTTTTCCATTGAGGAATGGCACCATGATCATAGAAATCCATCCCGGATACAGCAAGAGTTGGCGTCCAGCTTTTTAATGGTTCTACCACATTGTTTGAATTACAAAAAGATTGTTCTCCGCTCTCATTACAAAAACCATTAACCGAAGGCCATCCATAGTTTCTGTTTTTCAGAATCTGATTAATTTCATCATCAGTATTCGGACCATGTTCTGAACTGAATAGATTACCATTAACAAAAACCAGTCCCTGAGGATTACGATGTCCGAATGACCATACCGGATTCGAGGCAATCGGATTATCCTGCGGAACAGTACCATCCAGATTTAGTCGTAAAATTTTCCCGCTTAATGAATTAATATTCTGGGCAGATGGCTGATTAGAGGCATCTCCGGTACTGATAAATAGTTTAAGATCAGAACTGATTAGCAAACGGCAGCCATTGTGAATACTGGATGCGGGTATATTATCCAGGATTATCATCGGATTGATTAATGTGCTTCCATTATAAGTATACCTTACTATTTTCTCTGTATAACTGCCTGATTTATCGTAGTTATAAGCAACAAATACCTGTGGATTTTCATTAAATGCCGGATGCAAAACCATTCCTAATAATCCGCCCTCCCCAGTCGATTTAACATCCGGTATCGTAAAAACGGTGCTCACATTACCATTATTAGGATTAACACGGCTAATCTTCCCACCCCGTTCTGTCATCCAGATATAATTATCATTACCCCATACCAGTTCCCATGGATGAGTTAAACCCTGGCTAAGAATTTGAATATCAAATGCGGCATCCTGAACCGTTTCAGGTATAATATCTGGTGTTTTAGATGATTTTTTACAAGCAGCTCCTGTAACCAGGATCAGAAAAAAAGAAAAGATCAATGCGGTTTTCATGCTCATTTTTTGATATATAACGCATTATTAGCATTAAATTATCTACTTCAGATAAACATAAGTAATTCCGTCACCTCCCCTGTCGGCGTGTTCATCTTCTATCCGGCTTACCTGGGTGTATTTACGTAAATACTCACGAATAAGTTTACGTAAAATCCCGTCGCCCTTACCATGAATAATCTTTAAAGAGGATAAACCCAGCATAACTGCCCTGTCAAGATACTTTTCAATCTCATAAATTGCCTCCTCGCCTCTTCTTCCCCGAAGGTCAAGTTCTGTCTTAAATGTTGAGAAACTTTCTGTAAGATCAGTGCCATGAGATCTTCTGATCTCTTTAGGTACAGAACGATTGGACACTTTTTCAACACGGCTTAACTTGACTACCGAACGTAGATCACCCATTGCCAGGATAACATTGTCCCTTGCAATTTCTATCACCTGTCCCACTGTTTCAGAATCGATGAACTTCACCCAATCGCCGGACTTAATTTCTACTGCTTCCTTGACCTTAACGACTTTCTTTTCCTGCACCTCATGTTTTTTCAATTCCTGCTGCAAATTTTGCCGCAGATTCTGAGTTTTAAGCTTTTCAGCTTTACTTTCTCTAATCTCAGAAATTGTATTCTCAATCAGCTTATTGGCGTTTTTAATAATGTTTTGAGCTTCAATCCTCGCATCTTTGATGATTGACTTCTTTTTTTCTTCCAAATAAGCTTTCAATTGCTCATTTTCTGAAACTAAGGCCTTTACCTTCTCTTCCCTCTGATTTACCAATCTCCTGGCGTCAATAAGTTCTTTCTTGTCCCGTTCAAGATCCACAAGCAGCGTATCTACCTTTTTCTGATAAGTGCCCACTTTCCTCCTTGCAGATTCAATTACCTCTGTACCCAGCCCAATTTTCTGAGCAATTTCAAAGGCATAAGAACTGCCAGGTTTTCCTAAAGACAGAATATACAGGGGCTGCATCTTTTCATTATCAAACAACATCGACGCATTCTCAAGCCCGGGGGTTAAATTTGCAAAGGTTTTAAGATTTGAATAGTGAGTAGTGACCACTCCCTTGACATTTTTCTTATTTAATGATTCCAAAACAGCTTCGGCAATTGGTCCCCCGAACTGAGGATCTGTACCAGTCCCGAACTCATCTATAAGAATTAACGTTTTGGAATTAGCCCATTCTGTGAAATATTTCATTTTTGAAAGATGAGCGCTATGAGTACTTAAGTCACTTTCTATCGATTGCTTATCGCCGTTATCGGCAATGATTTGCTTACTGA
>CAZGWG010000473.1:0-2531 GCA_964529165.1 uncultured Sphingobacterium sp.
GAATCCTAACACCTCTTGAACTGCAAAAGCCCCTGGAATGTCCTGAGCTAATCCTCTAACCTTATCTCTTAGCCCATCAAATGATTTACCTGAATCACCTACTGCCTTGGTTGATTTCTGAGCTTCTTCCTGAAGTGTTTTATTGGTTGCCTTGACTTGATTATCGACCTGCTTAAGCTGATCGCTTAATTCTTTTTCTGCGGCTTCTAATTGTGTGAATCCTTTATTTACTTGGGAAAAGTCTACCTCTCCAACTAATCGGATTTTTACATTCTGAACATCTGACATGTTGCAATACTGTTATTGGTCATAATCAGTATTGCTTTTGAAGGCCTATTTTTTTTCATTCTTTGTAATTTTAATTACTCTATCTATATATTGAAAGTAGTCATATATGGTCATTCTTATTAATTGCTCATAACTAACTCCTCCAATTCCTTTATTTGCGATCCTAAGGTCGTGATCATTTCTTTGTTTTTGGATTTGCCGGATAACATTGACAAATGATTTTTTAGGTTCGCAATCAATAGTCTTCTTTGAGCCCTTGTGTAAGTGCTTATATTCATTTGAGATCCATCGAAACAAGGCAGTAAGTCGTTTAGTGGCGTCCGCAAAAAAAAATCCTCTATGTTTTCCTTTCTCCAAAGTTTAATCTTCTTGTCGGCATATTCCGGATCATAAGTATATGGATTTTCGTCAGCATCAAAATAAAGAACTGATGCAAGCTTATACATAATATCCACATTGGAAATATTATCCATCCTTTCAAGCGCATTACTGGCAATTATTCCTATTCCAACTAAATTGCCTTGATTAGCCATTTCAATAATAGTTTGATATGACAACTTATGATATTTAGAATCAGTTTTTTCCTCTAGTTCTCTATAAATATCCATAGCTGCCATTGCTCTTGAATAAGGAATATTAAACTCGTTGACGAATTTATAATAATCAATACCGCTAGCCGTAAAGCAAAGCTCTGTTTCGTGCCCTGCTTTAACTTTGGGCTTAATAAAAAATATAGATTTAAGCCAGTTTATCATATCTTTTCAAATACCTTTTCAGTTAAATATTGAATTAAATAAGCATGAGTTTCATCCCCTCCTGCCATGTCAAACTTTATAGCCCTGTCGTCTAAAATAAATGTTGCTAGATGAAATATTTCATGAGACAATACCCCAATTGTCCTACTGGTATCAGGGTAATTTTTTGTTCTTACTAAGTAGGGTCCACTATGCTTAAGCGCCGTACATCTGCCAATGCCAGATAGTTCACTTTTAAAATCCTCTATTCCCTTTTTTGCTAACTGTTTATTTACCGATTCGTCTGACTCTGCAAAGGCAAAAGATACATGACAATCATATATTGGGACCAGTATAGTAAAGAACTTAGATTTCTCTCTTCTCATAATTCCAATGGCTTGTATCCGTGTTCTGAAAAAGGATTATAAACTGTGGGGCTAATTGGAGGAATCGAAGTGCCTAGAATAGTTAACCAAAGTTCTCTAGTCTCTGATATTTTCTTAACCTCTTCCTCTGTTAGCTTCCATTTACTTATTACAGTTGGTATTCCTGCATTATCTTCATGCATTGCAATACACACCGCTAATTGATCTGTATTAGGGTTATCTCCTGCTCCGTATACTTTGTTAGTTTGTTTAAAGCTTGTTGGTCTCATATTTTTATTCTCTGTATAACCTCAATCCAAAAGTAATTTAATCCTATTCCTAATATCCCCCAAACAGCCCAAATGAGAAAATTTCCCACTAAAACATGTTTGCCTATTATTAGAAAAGTTATAATATATATATAAACAGAAAAGCAATATATACAACCGCCTAATGGTTTCCAGAGCCATTGATATTTATTAGATTTAAATATTGGACTATTGATGGTAATCACATCGGATATTTTATGCACAGGTTCCATTAAATTCCTTGGACAGTATTTGATACGGACGTCTTTCTTGATTTTCTTCTTAGACAGCCACAGCCAATACGTTATCCAATTGTAATAGCCTCGGAATATCATTCCCTTCTCCATGCATTTCACTAAAAAATGGCACATGCTCGCTGTCAGTAGGCATAGTGCCATTAAATTGCATAAGTTCATGAGATTCAGAGTAGCATCCATTACAGCCTTTTCTTCCGGCACTTGGATTAATAGATTCATTTTTCATATATGTTAGTTTAAATTAAATGTTCCTGCCATACCTTCTGCATAGGTTGGGTCCAAAGTATAAGAATCTTGTACTGGGGTTATACTTGCTACATCAATAACTAATGCATCATATTGAACCCCAGATAAGGTCCATTGCACTAATTCGCTGTCAGAATTATATACCATTACTTTAAAAGGTCCTGCATATTCATTAAGCAATGCAAGTGGTAAATCAATAGTGAGTATATTTTGTGGATCTGTGGCGTCTTCCTGAATTTGAATTGTAACCATACCTTCACTATCGCTGGTTTTAGCCACATAATAGACCTTATTAAATTTATCTATTATCTTAATTGTGAGATCCCCAGAAAT
>CAZGWG010000474.1:0-2525 GCA_964529165.1 uncultured Sphingobacterium sp.
GTTGCTTTTAATAGCATCGTGCGTTTGAACGAGATTATTGGCGGCTGCATTAAATTCTTGTTTCGGTGTAGTAACTGGTTTTTTAAGTTGTTTGGCTTCTTCTATTGTCTGTGGGATAGGCGCACGAAGCCCATGCTGTTCTGATACCTGCGGTTGATTGAAGAAGACAGAACCTTTTAATTTTACCTGTTCTCTCTGTGGCTCAAGAATAGTTTTAACTGGATCTTCTTCGTCCAATGGGAGAACGGAAGTACCAACTTGACCACCAACTTTTGAAGGAATTGTACCAACTTTTTTTTTAATTGGCTCTTCGGTGATAAGTGTAGCACCTCTAGGCAACTTTATTGCAGGTTGTTCCTCTTCAATTAATGTAGCACCTTTTGGCAACTTTATTGTTGGCTGCTCTTGGTCTTCGATTAACGTAGCTCCTTTTGGTAACTTTATGCTATCTGGGTTATACATTTATTCTATCTTTTTTCCTTTGGCATCATACCAATTAATTCCATCTGTTGAAGTAATAATAGTCCCATCGGCCATTTTAGCTTTGTGCACCTTTCCTTGTTTATTTGACATTTCAACGTTTGTTTGTTTAGTCCCCGCACTTGTCTTTCCCAATGCTAACTTAACTTGGTCTTTTGCAATTGGGACACTCCTGATGTTATCTACTGCTGCCACATCCCCAGTTTTCTGTACTACTCCATTCTTATCTCTTTCAAACCATACTGGTCTAAAATTACCATCTACTGTTACTCTTAATTGGTCGGGTTGAATACCATCTTTCGCAAGAGCTTTAGCTAGTGTTGCGTCTAAGGGAATAATATGTTCTTGTGTTATATCTCCCTTTGCTGTTTTATAAGTAACAGCGGGAGTATTTACAGCCTTATCCGCTAATCCATCAATGTAATCGTCAATCCATAAATTTGCGGTTTGTTTATCTGCTTGAGTGAGGGCGTGAGCAAATTCTTGTCTTCCTCTTGCGTAAGCATCGCCAAGAGCCGCTAATTGAAGCCTATGTCTTTGTCTTACATTTTCTCTCGCATACCATTCTTGAGGGTCAGTCCATTTCTGCACCTTAGTTGATGTTGCTCCCTCTGCGTTAATAGCTGCTTCGGCTGCTGCCATTTGTGTTGAAGTTTGTATATCTCCTGCTTCTGGGAAATATTTCTTGAATACCTCATTATACTTATGGTAGGTGGCTTCGTCGTGCATTAATCTTTCGTAGGAATTTGTAAATTTTCTATTTTGCGCTACATTATTGGCGTAGTTTGTAGCAATACTTTTTACATCTTCTGGGCGATATGCACTTGTCATTGTAATAAGTCCTCTTGCTTTGTCTGGCTCTCCAGCTACGGTAGCTGGTTCTATCTTTCCTACAGCCCCTTTCATCATTTGATTTTTCTCTGTTGGGGTTACATCTGGAATGTTTAATGATAAATAACTTACATCGGGGTCACGTTCTACCTGCATCCCCGTTGAGGGGTCGGTATCTACAATTTTTCTTGAGGGATCATATATTGATTTAGATATTTGATGAGCTTCATTGACATCGCTATCTGTAGGGAACCACTTACCTGAAATCCTATGTTCATTTATTAATTTTTCTTTTCCTAATTCTTGGGTTGATTTTCTGGCATCAGCAATTAAATCTTGATGCATCATATTGAACTTATTAACCTTCTCATATCCGTACTTAGAGGGATTAAGAATTGCCTTCCTGTTTTGGGGATTCATATAGAATGATTGCCAATCATTGAACTTCTGTCCCCATCCCTGTTCAATATCACTTGTACGCATTTGGTTTTCTCTACCTTCCGTATCACTCATTAGCTTACTGTAATATTGGTCTAGTGCGTCACGTTTGGCCTGTTGTCTGGCCATTAGTTGAGCATAGAAATTTACAGAGGGAGTAGAATCAAATTTTACTGCCCCTGCGGTGTATAGTGAAGGTGGGTTAATTAGTGCCATCTTGTTAATGAATTACTCCGTTTGATTGGTTATAACCGCCCATTGACCTAATATAATCCGAATACGAAGGCGAATAAACTCCACCACTATTCCCATTGCTTCCCCCCGTACCGTCATTGTTGCCATACGCTTTATTTATCATTTGGTAATCATTTATATTTTGAAGCCCCCCAAATATATTCGACATTCCGGCATTGGCTATTTGATTCCCTCCTCCTGCTTTTGCTGCAAGTAAGTTATACTTTCTTTCAAATGGCTGTATCTGGTTGTAGTCAAAGGCGGTTCTTTCTTCTCCTGCTTTCATTCCTGCCGCTTGTCCTAGTTGTCCGAATCTTTGATTCTGCTGTTGCTCGGCTTGAACACCCGCTTGAAGCGAAGCATCATTATTTAATGCTGCAAGCCTTGATATTCCACCTACAGCACTTGCTCTACTGTTTAATGCTCCAATACCTGCTGCCATGTTCCTATCTGCTCTTTGAGTTGCATATTGGTATTGTTGGCTTTGATATGGATTAGTATTATAGCGTTCAAGTGCTTTGTTATAATAATCCATTATTGAC
>CAZGWG010000475.1:0-2516 GCA_964529165.1 uncultured Sphingobacterium sp.
TAATCGGTTTTGTATAGTTCAGCACCGCACTTTTAGCGTGACATATCCAAATTTACTTAAAACTGAAATGTATATTGGTGCTTTGCTGAATGAATGCTGGACTGTGATGGAATTATATGCGATCCAGTTGTCTTTTTTACGCTTAAATAGTTCCAGCAGCTGGTATTGTTAAGAAAAGAATTCACCGTGAACACCCACAGTCCAGCTAAGCATTTTAGTAGGGTGTTCGTAACCCTGTGAAGGAGTCCTTTCCAAATACAGTTAAATCAACCCCGCCGTTTCTTTAAATTTCTTATGAGAGGAGTTTACTTGGCGAGATTCGACGCAGGAATTCCTCGTTCATTTCATCAATAATTTCTAATGAAACGCCTTTCATATCTGGAAACATGGTCGAATGCCTAATCTTGTACTTTTCGCATAACTCTTTTTTCAATTGGTATTTCACGGAATTTGGTACAAAAATTTTTATAATGTCGCGTTCTGTTATTTCATACCAATCTAAGGGATGTACCATGTTACCAAAATATGTAAATACTCCTTCTTGTGCTATGATACGAGGATCTACTGAATTGCCCTTGATGCAGATTGGGAAATCCAGTTCGTATAACGAATCGAAATTATAGAGATTCAGATCCACAATTTCTTTCTCTTCCCGAGACAAGATGTTAATACGCTCTGGCCGAATACAAAATATTGCCCCGCCTTGATCCGATAAACCGGAACACTCATAGAAATCATCAATTTCTGCTGATCTAGTTTTAGCCTGAGCCATCATTTGATTGCTTTGATCAATAAAGTGAGACACACAAAAATAAAGTGCTACTAATGGATTTGTGCTGAAATCAAGTAATCGAGTTGGAATATCATAATGCTGCATACAATACAAATAATCTATTGTCGACCATTCCGAACAGTCTTTAAGATGTTGTATTGCGCTCCGGAATTTATCTAAACCGTAGTCTTGATTCTGTACAAGATATTGCTCCCGCTTATAATAAGGTTCATCAATCGAGATGTCTACTCGCTTTCTAAATATTGACGGGCTTAATTGATGTGATGCGTTCGCCTGACCCCGAAACCAGGTAAGTTCCTCCTTCTGTAGCTTTCTAGCAATAGTAATAAATTGTTCAATCGATTCTACGACTAATAGCTTCATTTGCATACTGGTAAAAATAGTCATTTCCGACCAAATTTAATTGTGTAATAATATGTTGCACATAAATTACACAGCAGGAGAGTGTTAAACTTTCGAAATATCTAAATAACAAACAATCGACCTCTTTCGACCTTAAATTTGATCGTTTGAGCGGCAGTTTCATCTGTATCTTTACGGCCCATGAAACCTGAGACCCAAAACTTCTTCCAGCAAGTCTTCGAAATTGCCAGACTGGTCCCATATGGGCGGGTGACCACCTACAGTGCCATCGCAAAATCGCTGGGTACCGCAAAATCCGCAAGACTGGTCGGAACAGCTATGAACCAATCGCACGATCCCGCCTTAAAAGTTCCTGCCCATCGCGTGGTCAACAGCAAAGGACTGCTCACCGGCAAATTTCATTTTGCTCACCCCGAACAAATGCAGGAACTATTAGAAGGTGAAGGAATAACGGTCACAAACGACCAAATACAAAATTTTAATAAAGTGTTTTGGGATCCGCTCCAGGAGCTTTGACCTTGCAGGATCATACTCCAGGCAAAGGCGGAGAAATCGTTACTACATCCGGCGGGAGAAAACGAACAGGAGGGAGGTTTGCATTCAGCTCCTTATTAAACCGGTCTACCGCATACCAGCAAAGTTCAGGGGTATTCTGGTTGTCTATCGGGTTGATCATAAAATACACTTTTTCCAGCCCCTGGTCCAGCCACAACTTAATCCGGCCGATCCAGTCGTCAATCCGGCCGTAATCTACCCCCAGGTGCTCACCGCCCAGACCTACAAACCGGATAAACACTTCAGGCGAACTCAATTCCATATGCACTACATCTCTGCGTCCTGCTGTGTCGGTAATGACTGCACCAATACGGTTTTCGGCAAGCATACTGAAATATTGTCGTCTTGCAATAGCATTAGAAAACCAGTCCTCATGCCGCACCTCACAGAAAAAATGCATATCAGCCGGCAGACTTTTCAGATAATTTTCCAGCCGCAGAAAATGTTTCGGACCAAAGTTATCGCCCATTTGCAGAAAGCATGACCCAAGCATATCACCCAGACGCCTGATGTTTTCCAGGAACATGCGGGTAGGCTCTTCGGAGTCCTCCAACCTTCCAATATGTGTAATGGTCCTGGAGAATTTTGGGAAAAATTTAAAGTTGGTATTCCCGGCATCTTCCACCTTCCGCCTGAACTTATCGATCAGATCAGCAGGGGGAACCGAATAAAATACTGCGTTCATCTCGATGCTGTCAAATATCCTCGCGTATGCAGTCAAAAAATCAGCCTCTTTTGTTTTCAGGGGATACAGTACACCCAGCCAATCCTTCCGGCCCCATTTGCTCGCGCCGACATAAAATTC
>CAZGWG010000476.1:0-2509 GCA_964529165.1 uncultured Sphingobacterium sp.
TTTGGCTGTGCGTGACATTACCACTGATTTTAAAGTCCCCCAACAAACCATTGATGATTATACAGACCATTTACGTGAGATATGCTGCCAATCCCATGCGGATGTACTTTATCAGCTAACTTTTAAACAAGCGATGGAAATTGGTTGGGGTGGAAATATTCATATATGCACCCGCTATAAGAGTGCAGATAGTTTTGAACAGGAAATCTATTTAGCTCCTATTGCTGATTTTCAATCGGTCTTTTGGGATCCAATGGCCCAAGAAGCAGATAAGAGTGATGGGGATTATTGCGGACTATACGAAGTCATGTCTTTGGAGAAGTTCAAACGAGAACATTCTGGCGTTGAAAATCCAGAAAGCCTTCAAGATGCACCCACCGAATATTATTTACCTTGGTTAACCAAAGATTCCATTGTCGTTGGGCAGATTTATGTGAAGGAATATTTTACCAAAACTATCTGTCAATTAAGCAATGGTAAGACTTTGGATGAAAAAGAAGCAAAAGAATTACTTAAGATGCAGGAACAGGCTTTAGCTGAAAATGATGATCTGGAAATGTTGGGCTATCAACAAATTGAAATTGTGAATACTAAATCTGAAGAAGATTATACCATCATGAATTATCAATTTGTTCAGAATAAAATTCTAAAATCGACTAAATATCCAGGTAAGTTATTACCCATTCCTTATTGCGAAGGTGATTCAACCGTTATTGACGGTCGTCGTATTCCAGTTCCTTATGTACAGGATGCTATAGATACTCAAAAAATGATTAATTATGTGCTTTCTGAAACGGCTTATGCTGTATTGAGAGCACGTAAAGAAACAGTAATGGGATTAGAAGAGAATTTCGATGGACATGATGAAGAATGGCGAAATCCTGATCAAGTCCAAGGTGCATTGCGATATAAATTAGGTCCAAATGGTGAAAAACCAGAATTTATTAGTCCTCCTCCGATGTCTCAGCAATATTTAGATATTGCGGGGCTATTAAACCAAAATATTCAGCAAGCATTAGGCAGGGAAACGCGTGGTACACAGGCTAATATGAATAATATGTCTGGTACTGCTTTTGCTCAAAGAAAAGAAGCGAGTGTTCTACCAATAAATGTTTATCAAGATAATTTGACTCGTTACATCCAGAGAATTGGCCTAGGAATAATGGATTTATATCCCCATGTTTATGATACAGAAAGAACTGTTATAGGCCGAGGTGCGGACGGATCTGCTCGTCAGATTCAACTAAATAAGAAAAAAGGTCTTAAATTTGATGCAACAGGAAATATTGTCGATGACATTCATAATGACGTTACCCAAGGTAAATACTATATAGATGTGAGAGTAGATGGAAGCTTTGATCAGCAAACGGCCGCTGCTCTTGAATTCTTCTTAAGGCTCTCTGCAACCAATCCTCAGATTGGTAATTTGATTCCTGATTTAATTGCGGAAGTAAGTGGTCTTGAGAATACCAAGAAGTTAATCAATCGTTTAGAAACGATTGTTCCTCCAGATGTATTGGCTAAGGAGAAAGGATTGCCGCCACCACCTCCGCCGCCACCACCTCCGCCACCACCTGAAATTATTGTGGCTCAGATTAAAGCTAAATCGGAGGAAATGGGCTATCAAGTGAAGCGCGAAGAAATAGCTCAAAAGGCTGTTGAAATACAGAATCAAATGCAAGTGAGCGGTATTGAATATAAAGCTGCATTTAATAAGGCTTTAGCAGAGATGGTGAAAAGCGCGAATGCTTTGAAAGAAGCAACTTTAGACCATCATAAAGGCATTATTGAATCTCGTAATAATACTGTTCAATCGCACAATGACACGCTTCAGTCGCACAATAGCTTAGCGCAGAAGATAATTGAATCAGAAACCAGAAGAGCTGCTACGGACGCTCAATCACGTACCTTAAAGGGAATTGGAATCTAATTCATTTATTTGGAGTATTTATGTCTGATGTTGAAAAAGTATTAGGAGAGCAAAATGTTGAATTTGTCGAAGTCCCGGAGCTTTCGCAAGATAATCAAGAGCATATTGATAGGGTCCCAGAACCAACAGAAGAAATTGCCCAAGAAGAAAAGTCAGATAGTGATGGAAGTGAGGATAGTTCCGAGGAAAAAGAAAAAAGTCTAGATGAACTTCCTCTTCCTGATGATGAAAAGGAAGTAAAGAAAGAAAAGACGAATTGGTTTGATAAAAAATTAGCTAGGAAGCAACGAGAGATTGAACAAAAGGAATACGAAGTTGCAACATTGAGAGCAGAGTTAGATAAAGTAAGAAATAATCCGGTTCAACAGCTTCAAGGATATATCGATCCATCTGCTAATGATCAACACGCTCCAAGGAAAGAAAACTATCCAGACGAGACATCTTATTTGCGTGCTGTCATTAAACATGAAAATGCTATTGAAGCAAGAAATTCACAGCAAAGAATGCAAGAGGAAGGTTTAAGACAAGCTGAAACTATTTTTGTTAATAAATTAAAGGATGCATTAGATGAAGGTTCCG
>CAZGWG010000477.1:0-2468 GCA_964529165.1 uncultured Sphingobacterium sp.
TCATTAATCTCTCCGTATAACAATAGTTTAAGCTTTAAAATCCTTTCCTTTATTGGATAAGTTGAACCATCTTTACGAGTTTCTCTACGAGTAAGGCTTTTTATATATCCTAAATTACTTGCCATATAAAAACCTTCAAATCCCGGTATATCTTTCCATGTTTCCATAATTATTTTTTTAATTTTTTAGGTTCTTGATCTAATTCTTTTTCGGATAATTCAGAGAATTTTACTTCGTATAAATCTGAATTTTCCTCAGTGACAAACTCTTTCACTTTTATTAAGTCGTCAACTGTTATGGCGTCATTAATCATCAAAGTGACTCTTTCGGCCTCTTTGTCAATTTGAATCGGCTCATTATCTATGTAGGTCACATCCTGGGTATCAGCATCATTAATGATTGCCTGGTCCGTAATCACCGCTCTTTGCATATCTACCGAGAGTGGCGCGAATTTTGAAAGCAAAAGTTTTATTACTGTTTTGTTGGCCATTCCTTCAAAATCTGTATTCCAAAGACCTTTAGCATTGTCAAAAGTTTTTGAATATTTGCTACCGTGCTTTTTTAATTGTTCAATATCCATGAACCATGTGGCTTCAAATCCATTAAGAAGTTTAAAACGCGCCGCATACCCGATTACTTTTTCACCCTTTTTAGAAAAATCAAATTCATATCCATCCAAAGGGTTGGCATTTATTAATTGACCTTCATAAATAGCAGAGGAGTAAATACTTTTAAATTGCCCGCTTCTTTGCGCAAGTTGAATAAAACCTTTGTAACCCATTTGGAACTGGGCAACCTGTTTTTTTTGCCATACTCCATTTTCATCTTTATAAGATTGGTTGTAAGGAACGATGTAAGCAAAACCGAGGTTTTGATTGAGAGGTAAATCTAAGGTAGCGGCTACGGCTGCACTTTGGTAGATGCTTACAGGGTCAGCTTTTGCAAGTAGTTGATTTTGCGCTGCAATCTGTAAAACACTTGTGATAAAAGACGTTGCTTTTTTGCCTAAGATTTCTTTGAATTTCTGTTTTACATCTTCTCTTTCAAAGAGCGTTTTTGTTGTTAATTGATTACTCATTACTTTTGTTTTTTAGTTGTTATTAATTAGGCAGTTGACGCTGCCTTTTTTTTGTTTAAAAAATATTGTGTTTGTGTATGGCAGGATTGTTTCATACCTGCATTGAGAACCTACGATTCAGCACCAGCGCACGTCTCATTAAAAACTTCAATGTTGCTTTTACAGCGGACACACACCATCTTAGTATCAAAGCCTATTTTTTTGGCTTTAGCAGGATTAAATTCCCACGTACTGAACGCCGAACAATAGGCACATTTTGCTTGCACAAACATATGCCCATGTTTACGCATGGATCTTTTGCGCTTTCTTGCCATTCTTTCCCGCCTTCCTAATCGTTGCTTCGACATAGTTTGATACCTGATTTTAATTTTTGCGTGTTACCCACCTACTTTAATTTTAGCGGCTTTTTTCGCCACATACACAAAACACAATTATTTAAAATGACTTACTTCTTCTTTATTGTTTATTAATTCATCCATTTCAGAGCTTTTCAAAATAGCCGGATAAGTAGAAACAAATCCGGGAGTTAACTAACTGCTATGAAAAGCGATCTACAGGCTTGCCGTTTCTGCTTACAAGAAACTCATAGCCTTTCTTTAATAATTTCTCTTTCTGCTTTTTGGTTAATTTCTTTTTGATATTCATAAGATTAATTTACTAAGTCATCAATGGTTATGTCGCTCATTTCGTTTTCTGCCGGCATCTTAATGTCATGGGTGAAACAGATGTAAAGAATGGTTCCGGCTATAGAGCATATTATGCTTGCTGCGCCGATAAATGCCAATATCAGTTTGACTATTTCAAATGTTCTCATTTTGCAGTTTTTTTAGATAAATTTATGTTGGTCATTTTTTTGTTTAAAACATTACGTGAAAGCCAGCGGTTACCTGGACACATTTATTTGCATACATCGCTTCTGCATAGAGGCCGCCATTGTCATTTACCCGCACCTGGTATTTAAGTGCATACCCAACTACCCAACCATTCATACTAACATCGTCTGAATTCCTATGATTATACAAATAAGCTACGGATGGAATGATGTTGTGAAAATTGTAACCGGCCTTTATTCCTAAGTAAGAAGATTTGTTTACGTGCCGTGTGATTGATGGTTGTATCATAGCCTCTGTTACTATATTGCTAAACTGGTACCCGGCTGATATTTTAAAGACAGGAACTAATGACGAATTGCTTGTTCCGTATTTGTCTACATAAGAAGTTTTTTCAAACCCTGCGCCGCCGCCAAAATCAACATGAGCCTGCGAAAAAGAACAGAAAGAGGTAAGCAAGGCTATGACGGCAAGCGACAGGGTTTTTGTTAGTTGATAGCTCAGGGTAGGAATCTTGATTATTTCCTCGTTTACTGCTTCAAGAGCAAATTCATCCTTCC
>CAZGWG010000478.1:0-2460 GCA_964529165.1 uncultured Sphingobacterium sp.
TCGAAGCGCAACTTTCGAAAAATCAAAAACTAGCGGCTTAAGTCAATGGCATTCCCCCCAGTCATGATAGTTCCCCAAGAAACATCATCTTTTTCGTCCCTGATCTTGTGGCAAAAATTGCATTCAAACATATGTGCTCTCTTGGGGAAATTTGGTTGCGCGATTCAAACCCACGGTGGGCTTAAAACAGCGAGAGCATACGCTCAACCCATCATGGGTTCAAGTCGATTGCATGAAAATTCCTACCGTGCCTTGCTGCCGCTCCTGCGGCGCTGGCGCGAAGACGCGAACCTGTCCCAGCAAGGCATGGCGGAAAGACTCGGCAAGCCCCAATCCTATGTTCACAAATGCGAAGTTGGAGAGCGCCGCCTTGATGCCCTCGAATACATGGAATGGGCGCTGGCCCTTGATCAAAAAGCAGAAGTTGCCGCCACTGCCCTTGTAAAGTTGCTGCCCCGAAAGTAGTTCACTCCCAGCGTAATCCCGCGCCGGCGCCCCCTCTTTCTATACCCTCACTTGCGCCTCTTGGGCAAGTTTTTCCACGCCACACCCCCAAACAAAGCGCGCCGGCCAATCCCGGCAACTTCCCCAAGAAATCTTGAAAAAAGACCTTGACAAAAACTTGCGAAGTGCTATAATAAACAAGCCTGAATCCGCTAGCCTCCCCCGCGCAAACCCCTAGAAAACTCCGTCTTCAAGCCCACGGCAGCACGGCAAGAAGACCCTGAACAAAACATTTCTAAGGAACACCATGACCCGTAAAAAACCAGTTGGAACTACTCCCGCCGCAGAAATTGCAGGCAAAATTTCGCCCGCCGATGATTGGCTGGCAAGCCTTGGCGGCAAGGAGCGCTTGCAGTTCGCCAACGAACTCGCCCGCATCCTTTCGATTGTGTTGGAAGATCGCGGAATTGTGGGAACCGTCAAACCTTGGGCCGTCTCCTACGCCACCGCCGGCGCAATGTTGGATGTTTGCTATCGCACAATTCGCAATATGGCCAACCGTGGCGAATTGGAGCGCGTCAAAGTTGGCGAATCACCACGCATCCTCACTTCCTCGATTGCAGCCTACTTGGATTCCCAACACGAAGCCCGCGAGGCATTGGTGATGCCCACCCCCGCGATGGCAAAGGAGGCTGCATAAAATGGCAAGCCTTACAACCGACAACCGCCTTCAATGGGTTTGCCCCTATACGGGCATCCGCAAGCAAATCCGCCTTGGAAGAATGGATCGTAGAACGGCCAAGATGGTGGCGGTTCGTGTAGAACGCTTGGTTGCATCCAATAGCGCCGGCGAAGAACCGGACGCGGAAACCCGCGCATGGGCGCGAAGCCTCGCCCCGACCTTCTCCGAAAAATTGGCAAAGGCCGGATTGCTTGGGCGAAGCGGAAACTTCCCCACGGGGCTGGCGGCATTCATTGAACACTTTATTGCCGTCAAGGGCGGCGGCGTGTCGCAATCCACCAACAACCACTATCGCCAAGCGCGTGATCGCGCCGTGGCATTCTTCGGCAAGGGGAAAGATATTTGCTCCATGACCGTTGGCGATGCGATGGCTTTTGCCGCTTGGCTACGAAGCAAAGAAATCGGCCTGAATTCCAATAGCGCAAACAAACGATGCGCCACCATGCGCGTCTTCTTCCAGTATGCGGCCGATTGCGAAGTGGTCGTTAAAAATCCTTTTGCCGACAAGCGCGTGGAAAAAGTAGTGCGCCCCGCCAAGGCGGATCGCCGCTTCCATTTGCCTCATGCGGACGCCCTCACAATCCTTGGCGCCCTGCCGGATGTGGAAGCCCGCGCCATCTTTGCCCTTTGTCGCTGGGGCGGCTTGCGTATCGGTGAAGCCTTGGCGATGGAATGGAATCAAGTGGATTGGGAAACAGATCGCTTCACTGTGCTTTCTCCCAAGACAGCAAAGAAGGGCAAGGAAAGCCGTATCACTCCGTTGTTCCCCGAAATCGCCAAAGCCCTGCTAGACCTTCAGGAAGCCGCGCCCAAGCGTGAACCGCGCCTATTCCCATCCTATGAGGGCAAAACCCCCCAATGGGCCGGCAAGGTGCTTGAAGCGGCCTGCAAGCGCGCCGGGATCAAGCCTTGGGTTCGCCTGTGGCAAAACTTGCGCGCCACCCGCGCCACCGAATTGGCAGGAAAATATCCGTCCTTCCTGTGTGCGGAATGGCTAGGCCATACCGAAGCCGTGGCCGATGCCAATTACCGCCGCGCCACCGAGGAGCATTACCGCGAAGCCGCCAAGTTTGAAACCGGGAAACAGGTGGAGCAAAAAGCGGCTCACTTGGATCAGGAAAGGGTCGTAAATAAGGGCAATGTTCTGTTCACGGGGAAATTAAAAAACCCCGATTTCTCGGGGTTTCCTGCGATTTCCATCAGGTTTGGAAATCTCTCATGCCCGCGACAGGAATCGAACCTGTACTCCGGTGAAGGAACCGCCACCTGAAGAC
>CAZGWG010000479.1:0-2452 GCA_964529165.1 uncultured Sphingobacterium sp.
GAACGATCACTTTCCGGGAACAATGAGTTATTTAATCGCCTAAATAATGACATTGAGCTTTCGCTGGAATCTCCCTAACCCTAAAAAACCTAGAATACCACGAAAGTGGGAACCTCCCCAATTCAATTTGTTGTGTGCAATTAGACTTGAATTACCACAAATCCAAACAACTTTGTAATTCTCCTTGACGGGACCTCCGGCAACAAACCTGGAAATTAGAACCACCGCAGGTGGGAACCTCCATCCAGTGTCACAAACCAAACCCTTCTTACCCGACACTTTGATCAACCCACCACTTTATTGTTCAGAAAGCTCTTTCAGCGATTGCAGTCCATTGGTGAAATCCTTATCCATCATCATATCCATACTTAATCCCATCCATCGGTCGGCTAAATTTGTTGCCTCGCCATTCATACCCCATACAACATTAGTTCCTTCAGCTGTTTTTTCAAAGCTGAATGTACAATTTGCCGAACTCTCAAAGGGCTCAATAAACCTAAGTTTATACTCAAGAGAAGTATAGGGGTTTACCTTCAGCAATTCCATGCTCCCCGTTCCCAGTTCCTTACCCTGCCATTCCCATAAATTACCCGGCTGGGCGCTGGGTCCGCTGATCTTTACCTTTGCCGTAGGTTCCATTTTGAGCCAGGGATTCCATTTCAGAAAATTATTCATATCCGCAACATTCATATAGACCACGCTGTCGGTAGCCTTAATCAGGGTGGATCTGTGAATACTATAGGTCTTGGGCAGAAATGAACCTCCGATGAAGAAAATGGCCAGTAAGACAAGTACAATAATTCCAATAATTCGTAATGCTTTCATAATTAATAGTTTATAATATATTAAGTTAAAGAGTTTTAGTCTTATTTCAATATTTTTTTGTTTTTCACTAAATCAGAATTATGGCTCTGCCGCTTTCATTTTTATTAATTTTGAGGATGATATTAAAAAAGATGAAATTCAGATTTTTACTATTCTTATTTATACTCATATCTGTTCATTCCAATGCAGAGTCTGTTGCGGGGGATGAAATCAGAAATATCAAGCTAGCGGTTCACCGGGCAATTGAAAGTGCAGCTGTAACCGATTCATTGTATCGTGTCCTTAAAGGGGGCAATAACGATAATCCTCTTATTATTGGTTATATCGGCACTCTCGAAGCATTGAAAGCAAAGCATAGCTGGAATCCTTATAATAAGATCAGGTATGTTTCCCTTTCGCAAAAGACGATGAAAAAGGCTGTGGAACTAGATCCCAACAACCTCGAAATCCGCTTTATGCGATTTTCTATTCAGCATTATACCCCAGCCTTTCTGGGCTTTAGTAAGGATCTGGAAGAAGACAGGAGGGCAATTGTCAGACAATTCAGGAACAGGAAGTTTGGTCTGGCTGATGCAAACCTGATCCGGAATATGGCCGCATTTATGATTGAATCTGACCGGTGTCTGAAAGAAGAACTGCCGGTATTCAAAAAGTATATCTGATATTTGATTATGAAGAACACTTATCTGCTGATCAATTTTCTGACTGTATTTTTTCCGCTTATTCTTTCATTTGATAAACGGGTTAAATTTTATCAAAGCTGGAAATACATCTTCCCGGGACTTTTCATCAGCGGCCTGCTTTTTCTGTTTTGGGATTACCTCTTTACCATTTATGGGGTATGGTCTTTCAATCCCGATTACATCCAAGGCATCTACTTCCTGAATTTGCCGCTTGAGGAAATCCTGTTTTTTGTGACCGTTCCTTTCGCCTGTATTTTTATCTACGAATGCCTTAACTACTATATAAAACAGGATTTATTAAAAGCTGTATCTGCTTATATCAGCTATGCCCTGATTGGTCTTTGCACAGTTCTGCTCGTTTTGTTTTACGACAAGGTTTATTCACTCATCACCTTTGCCTTACTGCTGGTAATCTTGCTGCTTGCCCGGTTCGTTTTCAAATTAAAGTACTTAAGCAGGTTTTATCTGGCTTATCTGGTTTCCCTGATCCCATTTTATATCGTCAATGGATTACTTACCTCCATTCCTGTAGTCCTGTATAATAATGAAGAGAATATGTCATTCAGGGTAGGGACGATTCCCTTTGAAGATCATTTTTATTCGATGGCGATGTTAATGCTTAATATTATGTTCTTCGAGTATTTCCGCGGGAGGGCAAAGCAAAGCAATGGATAAGCTTCAGGAATACAGTAAATCTTACCTCGCCCTCAGAAACGGGCAGGATAAACCGCAGATCTGGGTCGCATATAAAGGTATTATTTACGATGTTAGCGATAGCCGCTTATGGAAAAACGGGAAACACTATGAGCATTGGGCTGGGCAGGACCTTACGGATGAACTGAAGGATGCACCACATACAGAGCAGGTGTTTGCGAAGTTTGAGGTGGTGGGGAGGTTGTTGACAGTTGACTCCCGATAGCTATCCTATCGTGTGGACACATCTT
>CAZGWG010000480.1:0-2445 GCA_964529165.1 uncultured Sphingobacterium sp.
CAGAAATCCATTTTTTCAATACGGCACTTCTGTTACAGAAAAAACGAAAACCGGAACAGCATATAGCAATGCTGATATCAAAACAGGGTTCGAAAAACAACTAAATACTGAGTTGTACATTTTACCGCTAAAATCATTTGTGCCCGGCGTATATCTATCTGCAAATGTTTCACACAGCAATCTGTACAAGCTTTCTAATGTCTTAGGTCGTGCGGAGGATAAAGTAAAGGTAGGTGGTGAAGGAGGATTGGTATTTAACATTAATAACAGGGATAAAGACAAGACCATTATTTCTATAATTACATATTTCCGCTTTGAAGATTTTACCGACAAACGCAGAACCATTCTGAGCACCGGTCTCCAGGAATCAAAAGATGATTTTCAAAAACGAAATATTAGCATGGGTGTTAAAGTGGGTATCCCAATAGCTTTACCCAAACAAACTGAATAACTCCTATTATTATAACATTTCAACGTTGGCGAAGCCAACTTTTATAAACAGAAATTTAGGTCGGTAAGCCTTGTTAAATTAGCAGGCATATCGAAAGCCTTCCGGCATCTTACGTTATCTTGTGTTTGATTCCGGCCACCAAAAGGACGACGACCCCATTTGAAGAAGCAATCGCTAAAGTTCATTAGGGCCATATTGTAGAAATATAAAAATTGACATATCGACATGTCAGAGAAAAAGGGATAATAGTCAGGATCAACTTGCGGAAATCATGGAATTCCATCGTTTTACCATGTCCAGAATAGAAACGGGAAATTTGCCCATGCAAATGACTATTGTAAAAAGTTTTATTGGTCTTTGATTTCCAGAAACATACAACAAACTTAATCTTAGGCGAACTGTTCGGCATTTCACAGTTCCACACTTTATGGGCACTTTTTTTGCTGACGTATCTAAACCATATAGCCGTATCAAATGGCAGACGTACACAGCAAGGAAGTTAGAAGCTATAACATGAGTAAAATTCGGGGGAAAGATACTAAACCGGAAATTCTCGTCAGGAAATATCTTTTTTCTAACGGTCTCCGTTTTAGATTACATGTTAAAAATCTTGCCGGCCGACCGGATATCGTGTTACCCAGATATAAGACGGCAATTTTCGTTCATGGATGCTTCTGGCATGGCCACGCTGACTGCCGATATGGTGTAATTCCGAAAACCAGAACAGAATGGTGGAAAGAAAAAATATCCGGGAACATACAACGGGATGTAAAAAATGAAGAGATCTTAAGATCAGAAGGCTGGAAGATCATTGTACTCTGGGAATGTCAGTTAAAAAAGGACAGGTTGGATGCCACTTTGGAAAAGTGTCTGGGAGAAATAAAAACTTTAGACTTTGGAGGGAAATGACTGGGTTAAAGGCTTAATTTTTTATACCTTAGACGAGATTATTTGAGTGCCCAGAATGCCTGTTCCTATTATCGATTTATTTGCGGGTCCCGGAGGACTGGCCGAAGGGTTTAGCTCCCTCACCGGTGAAGATGGTAAAAGAGTTTTTGATATCAGACTGTCCATCGAAAAGGAAGAGTCTGCTCATAAAACTCTGACGTTACGCTCCTTCGTAAGGCAATTTCCATTTAGAAAACTACCTGCGGAATATTATCGGCTTACTGAAGGTTCTATTACAACAGAAGAACTTTATCGCCTTTATCCTCATCAATATAAGAAAGCGGCTCAGGAGGCATGGCTTGCTACACTCGGGCAGACGCCAACTCATGAAATTGATTCAAGAATCGAGGCATCACTGAATGGCAGAACAGACTGGGTGCTGATAGGTGGTCCTCCGTGTCAGGCTTATTCAAATGTCGGCAGATCCAGAGTTGGTGGAATTTCAGAAGACGACCACAGAGTCTTTCTTTACAGGGAATACCTGAGAATTATTTCTAAGCATCACCCGGCAGTCTTTGTAATGGAAAATGTCGAAGGCCTGTTGTCCGCAAAGCTTAACGGGGAAAAAATCTTTGAATGGATGCTTCGGGATCTGAGCGACCCATCTTCGGTTTTCGGAGATAATAATGCTCCCCGCTACACAATCCACTCACTCGTTAAGGACGAAATTTTGAAGGATTCTGATTATCTGATAAAAGCGGAAGATTTTGGCATTCCCCAAAAAAGACATCGTGTGATACTGCTCGGTATTCGCGACGATATAGATGTTACGCCCGGCACCTTATCAAAATCAGATAAGGTAGCGCTCAGGTCCGTAATCGGGAAACTTCCAAAGATCAGAAGCGGAATAAGCCGCTCATTCACTTTCAGCGAAAATGTGACAGGTAAAAATGGCGAAATCAAAAAGAAAAGACACTATAAAAAAGAAGATAACTCCTTTGAAAACTGGTCTTTAAAAACCAGCGGGTTCAGGACGGAAATTATAAGAAAACTGAAAATTCAGCACATAGCAGAACCTGAAAGAAAAAATAAAAACACAGGGATGG
>CAZGWG010000481.1:0-2443 GCA_964529165.1 uncultured Sphingobacterium sp.
GAACCTGATTCAGGAAAGGTATTAGTGAATGGTAATGAAGTAAAGCAAGATCCTCATGCCATAAAAGAACTTATTACCTTTATACCTGCTAATCCGATATTTTTCCCCGCTCTCAGCGGAATTGATAATCTGGAATTTATCTGCTCTCAATATAATATCAGTTTCAGCCATCAAATGCTGATCAAAAGTCTGGATTTGGCCGGAATTAGTATGAAGTCTATGCATATTCCGGTAGCGTCTTATTCGCTAATCAACCAGAAGAAGCTGGCCATTGCGCTGGCTATCGCAAAAAAATCGAAAGTACTGCTAATAGATGAACCCGGCTTCAATCTCTCAGATCGTGAAGGCAAAGAATTTTGTAATTTAATTTCTTCTCTTAAATCCTTAAACCTGGCAAGTTTAATTACGAGCCGTGATACCTTATGGTGTACGGATAGTTTAACTCATACAGGGATTCTTGATAATGGCCAAATCATAGACTCAGCCAACGAGAATGACGAAAAAATGCGATCTATTGAGAAACAACAGGCCTGATAGCACACTAATTATCAACTATTTTTTAACTGTTAGTTTAATACTGGCAGAAATGCACAAACTTACCATCCCCAGATAGGTTTGCGCTGTAAAGTTTAAATGGAGACTTTCTCTATTTACTGGTAAAATGTATTCTCACCACTCCCTGCCATCTGCCTACAAAATTTTAAGGGTTGAAGCTACTCTTATCCTATATATTTTTCATATTCTGCTGAAAGAATAATAATTCATATTTTTACAATCTATGTTAGATGTAAACAGGGAAAAACAATTCGAAGAGTTACTTGAGAAACATGATCTTAAGAAAACAAAGCCCAGAATTAGTGTTCTGGAAATATTAAACTCAAGAAATACAGCAACTTCCCAGCCATTTTTAGAGAACATCTTGGGTAAAGATGTTAACCGTGTGACTCTTTACAGGGTTTTACAAACGTTCGAAGAAAAGGGTATTATTCACAAAATAATAGATCTTCATGGGACTGCCAATTATGCCACCTGCAGTACTAATTGCACTGAACATGGGCATAATGACGAACATGTTCATTTTAACTGTACTGTTTGTTTCCATGTTTATTGCCTGGATACTTTTCATCTGCCCAAGATTAATCTGCCCTCCGGGTTTACATCGGGTTCAGTTAATCTGATTGTGTATGGAATTTGTGAATCCTGTAATAAAAAGGCCGAAGAATTTATCGGAAGGAAATCGGTTTGATAATTAATTCAAAGTAACTGACCTTAGGTACTACCTTTAAAACTTTTATCAATTTCAAATAGCAGCATTAAACAAAATGCCGGTTCAGATGTGACCGGCATTTACAGTATCAGATAATTAATGCTATTTATTGGATTTTCACATTGAAAGTTGCATCGATATCAGTTCCACCCGGAGTTTCTGTGCCATTTTTAGATCCAGGCTGGTGGCGAAGCAATACCTGCAATTTACCTGTGGATGCAGCAGCAGCAATAGCATCTGCCTCTAAGCCTATAGGAAGGTTTTTAGAGTCCTTATCCGTAATATTAACAGTCAAATTCAAACTAGTTGAAGGCTTATAGACAAATAAATGATCTTCTGCTTCTTCTTCTATCTCCTCTTTGATATCCTCGGCAGGAGAAGCCGACTCATTTAGTACAGCATCTACAGTAAGTGTATAAGTCGAATTAGCAGCAAGCATTATTTCGTCTATTACCGGAGCATTTCCACCATCACCATCAATATCTTTGTAAGTGAAAGTCCGGATATCTGTAGCCACAGCTTTATTAACAAACTTAAGGCGAAGAGTGGTTATCAATTCCTCTTCATCTACTTCAGGGAGTGCTTTATCTTTTTTACATCCTGCTACACTAATTACGGCAACCATTGCGGCAATCAGTCCAAATCTCAATTGTGTTTTAAACATAGTTTTGAATTTTTAATTGTTATTATTTGTATTATTTACTTTTCCAAAAGGCACTCTAAGTCTCAATACTAAATTCCTGCCCGTTTCGTCGGCATAGTATCTGAATCGGTTCAGATAATCACGATATCTTGTGTTGAAAATATTCTGAATACTAAAGCTCAGGTTCCAGGAATGGTTGTACACTGATATTTCAGTCGCCAGGTCAGCATTAAAAACAGTATAAGCCTGAGGAACAGGAGCAAAATCCTGGCTTGCCTTTACAAGTCCCTGCCTCGCTACATGCATAGCAGTAAAATCAAACACATTCATCTTAAATCGCTTCAGTTCAGGAAGATTGATGTTCAGAATCCCGGTAAACCTGTCTGCGGGAATAAACTCAAGATGTTCATCAGTCGCGGTGTTATATGCGCGCACAAAGGAATATTTGGCTGTGGCAGCCAAAGTTTCATTGAACTTCCATGATGCAAGAAAATCAGCCCCGGTAAACCTTGAGTCAACCTGAACATATTGAA
>CAZGWG010000482.1:0-2441 GCA_964529165.1 uncultured Sphingobacterium sp.
ACATCAGGGACAACTCCTCCTACTCTGAAACGCGTACCCGGGGTAACCGGTTTAAATCTTCTTACTGCCATGTCTTGATTAACTATTGCTGTAAAAGTCAATAGTTTCACCATCTTTTAGCGTAACGATTGCTTTCTTGTATTTCGGAGCATTTCCGGTTACAACACCAGCTTTAGTGTTACGCGATTTTGTTTTACCATACACTACTGCGGTGTTTACAGCCAGTATGTTCACGCCGTACATTGACTCGATCGCATTTTTGATCTCCAATTTGTTGGCTCTGTGATCAACTTTAAAAGTAAAGCGGTTTAACTTTTCAGTTAACGCTGAAGCCTTTTCAGTTAAAATTGGTTTCTTTAAAATTTCCATCTTACTTAGCAAACGCCTCCTCCAATGTTTTAACAGTGTCTGTAGTCAGCAATAAAGTTCCTGCATTCAATACATCATAGGTATTCAATTCAGCAGCAGTAACCACTTTTGCCTTCTTTAAATTTCTGCTTGATAAATAAACATTATTATTTGCTGCCGGTAGTACTAATAATGATTTAACATCAGTTAATTTCAAATCAGCAACAATCTTAGCATAGTTCGCAGTTTTGATAGAATCAAAAGTGAAAGCTTCCAAAACAACAATGTTGTTATCCTTTGCTTTATATGTAAGGGCAGACTTACGCGCTAATGATTTCAGCTTCTTATTCAGCTTGAAACTATAGTCGCGGGGCTGCGGGCCAAATACACGACCACCACCATTGAACAATGGAGATTTGATAGATCCTGCACGGGCACCACCTGTACCTTTTTGTTTGTATAATTTTTTGGTAGATCCTGCGATCTCATTACGTTGTTTAGACTTATGCGTTCCCTGGCGTTGATTTGCTAAGTACTGCTTCACGTCCAAATAGATCGCATGATCGTTGGGTTCTACTGCGAAGATCGCATCAGGAAGCTGCACCTTGGCACCTGTTTCTTTACCTGATATATTAATAACCTTAACTTCCATGTTCTTATTTATCAACGATTACATATGAACCCTTAGCTCCCGGAATTGAACCGCTAACTACTAATAAGTTTTGCTCTGCATAAACTTTCAATACCTGAAGGTTTTGAATTTTTACGCGATCGCCACCCGTACGACCCGCCATGCGCATTCCTTTGAATACACGTGAAGGCCATGAAGAAGCACCCAGTGAACCCGGAGCTCTTAAACGGTTGTGCTGACCGTGGGTTTGACCACCCACACCACCAAATCCATGGCGTTTTACAACACCCTGAAATCCTTTACCTTTTGAGGTACCAACTACATCGACAAAATCGCCCTCGGCGAAGATCTCAACACTTACTACATCACCCAAAGACTTCTCATCTTCAAAAGTTTTAAACTCAACCAGCTTGCGCTTTGGAGTTGTTTTAGCTTTTGCGAAATGTCCTTTTAATGATCCTGTCGTGTTTTTCTCTTTCTTGTCGTCGAAAGCTAACTGAACTGCGTTGTAGCCGTCTGTATCGACGGTACGTAGTTGAGTAACTACGCATGGGCCAGCTTCGATCACTGTGCACGGGATGTTTTTCCCGTCAGCATCGAATATGCTGGTCATTCCTACTTTTTTTCCAATAATTCCTGACATTTTCTTTAATCAATTTGTGTCCATCGAAGCAGTAGGGCTTCGTTCAAGACATAGTAAACCCCTTTAAAGGGAGGGCAAAGATAGGAAAGTCTTATTAATTATCAAATAGTTGAGAGTTTATTTTTTATTTTATTGGGGAAGGATTGGGAATGATTCGTTTTTGAGATGTTTAAGTGTGCCCCGGTAGCTTGGAAATAAGTTTTCATTAATTAAGGAGCCTCCACCCTGCCTACGCTCAAAGCCTAATGCGCCCCCCTCCAAAGGGGGACAGCAGGTCGCCTAAGGAATTTCATTGAAGAAAGAAATTTTTTCTTACAGCAACATATCTAGGCATCCAGTATCCCCCGCCTGAGCTATCGTGTGGACACATCTTATTATAAACAGGTGTCCAAGTATCAAATTTTATTATTAAGCAGGGATTTAGGCGTTATGCTGTGCCCCTTTGGAGGGGCTACGGGGAGGATCCACCACTCTTTAATTCCCCCGCTAGCGGCTACCGTGTACGCACAAGTATTCTTACAAATAATTTGATAAAAATCGACTCAGGAATGGGTCGTATGTTTATAGAAATATCCTGAAATCTATATCCTCGACCCCGTAGGTGGTCGTATGTGATACTTATTTTAACGTGAGTTCGACATAAAAAGAAGATAATTTGTAAAAAACAAGCGGATAATTTATCATATTTATGTATCTGAAAAATACATATTTAACTAAAAATACGCTATGCTTTCAACAGATAAAATTACCGGAATTTTCGTTTCCTTCGGTGAATTAGCTAACATTTTGAACCCTTCCTGAATAAGAAGCTAATCAGAT
>CAZGWG010000483.1:0-2434 GCA_964529165.1 uncultured Sphingobacterium sp.
TTTTAAAGATATTATGACCTTTAATTACAAAATTATTTTTTTTTTTGCAAATTGCATTTAATAAATGCCTAAAGCTATAATTCCTCCCTTACGATTGAATAATTCAATCGTAAGATGGGATAAAAAGAGCACTTTTAATTAACATGAATACCAAAAAAATAGTTAGTCATTTCTTCAATTTAGCACAATGGCTTTTTTTGTTATGTTTATTCGTTTTCGGAGCTTTTCAGACTATATTGATGTGAGCCAACAACAAAATAACCCTCAGGCTAAACGAGTTAAACCGAGTTCAAAAAATCAGGTAAAGAAAAAGGGCTGCCCAAGATAGATGACGAAGAACAAGAAGAGCAAGAAACCACTCAACCGCCTTTGCAACCTAACAAAAAAGGCTTAACAGATACTCAAATAAAGGAGATAACTGAAAATTGGAGAAATTTCCATGATGAGTTGTCAATTTTAGCCACAACAGCATTGGACGAAGAAACGATAGCTCGCTTACAAACAAGATATAACTTAGCCAATGAAAAGCCCTTAATAGATACACCAAGGCTAGCGAAGTATCTCAAGTGTTCTCCCTTGGAAAAAAAAGGCAAATATTTGAGATACCCTAATAGCTATACCCTGCCCCCACTTAGTCAAGGGCATGAAACAGCAAAGGGTATTTTTAGATTAAACGTTCTTCCAGGGCCTAAAGGAGCAGAAGAGGAAGAAGCCGAAAAATTATATGCAAGACGCAATAACACCAGCATAATTTGATGGATAGCTCAAGATGATTCATAATGCGTCATCATTTGTATCCGTCGTAAAAGTGGGTGGTTTTTCAAAAGCAGTCAGGATTAGAGGCGTATCAAAGGCACAATTAAGTAGGAATGAAGCCAACTTGAGGCCTCTTTAGGTATACAACAACACGATCGATAGCGCTCACTGAATCAGGCATTGAAAAGCTTATCACTCCGTTCCCGCACCAATTTTTTGTAGTTTTCTTTCATTTCATTTGAAAGAAAACTGTTATCTATGAGTAAATACCACGAGGGCATTTTTTGGAGAAAGTCATCGATTACTTCATCTATAACCGTTTGATTAATCTTCAATCGTTCAGTAGCAAAATATGTTAAAAAATCTTTTTTTGTTAGATTATTTTTCTTTCCTTTTAAAGGTAAGGCCAGCTCTTCTCTAGGGTCTATCATAGCAATTGTTGTATTAAGTAAATCGTAAGCTGGTGACAAATAATTTTTTTGATTTTTTGTAATAATGGAAAAATTTTTCAAATGCATGTCTTCATTGCCAATCAGATAATTAAATAAAGTCAATTTGAACAATTTGACAAATTCTATCCGGGGAAAAGTGCAATATTGCCTAATAATATCTGCCACATGCTCCATGGAGCTGTTGTATTTGGTATCACGCCGTTTGCCTGCCAGTTGTGAAAAGTCTTCCAGAGCCAATTTTTTATGATGACCCGCTCTGTCAAAACGCCTGATAAAATAAGTCATGCTGCCGTCTTTCGAATAGACCAGGCCATGTACTGGAACTTCTATTCCAATCATGGATGCCATGCTCATGGTTACGGCTTCATTTTCTGGTAACTCACGGTAATGTGCACTTTGTGTTTTTAAAATATATTGTCCTTCCTGGTCAACAATTATGAATTGTCCTTCCTTAATTTTTAATCGCGCGCTTAATTTTGTCTGGACACCCCCGATGGACATTTTTCCAGCCCGGCTGACTGCTTCCTGCCTTTGCTCTTCGGCACTCAGTGCCAATGGCTGCAAGTTTTGCAACTGTGGGGATAACCGTTTTAATCCGTTTTTGGAATAAAATTCATTATCAGCAATTATTTCATAACTTATTGGGCAACGTTTCATACCTTCGACTCAACCGTAACAGCACCAACGAGATCATGCCCCACCTGTATTAATTGACCAAACAGGTCATTTTTATCCAGTTTGTATTTACGTAACAGCCCTTCAAGCATCACGCCTTCAGGTAACAGCCCTTCAAAAAATGCTGGAAATCTTTCGAATTCATATACTGTTCTGGATACAGGCATGGTTAACGAAACCGGTGCATCATGATAATTTTCATGGTAAGTAAACTGGTAAGCATCATTGTCAAGCTCCTCGAGTATCCCTGCTTCAATTCCATGTACCCGTACTGTTGCTTGTCTCATTCATCGCTCTTGTTGTTTTCAGGGAATGGGGTATCAAATGTCATTTTGATATTCAGTACATCCAGGACTTTTAACAAGGTATTCAATTGCACGGTTTCTTTGCCTTTTTCAAGATCAAATAAGGCTGTTTTGCCAATCCCTGCGATTTTGGCAAAGTCCAGTTGAGAAAGGCCGCTTTGCTTTCGATAATATTTAATCATTTTCCCTATATCGCTGGATGTCATAATAAAGTCATATTTCAGGATGTATAATTACTGTTATAGC
>CAZGWG010000484.1:0-2413 GCA_964529165.1 uncultured Sphingobacterium sp.
GAATATTACCTAAATCTGATAACTCATAGCTCAATGCCCAAAGCAAAAACTAATGCTCAATTACACTTAACCTAACAGTAGTTGATCGGTTTATAGAATCAGAACTACTTCCGGAAAAACCAGTTTAAGAAGAGTATGGAAATAACCTGACTTATTTTTGTTGAGCTCAAAGATCGACTTTCTTTCTGTTCTTCATATCTTAAAATCTGATCTGCGCACCTTAGTGGATGCAGATTATCATGAAATAACAAAAAAAGCCAATCTTCAAATCGAAAATTGGCTTTTTTTATTGCTGATTGATCAAGACCCTAAATTTCATGTTGCACTTAGAATGCAAAAATGACTTTTGAGACAGACTCTTTTGTTTACTCTTTAATCCTTGCTTTTTTTTTATTTAGATAAGTACATGGATTTCTCTTTGTACAAATGTCTGAAGTATGGATCCTCTAAATCGCGGATAAAACGGATTGATTCACCTGTGGATTTCATTTCAGGTCCAAGCTCCTTTTTTACTTCAGGGAATTTGTCGAATGAGAAAACCGGTTCTTTGATTGCGTATCCAACAAGCTTCCGGTCAATCTTAAAATCTTTAAGTTTATTGGTGCCTAGCATAATCTTGGTGGCGATATTGATGTAGGGTACATCGTAAGCCTTTGCAATGAAAGGAACTGTTCTGGAAGCTCTTGGATTGGCTTCAATTACATATACTTTTTCGTCTTTGATCGCAAACTGAATATTCAATAAGCCCCTGATATTTAAAGCCTTTGCAATCCGCTTTGTATATTCCTCCATTAGATCAGTTACCTTTTTGGATAAGTTAAATGGAGGTAATACAGCGTATGAATCTCCTGAATGAATTCCCGCAGGCTCAATATGTTCCATCAAGCCTATGATATGGCAATCTTCCCCGTCTGATATGGAATCTGATTCGGCTTCTTCAGCTCTGTCAAGGAAATGGTCAATCAATACACGATTTCCTGGCAAGTTTCTCAATAACTTTACCACCGCCTTTTCCAGATCTTCATCGTTAATCACAATGCTCATTCCCTGTCCGCCCAGTACATAACTTGGACGAACCAGGACAGGATAACCAACTTTATGTGCAACTTCAAGTGCTTCTTCAGCACTTTCAGCCACTCCATACAATGGATAAGGAATATCCATTTCTTTAAGCAGGTCAGAAAAACGGCCGCGATCTTCAGCGATATCCATGCTATCGAAAGAGGAGCCGATGATCTTAATGCCCTTTTCGTGTAGCTTCTCAGCCATTTTTAGAGCAGTTTGTCCGCCAAGCTGAACGATTACACCCTCCGGCTTTTCAAGTTCAATGATCTCGCGAACATGTTCCCAGAAAACCGGCTCGAAATACAGCTTATCTGCCATATTAAAGTCGGTAGAAACCGTTTCCGGATTACAGTTAATCATAATTGCCTCAAAGCCTGATTCTTTTGCTGCCAGTAATCCATGGACACATGAATAATCAAACTCTATACCCTGACCGATGCGGTTAGGGCCGGAACCAAGAACGATGATCTTTTTCTTATTGCTGACAATCGATTCGTTTTCGTCTTCAAATGTCGAGTAATAATATGGCGTTTTTGCCGGGAATTCGGCAGCGCAGGTATCAACCATTTTGTACACCCGGTTTATTCCCAGATGCTTGCGTCGATCATAAACTTCATCTTCAGTTACATTACCAAGTAACCAGGCAATCTGAGCGTCGGCATAACCTTTTTGCTTTAATGTGATGAAGAAATCTGTAGGAATATTATTTAATGAATAACGTTTAAGTTCGGCCTCCATATTAACCAGCTCAAGAATCTGAACCAGAAACCATTTGTCGATATGGGTAATCTTACGGATTGATTCCAAAGGAACCCCGAGGCTCATGGCGTCTTTAACATGAAATAAACGATCCCAGCTCGGATGCTCAAGGCTGTGCATAATTTCTTCCAGATTACGGCTTTGTCTGCCGTCGGCGCCTAATCCCAAACGGTTTGTTTCCAAACTCTGACATGCTTTCTGAAGCGCTTCTACAAAGGTTCGCCCGATAGCCATAACCTCTCCTACAGATTTCATCTGCAGTCCTAGTTCTGTATTAGCTCCTTTAAATTTGTCGAAGTTCCAGCGTGGTATTTTAACAATTACATAATCAAGTGTTGGCTCGAAGTATGCTGAGGTTGTCTTTGTGATCTGATTTTCAATTTCATCAAGGTTATAACCGATCGCTAATTTTGATGCAATCTTTGCAATTGGGTAACCTGTTGCTTTTGAAGCAAGTGCAGATGAACGTGAAACCCTCGGATTAATCTCAATAGCAATAATATCTTCAGTTACGGGATCAACCGAGAACTGAACGTTACAGCCCCCCGCGAAATTGCCAATTGAACGCATCATCAGGATTGCCTGATTA
>CAZGWG010000485.1:0-2404 GCA_964529165.1 uncultured Sphingobacterium sp.
AAATATTATGAGAAAGATTGTTGATTACAGAAAAATGCTGGGGGTGGATAAGAATGCCGAATTAGGAGAGTTGAAGTCGGTCTATCGTACTTTGATGAAGAACTGGCATCCCGATAAATTCACTGAATCCGCAGAACGTAAACTTGAAGCAGAAGAGAAAAGTAAGAGCATTATTGAAGCCTATCATTTTCTGGTTAGTATTGCACCCGAAACTCGTTTGCAAACCCTTGATGATTATAATCTTACTACCTCTGGTCTTGCTGATTTTGAATACCATTCACAGGTTTTAACCGTAAAGTTCAATGATGGTAATGAGTATGAATATTTTGACGTTCCCCGTGCTGTTTACATCAAACTGATCAATGCTGATTCTCCCGGCAGATTTGCACGCAGACATATATACAATAACTATGTCTACAGAAGTACCAGCAAGCGTGTAGCTATGGCTTGATAATCCTGCCATTTGAGTTTCCACCGATTACTGAATTTGATTTTTTGGGCACAACAGCCATAAACTCATCAGATGACTCCAAGTCATCCGATGAGTTTAATGATTAATGTTGTGCAGTTTAAGCAAGTGTCTCCTTAATGAGCTTTCGGCCTTGAGCTGATTGTACGGGTTAATTTAACTGAAATGAAAATTTCAAAATGCTATTTAAAGAACACGGTTCTTGTAATCAGATCCCGGCAGGGAGATCGTTCTTCAAAACCCTAATGTCCGTCATCTCAGCGATTAAAATTTCGGAAATAAAATTTGCAGGGTCTAAGATTCCGGCCAGACAAGCTTCACTAGAAAAGAATGGTATAAAAATCAGGATTTTTTGTAGATTTAACCCAAGGCTTCGGTAACCCAGAACCCCTGGGTTATTTTTCGATTTAAGGCTAAAATAAGGCCGCTAGAAATAAGATTTCAATCCCGGCAATAAAAAGTCAGGCCAAGTGAAAAATATTGGCAGAATTCTTTATTCAGCCCTTAAATTGAAACAATGTGTTTCCAGAACGTTTGTTCGGAAAAATTTACATTTTGTTAATGTAATCTACCTTAAAACGCATTTTTACTTCTTTTTGTTCGGGAAAATGCTCAATTCCTTCGGGTTCGCTTCGAGTCCGCTTCGACTGCTGTTCGACTGCTGTTCGACTGGCCTTCGAGTCTGCTTCCTGACAGCTTCCTGACAGATTCGTGAGCTGTTTGAGTAGACTTCGGCAGCAAGCGAACAGGTGCCGAAGAACTCCGGGAGACTTCCCGAATCAGGTAGGGTTCTGTCCCCTTTCTGTTATCTTGTTGGACGGTAGGAAAGGTAAACTAAGGTAAAAAATGTCCTGAAATTTTCGTTTTAGTTAAATTAACCCGGGTTCGATATCAGCATTATAATTTTAATCAGGTAGGTGGTATCAGCTTTGTGTTGTAAAGAATTGAGCATTAATTTTATCCGATCAGGTTCCCATTCCTCATTTCCCATTCCCCATTTCCTATTTAAACTAGCGATTTATTATTTTTTGATCGTATATAGTATTGTTTATAAATAAAATTCATAAATTAATACTATGAAAGTCAATAGATTAGGAAAAGGATTAGTCCTTCTGAGCATACTGGCTATGATCAGCCTCAATACCCTTGCTCAAAAAAATAAACTGGAGAAACAGGAGCAAATTAAAAAACTGCTGGAAAGCAAGGTCTTTGTCTTTAGTCCGCAGTCAGCCACACCAAGCACCGGGGGTATGATTCAGTTAACTTCAGAATTCTATCTTAAGATAAATAAGGATTCCCTTGATAGTTATTTACCTTATTATGGAGTGGCAAATCAGGCAAGATTCGGAGAACGGGATAGTCCATTGGAATTTACTTCCACCGACTTTGATTATACCATGACGACCACGAAAAATGGCAGTTACGATATTTCAATCAAGTTGAATGATCCGAATGATCCTAATCAGATTAATTTATCTGTTTCAACAGCCGGTTATACTACTGTGAGGGTAATTAGCAATAACCGGCAGCCTATATCATTTTACGGAGATATAGATGCTCCAAGACCTCCCCGAAGAAGCAACAGATGATAACAGAGCCAATCTTTCGGGAGCTTGCACTTTCCTTTCCTGAAGTAACAGAAGTCCCGCATTTTGAAAAGACATCCTTTCGGGTTAAGAATAAAATATTTGCGACACTGGATCGGGAAAATAATCGGGCCTGTATCAGATTATCACCAATTGATCAGGATGTTTTTTCTGCCTTTGACAAGCAAATTGTTTATCCTGTTGCAAATAAATGGGGAAAACAGGGCTGGACATTGGTCGAGTTGAATAAAGTCAGAAAAGATTTGTTCAGAGATGTTCTGACCTGTGGTTATTGTACCGTAGCCCCCCGTAACGTCGCTGAGCTGGTGAGATAATCAGGAAGTTTTTA
>CAZGWG010000486.1:0-2380 GCA_964529165.1 uncultured Sphingobacterium sp.
TTCAGTTACTCGTAATCAGTTGTCAGTTCCCATGGCCAGGGATGAAGTTGTTAATTGTAAATTAAGCAGTTATGCTGATTTTTTCGAGTCATGAGTTATCTATTTCCTGCTATCAGAAAATTGCAATTTCATTATCAATTAGTTACATAATGATTAAGTATGATTTTTTTCATTATCAGCGATTAGCAGTAATTTATCAACCATAATTTAATACCAGGCCGATTCTCCACTCTAAATTATCAAATTCAATTAATATGTATAAATCACAACATCTCCCGCCTCCACATCAATTGTGTTGGCGTAAGCACTTGCAGAAACAATGGCCCCATCTTTCAGCACACGTTTCAGAGAGGAATCACCTACAAGTGTCAAGCTCATTTTCCTTCGGTAATCTGTATTAACAATAACGATAAATTGCTTACCCCCATTCTCCATAAATGAAACCAAAGCCGTTTTACCTTCAGTTGCAAGAACCTTTATTGGCGATGGTAAAACCGACAATCTTTTGGTACCAAGAGGAATATTATTGCCGTAAAACTGGATAGATTTAACTTTCGCCCCATAAAACACTCCTGAGAGACTTCTTATCTCCTTATTCAGTGTTTTAATCTGGTCATAAACAGTGCTCCTTTTACCTTCAAGTGTAATTGGTCCGCCACGAAAATCTTCTGCCGATGACACCGGAGTCCAGTAAGTAAAATACTGAAGTCCCTGAGCCCCATAGGCCAGATTGGTAAACATCTGAACCCGCATTGTAGCAAGCGAAGGCTCTTCATGCTTATTATCAAAAAGTATTGACTGAGCGAATCCCCAAAAAGGTTTATTGATTTTTTTTGCTTCATCAGAAAATATTTCCAGATTCTGATGCCATTTTTCATAAACACCCTCTGCAGAAGTTAAGGGATAGGAATCGAAAGAAAGAAAGTGCAACGGAACTTCCTTTGCAAATTTATTGACATACTCCCTATAATCAGAGGTTCCCAGTTGTAGAGGAGTTGCATAATTAGGAAACAGGTTGACATAACAAAAGTGCTTCGGATCAACTGCATTGACCCGTTTAGCCCAGTTACCCAGATCTATAAATGCATCCACAGCAGGTTCATCCCTCAGAAAATACCCTGCTAATGCCGGATGATCTTTAAAGCGCTTGACAATATTTTCTGTTTCAGTTTTCAATTCAGGGCAACTGATTACGATTTTCATACCTGCCTGATCCGCTGCATCCAATGTCTTTTGTACATCAAGCGGACTTCCAAGAAAAGAAAAACTGATATCGAACCCTGCTTCTTTCATTTCAAGATATCTTGCAGCGCTAGCCTCTTCGGGCGGGATACTATACCATCCCAGGATTGGGATGTGGCCTTTAGATTCGAGCTTCTCTTGCGCAGAAGCTGATTTTGTCAACAAACCTGGTAGAATGAAAGCTAAACAGATCAGGCTGAATGATATCAAAAGAAATTCTTTTTTATTCATACAGGGACATTTTTGTATTTGTATATCTGTGAACATAGGTTTATTTAATTTATTGGGATGAATAAAGTCTGTCTAATTATAATTCCCAAATTACTGCTTAATATCTCGTGGGCTATCCTGAACTATCCTGAAGAAAATTAGCGAATGAAATTGTTCTAAAAAATAACTCTCGCAAAGACGCTAAGACGCGAGGATTTAAGCTTAATCAGGATAATATCCTTTATTTCATAAATAGCGTCTTTGCGAGCACCATATTAACTATTTCTATTAGAAATCATAGCTTGCCATAATCCAAATACAATCAAAAAAAAATCAAAACCTGATTTTTTAACAATAAATTCATCAAATTTATATCTCAGAAATATATAAAATACCATGGTCTACTCCAGGAAACAGTTTTTGCAAAACTCAGCTATACTATTAGCCGCAACAATGTATAGTTCTACCTTCGCATCCCCGAAAAATAAACCCCTTTTAGCATTTTCAACATTAGGCTGTCCTGACTGGTCCTTTAAGCAAATTGTTGATTTTGCGGCTGCGAACGGTTATTCAGGTTTAGAGATCAGAGGAATAAAACGACAGATGGACCTTACAAAATGTGAGGAGTTCAGCAGTCCGGAGCGCATAAAAGCAACATTGAACCTGATGCAGGAGAAAGGTTTAAAATTCATAAACCTGGGAGCTTCTTCAAATATGCACTTTCATGAAGGTCCTGAAAAAGAAAAAAGCATTACCGAAGCAAAAGCATTTATTGATTTGGCACAGAAAATTAACTGCCCCTACGTTAGAGTATTCCCAAATAAATTCCCAAAAGACAGAACCAAAGATCAAACAATCCAGACGGTTGCTGAAAATCTGTTAACACTTGGTGAATATGCCAAAGAGCGAAATGTTACAGTTTTATTGG
>CAZGWG010000487.1:0-2351 GCA_964529165.1 uncultured Sphingobacterium sp.
CCCCTCTGTCTAAGAGGGGCGAATTATGCCTTGGATGTTGCAAGATCAATTATAGCAGATGTGGAATCTTATCAAGCCTTTGTCCTTTTCCTGTGCCTAGATCGCACCCAAATAAATCGAAGTGGTATTGACAAAGGTAAGCCCATCCTTGTCTTGGAATCCTAGCATCATAAATAGCAGGTGTCGGCGAAAGACATAGATCGCAGTCAGCTTTTATTTCACACATATTCCAGCGCTCTCCTGTAGCACTCCATAATTATACACCTAAAATAAGTTCAAAAATAAATCATTATTTTCTTGACACTATATTTTCAAAGGACTATATTTATTACATCACGGAGGAGAGCGAAAAATGTTCGAACTAAATTCACTTACTAAAAAGCAACTCATTCAGGCTTTCGTAGTAAATCTATCAATGATTCAGGATGATTGCTTTACTCCAGAAGGTCGCATTCATGTAATAGCTCACATGGAAAAGATTCAGGACGCCTATACTGGCAAGCGCGGTTATGGTGAGATTGAAAATGAGATGATGAAACGCTGGATTGCTAAACTCAAATAATTCTTCCCATGCCTCTAATTCCATAGTAAAATTAGAGGCATGGCAACATCAAGGTTTTTTATCACATCGCAAAGGAGAACGAAAATAAATGACAAAGGCACAGATTCAGAAGGTTATAGATGTAGTAGAAAGGTTGGCTCGCCAGCTTGAAGATGAGGCCAACGAAACTCAAGAGAAATTCGATAACCTCAGCGACAAAGCACAAGAGGGAAACAAGGGTCAGTCGTTAGAGTCTCAGTATCAAGCGTTGGAATCGGCGTATGATTATCTCGGTTCATGCGTTGCCAGCTTGAATGATGCGTTTGACGCTATAGAATAATTTTCACCCATGCCTCTAATTTCATAGTACAATTAGAGGCATGGTAAGCGGAGTAAGTTTTTTGCGATGTGCCTAGCAGTGGTAAATTAATAAGCGCAGTCTTACTAACTGCTCATCTTATATTTGACGTCTGCTAGGCACACCGGAGAAAACAGCCTCCATTTCAACACAGTCTAACTGAGCTTCAAGGCTCTACAGGAGAATCAAAAATGTCTACCACAATCACCCCGTTTGATGCAAGCAAATTCCGCGCTGCTAAGTTTGTCACTCGCCCTCTGTTGAAGCTGGCGAATGACACAGAGTATTATATCAAAATCGAAAGTGCCTTTCGTCAGGCCGAACAGATGAAGAATCCTAAGAAAGATGCGAATGGAAATGTCATCCCCCCGCCGTTTATCGTTGACGTGGTAAACATGGAGACGGGCGTGCCATCTCAGATGGTTGCGAACGAAGTCTTCCGGTCGGAGTTGACGAAGCAGTATGAAAAGGACAGCTACGTTGGGAGGCTGTTTCAGGTGGTCAAGCATACGAAGGCTGAGGGAAAGAATTACAACACCTTCGGGATTACGGAGCTTGTCCCTGTAGAGGAAAAAGTTTCAGAACCTAAGAACGTAAAAAAGTAGAACTCTATTTTGAAGCAGCAAAAATGCCTCACCAAAATATCGGTGAGGCATTTTTGCGCCTTGAAATTTACTGATTGATTATAAGACAGTTTATATTACCTCCACCTGTAGCTGTGGTAACCAACGCAATAGTATCAATTGAGAATCCATTGACAGTAAGATTATATGCGCCTCCGGTAGTAGACTCACCTAAAGGCTGTATAATTTGACAACCGATAATGCTATAGGTTGTGTTTGTCTCCGTTACGGGAAGATTTACATTATTCACACATTTATTACCGATAGCTCCTGTAGGAGGCGCGCATGACGTAGCTGTAACTATCTGCATTCCGGTCGAGTTTATAAGGGTTGACGAAAAGGTTAGCGGCTTTAGAATGGTCCAACCTGAATTAGATATTGTGCCATTACCATTACTAACTCCACTTCCAAATATTCCTTGGAATTGTTGTGTATTAGTATAGACACCCGTTCCAGTCCAAACATTATTGGATGCTAGCTTAGGTACAGTGGTTGGATTGACACTAGGATTAGGATAAGTACCTGTAAGGTCGCCACCAGCAGTGCCAGTCGGTGGACCTCCAGCGGAGAGAGTATTTACCCAACCAAGCCCTGAACCACCATAGTAATAAACAAGCTTAGAAATAGTGTTTGTGTAACCATCACCATTTTTTGGATTAGAAATTTCACTATCATTATATGCATAGCTCATATTTGAGCTTTGAACAATGATACCTGAAAGTCCATTGGAAAAGAATGCACCAAAGTCAAAAGTACCAGATGGCACAGTTAGATTTTTCGTCACACACGAAGCTGACACGTTTGGGCAAAGGGTTACTTGTTGATACGT
>CAZGWG010000488.1:0-2347 GCA_964529165.1 uncultured Sphingobacterium sp.
CGAAGCGAAAGAATAGCTACAGCGATAAGGAAGTGCGGGAATGCCTGTGGACGAATTATGAAGTGCATAAGAGGAATTTGGGCAAATTATTTTGACCGGAACTGCGGCCTGTTATATTTGTTCTGCGCTCAACACGGATGCTATAACTTTTCTCATGAAAAAAACCCCTTTCCAGGGGTTTTTTGCTTTGTTACTGTTCGGCGTCAAGTTGTTTGCACAGGACAACAACAGTTTTGAGTCTTTCTTCATTGGCAGAGTAGAAGACAAACCGCCTGTCTCTTTCTGTTTTGACAAAACCATTCTTGCGTAGAATGGCCAGATGCTGAGAAGCTACCGCCTGTTCTACATTGAAATGCCTGTAGATGGTGGTAACGGTTTGTTTGCCGTTTTGCAAAAGATAGTTATAGATGCTTTTGCGAAGTTTGTGATTGATAGCCCTGAGAACGAGAGCCCCTTTTTTTACCTGTTGTTCTTCAGCGTTGGTAATACCCATGATAGTCGTAGTTTTTAATTGTTAAATAATGGATTTATAATAAAAATGGTTGTGACTGTTTACGGCTCCTTTGCAGCATTAAGCAAATCTTCAATAATGCCGTCCGGTGAAATGTATAATTCCTCTTCATCGAATTTTAATAGGTTGTCAGAGGCGTTTAGAATGCCATCTCTCCTGACTTTATACCGAATGCTTGTATCAACCTCTTTTTTATTGATAGACCAATCGGTTGTTTTGGTTCTGATCTCCTGGACAGCACCCTTTATGATGTGGTTTTCGTACATGAAGAAAACAGTGTCACCAATGGCATACTTTGGAACAATGGCGTGTTCCAGGTTCAGCTTTTCCAAAATGTACTTTTCATCGAAAGAGTTGATAAAGTCCTGGACAGCTTCGTGCCGGTTGATGCCATCAGCATGAGTAGAGGAAGCCGTTAGTTTGTCGTAGAAGCCAGACTCCTTAAGATGCCGTTCAAGCATAGCCTTGAATCTGACGAGGAAGTTTTTGTCAAAGGCAGACATAGTTGATAGTTTAAGCGTTTTGAAATACGATGTCAGAAAGAGTGTTTACCAGTTCTTCGAATTCCTGTTCGGTGTATTCTGATTCTTCCGGATAGTTTACCTGGCCGGTAAAGCTGCGGTCAATCCGGTTGGCCATGCTAATGATCAACAGCAGCGCAGCGTTTACGGTATCCTGCCCACCGAAACAGATCCCATGCAGACCATCCCCAAAATCAATATACTCATTGGAAATAGAAATGCTGCAGCCTTCATCCAGTTCTACTTTAAACAGGTATAGCCGTTTGTGGTGGACTTCGAAGTGCCGGGTAGGATTTTTAATGGCGGCATGGTGGTAATATTCTTTTGCGGTAAGGCCAATGAGGGGAAGGATTTCTTTTGTTTCTTCCTCTGTCCAGTTAATCGGGTGCTGTTTTAAGATCAGCTTTAATTGCTCAGGATTCAATTTCATGGCGAATAGTTGAGTAGTGATAAAAATGGTTTTAGAAACGGTATAGTTTGTACACTTCCTCTGTGCAGGGGAAGATGGACATAATATTTTCCTTGCTGGTTACCTTATCGCCTTCTCTGCGGATAAAGTCAACCGACTGGTATGAGTAGTGGCAGTAGATGGCCCAATCCAACCCGCTATCGCCTTTGACAACGACAAAGGTTAGTGGCTGGTCGGTGGTGTGAACGTTTTGGTACTTGGTAGTAACAGTGCGAATGATTTCGCCTGGTTCTGCTGAATTAAAGTCTGTGATGTCAAACATAATAGTTGATTTTAGTTGTTAGGAAATAAAAGGGTAGGTTGTAATTGTTCTTGGGGGAATATCAAGATTAGCAAATTTTGGTCGGGGCTCGATGCAGGTTTCGATTTTGTGTTTTACGAGGTTGAAAATATTCCAGTACTGTTCTGTTACGAAGTCAACGCCTAAACTGATATGGAAGCGGCCATAGAAAAGGAAATGTCCATAGGCGTCAGTGCTGAGTTGTTCTGCATCATTGCAATAGTTACGGATGCTTACTACGCTGCGGCGTCCGTCCTGTACTGTACCAAAAAGGAGAATAGTATCACCGGAGAAACCTAATGGGGCTACGGTAGTAATACCGCCATTGTAGCATAGCATAATAGCTTTCTTAAATAATTCCTTTGTGATCTTGTTGAGTTTTTTTTGCAGTAGTTCTCTGTGTGCCATAATAATTAGTTGATTTTAGTTGTTTTGAATTAAGCGCCATTGTTTTTCTCCGTCATTCATCCGGCTTTTCAGTAAGCCAACGGTTTCCAGGCGTGTAAGCGCATAGTAGCCTCCTTTGATTTGCGGGAATACATCCATAACGCCGAACCATATGGTGG
>CAZGWG010000489.1:0-2312 GCA_964529165.1 uncultured Sphingobacterium sp.
CCCCAAAACCCCAAAACCCCGTGATTTCCCAAAATTTTAGACGTATGTGAACTAGTCGTAATTAATTATAAATAATGAGTGATAGTACGAAGGAGAATACCAATAAAACTGAAAAGGCTATAGTAGCTACAGTGGGTAGTAGTGCTATGACAGGAATAGGGATTGGTCTTATGTTCCTTGGTCCGATTGGTATGGTAGCAGGGGGAATTCTAATGAGCGCAGGAGTTTCCTCTGGAGTCAATACTGCTTAGCAGGTTATCTCAGATCAAGAAGATTTTGACCTTGGAAGCTGGGGTAAAAATGTTGGGATAGGAGCCGCTACTGGACTAGTGGCTGCACCATTTGCACTTGGAGGTGCTGCTCTATCAGCTGGAATGGGTACTGCTGCTAAGACAGTAACAACTATTGCAGCTGGAAGTGTCGGTGGTACGGCATCAGGTGCTACATCGAAAGTTATACAAAACAAATGTGATGGAAAGGACTGGGATGATGGTATTGGAACTGCAATGGTCACAGGACTTGTGGCAGGAGGCGTCGGTTCAGGAATTGGTTAAGCCGCTGGAGGTATTGCAAAAACTTTAACAGCAGGTTCTTATGAAAATTGGTGATGAAATTGGAAAAAATGCGGTGATCAGAGTATCAAGTTAAATCGCCGGAGGGGCTCTTGGAGGAGCAGCAAGTGGAACCATAGTGAAGCTTATAGAAAACGCAATCACAAGCGGAGAGATCTCAAAGTTGGACCTCTAGAAATATCTTTAATCCTCTTGCGAGTCTGTATCTTAAAAAGAGTTCGATGATCTGTGGAAAAGCTTTGAAAAATAAGGATTGGTTAATAATCAAATCCTAATCTTAAAACAAATGGAAAATCTAAAAATAACTCAAGAATAGTCAAAGTTTTATTAACCTTTGAAAAATCTACTCGATGAGTTAAATGACTATACAAGAGGGCTCGCCTAATCAGCAATAATGGGAGCAACGATAGGAGTTGCAACTGCAGGAATCTAAGCTGCTGTTTCAGAAACTTAATACCAGCAAAGCATAAAATAAGAAATAAAAGCATACTCAGAGAACACAATGAGCAAAGATGGCTCCAAAACTAGCACCATAGATATGAAGGTCCTGGCTTAAAAAACTGGGAAATCATCAGTAATTCACACCAAAGAAGGTGATTACAAAATCTAAGCAGATGGAGGTAATCAAAACAGAGAATAACACTTTAATTTTGAGGATGGACACTATAGACCTGCGGATAAGTACGGTAACGCTAAAATCAGTAGAACTGATGCTCGATAAGATGGAAACTGCGGTATGTAATTAGCTAAACAGTAGATGAAAGCACCAGATACTTAGCAAGCACGGTAAGAACTGGTAAAGTTTGTAAATTAAGACCCTATTAATGCCTTCAAATACGTTGAAATCAATGAACTACATTAGAATGGATACCTTCAGGGTGGAGGACTTGAGAACCTGCCAAGAAAATGGGACTATGATTCATAGAAAATTTCTAATGGTGTAAATAACAATGTTAAGAAATATATAGATGAAGACGGGAAAGTATAGTTCTATGAAAAGGGCCCCATTTATAAACCAGAAGATTTGAATAAACTTGTGGATTAATATCAGGCTTTAAAAGATGTAGGAGTCGGTTTAGATTTTAAATGTGAAGATAATTTCATCTACTAAGAGCCTGCAATGTCTGTTGATTAGGCTATGAAACAAGGAGAATTTCCAAAGGATTATGCATAATAACTTGACAACATCTTTTCCAAGTTGTAAAATGCAAAGCTTGCCCATGCTGATATCAAACCTGATAATATTGTTGTAAAGGATCATAAACTACATTTGATTGATGCAGAATGCGTAACCAAGTACGGTCAACCACTACCTAATAGACACGGTTAAAATCGTATCGCTGGACCAGACTTGGACCGTATTTAAATTAAAAACACTAAAGAGCATTTTGACCGCATATTCAAAAAGTGAGCATCTCAATGAGCTGATTGATACAACATTACAAAGCGTTCTCTTATATGAAGAAGACAAGTAGATTCCTTCTCGACTTGGGGTTGTGATTAAATAAAGAATTGACCCCAAGGAAGTGAAATTGCTTGAACATTTTGTCCACTTCATAATGAACTATTATGGACAAATTGACAAGAAGCGAATACACTTTGGAAGATGAAGGACTGCCGTCAACTTTGAAGAGTTCTCTTTGCATATTTCATTAAATGCTTAAATAATATACAATATATTTATCCCGTACTCTAATATTGAACATTAATATTGAGTGATGGGGTTTTGGGGTTTTGGGG
>CAZGWG010000490.1:0-2303 GCA_964529165.1 uncultured Sphingobacterium sp.
TCATTGACAATTTTATGAGAAAATGCGTATTGTTGACAGAAGCGATTAAAGCCTTTAATTATCTCATTCGGGAAATAGCTTTTATCAGGGAAAATGATCTTCAGGGTATGGTATTTACTTAACTGGTCTCTGGCTTGTTCAAGGGCCTGGTAAATATCTTTTTCGAAATTCTCATAAACTGCTGCATATTCGCCATCAACACCTGGTAACAGTTTATCCATCAACACCAATTTGTCTTTTGGTATGGCATTGATCAGCCGGTATGATTCTTCACCTCCTTCAATGAAATGAGGAATGATTACATAATGAGAATAGTCTTCTTTTTTATTATCAAGAAGTTTTTTGAACAGGGCAAAATCATTGTTATAGATATAGAAATCGATGGCAACCTGCTCTCCAAGTGCAGCTACAAAAGCATCGTAAACTATTTTCTTATGGGAACTTAATTTATTGAATAGCAGAAAAATACGCAGCCTTTGTCTGAAATCAACATTACTGATATAGTATCCTTTTCCCGGAACTGAATTGACTATGCCCAGGCTTTTGAGATGCTTATAACCCTTTTCTGCGGTATCTCTGGAAATTTCGAGTATACAGCTTAATTCATTGATGGAGGGAAGCAGGTCATCTTTTTTAATTTTACCGGCGATTATTGCATCTTTAATGGAGTTTGTTAACTGAAGATACTTAGGGGTAGCAGAATACCCATCAATATGAATATGGTTAAATAATCTGGTCCGTTTCATTACTTACCTGAATTGATTTTCCTTTATTTAATGAAATTCTTTGGGGATGGAAATTAGTAATTTTTATTGGACCAGTACCTGATTAGGAAACTATTCTTTCGGTTCGAAGATCATGGAACTGAGTTCTTTCGGATCAAACATCTCATTGGCAATTTCAAGTACCTGAGAATCGCTTACTAAATTAATTTTGGCAAATATCTCTTCGAGAGAATCAACATGGCCATAATCCAGCAGACTTTTGCTCATTGAGATCAGTAATCCCATTCTGTTTTCTTCACCTAGTGCGATTTGTCCGATAAATTTATCTTTTGCTTGTCTTAGTTGTACGGGACCCAGTTTTTGTTCTCTGAGTTTTCTTAGCTCTTTTTCAAGCAGCTTAAGGGCCTTTTCTGTTTTTTCAGTGTCTGTACCGAAATAAATTGAAAAGATACCGGTATCACTCATTGGGGTGTAGTTTGATTCAATGGTATAGGCGATACCATATTTTTCCCGGATTTCCAGATTCAGTCTGGAACTCATGCCGGTACCTCCAAGCAGATTATTGAGCAGGAGAAATGCTGTTTTATGCTTGTGGTGCATGGAATAAGAGCGATTTCCAATTACACAATGCGACTGATTGATAGGTTTGTTAAAAACAAGATTTTTGGCTGAATAGGGTCCTGCTTTTTCACGTTTTCTTTCCGGTAGGTTGGCCGGGATTCTGGAGTATAGTTTTTCGCTGACACGGATAATTGTTTTAAAATCATAATCCCCGCAAATACCGATGATTATTTCATCTGTGCGGTAGTTTGCTTTGTGGAAGTCGATAATATCCTTTTTTTCGAAGCTTTGTACACTTGAAGGTGTACCAAGGATATTACGGCCCAATGGATGCCCTTCAAAAAGCAAATCTTCAAAATCATCATTGATAGCCTCATCAGGTTGATCCTGGTAAGAAGATATTTCATCAAGGATTACTTCTTTTTCCTTTTTCATTTCCTCTTCTGGAAAAACAGAATGAAATACGATATCCTCAAAAAGATCCAGAGATCTTTCCAGGTGAGGTTTTAAAAATGATGCGTGAATACAAGTGTATTCTTTGGTTGTATAGGCATTCAGATCGGCTCCAACCAGTTCGAGGCGATTAAGGATTTGATTGGTATTTCTTTTCTCTGTCTGTTTAAAAAGCAGGTGTTCGATGAAGTGTGCCAAGCCATCTTTGGAAGGATTTTCATCGCGCGAGCCTGCATTGATAATGATACAGGCATGTGAAATATTGGAAGGGCTTGGTTTATACAGAACACGTATTCCGTTCTGCAATTGGTATACCTGATAATCCATTCAGCAAAGGTAGAAAATCGATTTGTCAATTATACGATTTGTCAATTTGTCAATTGAATGAGCAAATTTGATAATGAGATGATTAGCAAATGAATTTGTTATTCAAGAACAAAAGGTATCAAATACAGCTATAATTAAGTTTTAATTTAAATTATTCCAATGTAGAATGAATGAAAACTTATTATTTAACGTGAGTTCGGGTTAAGCAGCTAATAAAAGTTGGCTGTCGTTCGCATC
>CAZGWG010000491.1:0-2286 GCA_964529165.1 uncultured Sphingobacterium sp.
CCAGATTTTGAAATTGGGGATCAGTTTTAATCAGTTTAGGATTACCATAGCAACCAAACCACCATTGACCTTCATAAAATTCGGCAGTTTGAATACCCTTGTAAGTATAACCACTTGCAATCACATGGCGTTTAATGAATTTAAAATCTTTAGTGTATTCGTAGATATAATTTTCAGTAGCTCCCTGTGGCAAACCACCAACGACAAAGAAATGCCCATTGTACGAAGAAATGCCACCGGCACCGTGAACCAGTTCCGGCACTTTATACCTTCTGAGTTCTTTCAGGTTTGCGGCATCATACACAAAAACCCAGGAATCTTCCTGACCTGCCGGTTCGTTAAATTTTCCAAGATTGACCGCAACATATACTTTACCGCCATTAAAACACAAATCACCATGATGATTTAACACGTTAATGCGGTTCAATACCTTACCTTTTAAATCTGTTCTGACCAATTCATTGGTAAAACTCCAGTAGATACTGTTTTTCTTATCAGTACTGATACCCTGTAAATGCATCGGGTAGAGACCTTCACATTCAATAGTTTCAGTTAATTTATAACCATTTAGTACACTGTCTTTTGCGGCTGCCTGATAGGAGGTCGGGTTCTCAGTTTTGGCAGGAAACAACTTAAGCACAGGGCTTAGTAAAAAAATCAGAAGGGCCAGGTTTTTCATTTCAATAAAAGATTTTTAAATGCTAAATTCTTTTTTGCAGGTATTATTTTAAGGCTGCAAAATAGCAAACGAATCATAAACTAATCATTAACAAATCGTTAAGAGAGCAGGCTTAAAATTTTAATAGGTATATTAGAGCCTGTTTAAAATTCATCTAATAATTTGTTTATGCTTCTTTTTGGCTACAACGTCCTTATGTTTTCTTGAGGTAGAAGCTCTGCTATTTCTTCAAAAATAGGCCTCGTTTCGCTCAAAAATAAGCTATAAACATTTTTGCAATATAAATTTTAAACAGGCTCTTAAATTTATCAGATTTCTCTGATTCTACCGTTAAACTAGTGTTACATGAACAATGAAATGACGCTGATGGCTTTGAGTAATCAGCTCTGCATATCGCTACTATTAAATATTACTCAAATTTGATGGCTCAAAGCTCAAAGCCCATAGCAAAAACCAATGACCAATTACACTTAAATAACACTAATGCTCATTAATAAAAAATCAATTCTATGAAAAAAGCAGCTATTTTATTTACTATCACTGTTTCTCTGTTCATTTACAGTTGTAATCAGGGAGCAAAAAAGAACCCAAATGCTAGTGAAGATCGCGCCAGCCTGATCACGGCCTGTTATATTGCAGTATTTGAAAAAGATACAGCCTATCTCAAGACTCAGACAGACACCAGTGGTAAGATTACCGGCGACCTGACCATTAGCTATGGTGAAGTAAAGCCTAATTCATTGGAGAAAGAGCTTAATGTGGGCACTATAGCCGGTGAATTCAAAGGAGATACCCTCTTTGCGGATTATACACATACCAGTGGTTCAATCAATAAACAAGGATTTAAGAATCCATTAGCCTTCCTCAAAGTTGGCGAAAATCTGGTTCTCGGAGTTGGCGAAATTGAAACCCATCTCGGCAGATCCTATTTTGTTAAAGATAAACCGATCGACTTTGAAATTGCAAGATTCAGGTTTGTACCGATGAATTGTGAATAATAAATTGAATAAAGGCGGTTCTCACCATAAAACTGCCTTTATTCTAAAAATAAGAGGAATCTCCGTTGCTGGAGCGCGCGTGCCGCGCGTTCCATGAATTAGAAGCACGCGCAACACGCTTGCGTCATCTATCTATGGAAGTCCTTGGTATTAAGATTGCTTCAATAGCATGGTTCTCCGACCCAGAATTGGTCGGACTGGCCTTTGGTGTATTTCTGTAACCATACAACCACCAGGAGCGTAGCACAAAAATTTACCGGAAACTAGTTATTAGTGAACTGATAATCAAGCTAATTTGGCCGATAGATCGGGTATTTCCATTGCTGGTGCGCGCGCAATGTCATTAAGTTAAGGGGCAGGAGATCCTGGCCTTCGCCAGAATGACAATGTATTATTTAAAAAATGGAGGAGATCCTAACTTTCGTCAGGATCGTAATCCTTAACTTAATGACATTGGGTGCTCGCGTGCCGCGCGTTCCATGAATTAGAAGCACGCGCAACACGCTTGCGTCATTTATCGATGGAAGTCCTTGGTATTAAGATTGCTTCGATATCATGGTTCTCCGACCCAGAATTGGTCGGACTGGCCTTTGGTGTATTTCTGTAACC
>CAZGWG010000492.1:0-2277 GCA_964529165.1 uncultured Sphingobacterium sp.
CATCTACAGGCGTAGCGGGCCCTATTTGCCAACCAATATTTGTTGAAGCCGCCCACAGGTCATGAAGGCCACCTTCAGATACTTTTTCAGCATCAGGATCAACGGCTATTTGTCCGGTAAAAGGAACTGAAATAGTTTGTGATCCCGGTTGTGAATCCGGCCCACATTTAGAAGCTGCGTCAGCTATTGAAGTTGTCCTGTTAAGTCCGTTCGATGTGAGGCAGACAAGGGTAGAATAATCAGTGCCACCTTCAGGATCAATAAACAATAGTATGTCTTTGCCGTTTACTTTTCTTTGTGCCATTTTATATTTTTTAGTAAAAATAATTTGAATGAAAAGGCTATTGTTTTATTTCCGTATAAAGAAACTACCCCTGATAAATCTTGTGCCTGAAAATTAATATTCTGTCTATATAAACAGTGGAATTACGAACACCGTAATCCTGTGTGAGATCACTTACTAACTCAGTAGAAAACATTTGCAGATCATCTTCTAAAACTAAAGCAGCTTGAGAGTTGGGGTAGATTCTTTGTAAAACTTCACCTGCAATAAAATCAGCAGCTTTACCATCATTATATTTTTCTTTGAATGTGTGAATAGTAACTCTCATTAAAGAACCTGTATCAGCGCTATTTTTTGTTGAAAGATCATTATTTGTTACCCCCCCAAATACTATATAATTCGAGGCGGGAATGTCATCCGGCGCCTGTAAATAATAAACAGGCACAGTATTACTTTCATAGGTAATTCCTGTTATAGCTGCATAGTAGGCTTTTCTTAATGGATAGTTTACGTCACGCATTTTCCCAGTTTATTAAAATTTCAGTTCCTAACATTGATTCTTTTTCTACAACTTTATATCCGGCATCTTTCAATATTTGTTTGTTCTCGGCAGATACAAATTGTTCGCTGGGTAATATTTCACATTCGCATTTGCCGGCCTCAATTGCCTTTTGAATAAATGACTGAATATTGTTTAAGTGAGTTTCCTTTGTTGCATCTAACGCTTGTTTTGCGCTTAATATTTTTTCTTCTGGTTGTGGCCTGTCATTCATTTTATTACTGCTTTTAAATTAGTAATTAATTTCTCTTTATTAAGTTCAACAGCGGGAAATAAAAATGGATGCGGTCTTATCCCTTTCCGTAAAATTGATAAGGCTATACGATACGCCGCCGATTTATCTTCATTGGCCTGTGTAACTTTATTTCCTGTGCGCTTACCTGTCTTGATACTGTACGTTCCGGTTACGCCAATTGGTTTCCCCGGCCCCCCGGCACCTAATCCTTTTCTATGTACCCATTCGGTTAATCTCATTACAAATTCCTGAAATGTTCCACCGCCACCGCCTTTGAATTTAGCTGCAAATTCCTGCCAATCGGGAGGTAAAGAACTTACATAAGCCGCTGCAAAAGACCGTGTCCCAAATTCGAGATAAGCAGCGTAATTCGCAGCAACAACAACCTCAACAGATAAAGGCTGTTTTTCAAACGTAATTGAGTTTCTTAAAAATCCTTCATCAACTGGCGCAAGTGTTTTAGCCATTGCCACAGTGTCAAGGCCAAAAGCATTTAATTCTTCATCAACAATCTTCTTCACCTTCTCTTCAAGGTTATTTAACTTACCTTCAAAGTCACCTGTTATGTCTATTGTGAATCCACTCATTTTATTAAGAATTGTTCATCCTCGTTAAACTTGTCCCCAGCCACCACAAGCGTTATCTTTCCTGTAGTCCTGTCAAATGTATATTCTGTAGTTAGCCACATCGGTAATCCATTACGCCATATCGCAAATGAATCCGATTCTACACCTACAAGCTCTGAGTTTGAGTAGGTAGTGTCACCGTCTGCCGGCGCATCTTCGTCCCCAACCCTGAACATGATATTCAAACCTGAGTTTGATGACCCTGGTTCTATTGGTTCGCCGCTATCCACCTCTATCAGGTCAGAGGCCGAACATCTTGCTATGCAGTATTTTCTATTGCCTTCGTTGAAGAATGAGAGTGAATTTATTTTTAACCGTTTACTGTCGTAGTCAATAGTCATGTTACTCTTTACTGGCCGGGATTTCTCGTATCTGAAGGTCACTTTATAATCATAAGTCCATTGTTCTTGTTGCTGGTTGGTAAATTCTCTGCCGTTTCTGTCTTCTACTCGTGCCCATATAGAATAAGATGCCGTTGTAACCGGAACAAGCCCACCAGCTTCATCTTGTGTGCTGCCGTAAGATTTAAGAGTAACGCGTCTATTTAGTTGGCCGATCATACGCTTCTTACCTG
>CAZGWG010000493.1:0-2267 GCA_964529165.1 uncultured Sphingobacterium sp.
GTAATTATATCTTAAGTAAAAAAAAGTAAAATGGAACTTTATTTGACAGCACTACTAATAGCTTTATTGGTTTTGGTAGTAAAAATGACTATTGATATGTATTCAATATTAACTATCGTGAGGAAGAACGTTGGCGTTTTATCAAAATCCAATGATACTGATCTCATGTATCAGTTTATTAAAGGCCTCTATTAATTTACAGAAGTGGGATTATTAATCCGGCTTTATGCTGAATGATTTGTTCCAGTCAAAGCCTATGGATTCGAGCATCATAAACCGATCCGGATTAATTTTTCCACTTTCATTGCGCATTCTGCTGGCCCATTTGCCAAGCTTGGAATCCTTTGGCCATTTAACGGGAACGCGGGTATGGCCGTACTCCTGTTTAAATTTCAAAAGACGCTGGTACATTTGAGCCCAATCAACTATTGTTTTTCTGTTTATACCCCACTCAAATCCAAGACTGTTTAACAAGCCGATCTTTTGCGGGTTCAGTTCATGTTTTCCGGCTCTTATCCGGTAAGTCCAGGCAGCCAGTTTCGGATTTTCTGACCATTGGGAAGGCACTCTGCTATGTCCGAATTTATCATGAAAAGCGGTTAGCATAGCGAACATCTTCTCCCAGTAAGGTTCATTAACACTCCAGTGGAAAGCTAGTTCATTGAGTCTGCTGACGCGATCCGCTGAAATTTTTCCATTGATAAACATTTTTCGCTGCCATACAGTCCAGCCCTGAAGTTTAGGATCTGATTTTATGGATACCTGACAGGTGCCATGCAATTGCTTATAGGCTTTTAGTTTCTCAAAGTTATGTTCCCATTGAGAATCGTAATTCGATTTTACTTTGGCCAGTGTATCTCTGCTCCAGATGAAGTTAAGCTGGTTTAATTTCTGTAATCTGATTTTCGAAATCTTTCCGTTTGCCTCAGCTTTTCTTTGTAAAGCTACCCATATACCAAGTGATTTATTCGCTTTATAATTGAGCGGAACAAAACTATGACCATGTATTTGGTTAAATTCCTTTAGCTGATTATATTTTTCTTCCCAGTCTTTGTTCTTGATTTGATCAAAATCCCAAACAAAATGGATCTGGTTCAAACGTTTCTCACGATCAGCAGGCATTTTTTTCTTTTTCTTCAGCAACCTCTGTCTTTCCATCCAGCTCACTAACTTCTTTTCTTTACCCGGAATGTTAAAATGGCCATGCTCGGTGTGAAATTTAAGCAGTTGCCTGAAAAAGTTCTCCCATTGCTTGTTGTACAAGTCCTGCACCTGCCATGTAAACCCTATTTCATTAAGCTGCTGTTTACGGTATTGGGAAATCTTGTTCAGCGAATACATTTTTCTCTGTCTCAATACCCAGAGAGCAAGTTGTTTATCATCAGGCCATAAATGGGGTACGCAGCAATGACCGAAAGCATTCCGGAAAGTTTTTAACCTCGAATACATCATGTCCCAGCCATGATCCCGGCTTAGTATGGTATTCCAGTTTATCCCGAGCAAATCCAGCTTTCTGAATCTGGCTTCGGTCAGAAATCGTTTATTTAGAATTTGTTTATTAATCCAGTCTTTTAATTCTGCATGTTCCTTATCCGCTGAGATGTTTGCATGACCGTTTTTCTTTACATAGTCTGTGAACTTGAGGAACATGGATTCCCAGGGGTCATTAATGGAATCAAATTGAGAAATCTTTAAAGCGTTCTCAGGCTCTGCCGATTGAAATGAAAATAAATCATGTAAAGAAGTCTGAAGTGCCTCCTTGTATAATATGCTATCAGATTCAGGGCTGCTTTCGGTTTCAGGTTCAGTTAAAACCTGCAGTTTATAGAGCCTGAGGGATAAATCATCTGTTTGGTCCAGTGCAATTTGATCTGTATTATACATAGTAATGATTGTTTTCTGCAAAGTTAAGGCCTGGTTCAGCATGCAAAGTGAAGTGTATGTTATGTTATCTTCAACTTATTGAATGGAAATATTAAAGAAACAATAGGCAGCCTATTCAAACAGATGGTTGTTAATCCACAGCTAGTGTCTGCTAGGAATACTTTAACAAACCTTCTGGAATACCAGGGATACTAAATAAAATGGCGGTTTATCTGTGATTATCTAAGGGGATGCATAGCGGAACTTTATCGTGTGAGATGACACGGGATGATGGGTAATTAAATAGTACCGGGTGTTGGGATAGCCGTAACGCTCAATAGCCCGGTGCTTTAGTGCTTGTTGCGCAACCCTGCGCTGAAAGATTCAACATTGTAGGTGTTAGT
>CAZGWG010000494.1:0-2251 GCA_964529165.1 uncultured Sphingobacterium sp.
TTCATAGTTGAAATTAAACTGTTCCATTGCTGTTGAATTTTAGAATATTAATAGGGCAAAATTGAGCTGTAACTGAGGTTTATACAAGTACGGCATTACGATTCATATAGGGATAAATTTGTCCCATATTGCACGATTTTACCTATACCGTTAATTTTGGGTTATGTATACAAGGAAAACAACTCCGAACATGAATTGCGGACTGGATCTGATAGGTGAAGTGCTATATGGCAAATGGAAAATTCGCTTGCTCTGGTTTATACATCAGGGGTATAAGCGCCCAAGCGAATTGCAGCGGAAGATCCCCGATGCTGCACGCAGGGTTTTAAACATCCAGCTGAAAGAACTGGAAGCGCATGATCTGATCACAAGAACGGTTTATCCTGTTGTGCCGCCAAAAGTAGAATATAGCCTTACAGCGTTCGGGGAAACATTAGTCCCTGTAATTTCGACGCTGGGACAATGGGGTGAAGAAAACGAAGAGCGTTTGCGGGATTTGATTTTAAAACAAATATCAGTGCCTGAGTTGGACGACAATTCTTAGTGTTAGTGCTGATGCTTTATTCGACTTTCCGCCTGGTGCTGGCAGGTGAATATTCAGGCGGGTATAACGGATTTTCGCCTGTACTGACGACAAGTCAGATACCGTAAAATCGCCTGATGAAAAATAGAGGCTTTTTAGCCATTGTCGAACACGTTTTCAGCTAATGCTTTTTCTTATCCGGCTCAGGGACGATTGCGTGACACCCAGATACGATGCCAGGTAGGACAGTGGAATACGATTGACCAATTGCGGGTATGTTTCCATAAATGCCAAATAACGAGTGGTCGCATCTTCAGAAACCAGCGGACTGCGCCTTTCAATTTTTTTGATCAGGGATTTCTTGATGATCTTGTTAATTATAGTTTCCCAACCTACTATAGTATCAGAAATGTCTTCCCAATCACACTTGGAAAAAATGATGAGTTTACAGTTTGTAACGGCCTGCACATATCCTGAGGAAGGAATCTTATTGTCAAAACTGTCCAGATCTACAACAAAATTATTTTCATCAATGAAATATTGGGTAATGTCGTCGCCCTTGTTGTCGTAGTAACAGACCCTGAGGATACCTTCCAGAATAAACCCGACCTGTTTTGCGATCTTTCCTGCCTCCGAAAAATAATCGTCCTTGGTAAGGGTTACCGCCCTTCCTTTTTCCATTATGAAATCGATCTGTTGCGGGTTCAGGTTTCCAAACTGCAGCAGGTAGTTAATAACTGTTTCCATATTATTTCATCTGACTCATTATTAATTTGTCAAACATTCTGTCGGATAATATTTTTTTCAAAAATAACATCAATTTAGCGCCTGAAGCTCCCGCGTATCTCGTTCTCGGACTTTTGGCCTCGATGCTCTTTTTAATGAGTTTTGCGATCACAATCGGATCAGATGCGTTTTTCTCAGTCGCAGCATACATCTTACTGACCGCTTTTGCCAAATGGCTGTATGCTGTCTTGCCGGAGATACGGTTTAGATATTCAGTTCCCAACCCCGTCATCTCGGATTTTGTTCCACCCGGTTCGATCACGATGACATCGATACCAAACTGTTTAACTTCTTTCCGAAGCGCATCACTCAATCCCTCAATGGCAAATTTACTCGCATGGTACCACACACCCATGGGCAATGTTACTTTACCGCCAACGGATGAAATATTGACGATCCTTCCGTACTTGTTTGCACGCATGATTGGCAAAACCAATTGTGTCAGGCGGGCGGCAGCGAAAACATTAACATCGAATTGGTATTTGGCATCACACATCGGCATGTCTTCCAACGCTCCATAGTAACCTGATCCTGCATTGTTGATCAAAATATCTATCCGTCCTGCTTCTGTCAGAATTTGTTTCACACAGGTCACAAGGCTGTCTTCTTCCGTTATATCTAAAAATATCGGTTTAATACCGAAGTTTTTTAAGTCTTCCATTCTTTCCATCCTGCGTGCGGCGGCATACACATTATACCCGTTTTGTGCCAAAAAGATGGCGGTTGTTTTTCCAATGCCAGATGATGCTCCGGTAATCAATACTGTTTTCATTTTTGTATGCTTTATTTACTGTGCAAAGGTTGCCCTTTTAAAAACCAGAATTTTTGCCATATGGTAAAAAGCGATTTCAAACAGTCATTTCGGTAGCCTATAAATTGCTGATAAGCGCTAAGAAACATCCAAGTTCATACAGGAGCTGGAGACGGATAGCGGTCCAGAGA
>CAZGWG010000495.1:0-487 GCA_964529165.1 uncultured Sphingobacterium sp.
AGTGAGAAACGGCCCGAAGCTAGAACGCTGGAAAAAATTCGTAAAGCCTTGGAGAGTGGCGGCGTTGAGTTTTTGCCGAATGAAGGCGTATGTAGATCATCTAACAATGTCATCGTCCTAAAAGGGCATGATGGCTTCACTCAATTTAGAGAGCTTGTTTTAAACAGAGCAAAACAAGGGCCGCTGGAAGTTTGCGTTAGCAACGTGGATGAACGCAACTTCTCCAAATGGGGCGGCGAGGAAATGAACAACACCTATCGCAAAGAAATAGCAAAACTGGGAACCGTTCATTTTAGAATAATTGTAAAAGAAGGTGATAATAACCTTACAGCCACAAAATTCGCCGAATATAGAAGCGTTCCCGAAGAGGAATTTGGCGAAGTGCCTTTCTATATTTTTGACGATAATCTTGTTCTCATTCCTTTTGAAGAGAACGAAATGAATCTTTTTATTATCAAGAATGGCCTCCTTGCAAAATACTACCTTA
>CAZGWG010000495.1:497-2238 GCA_964529165.1 uncultured Sphingobacterium sp.
TCGAGGCTAGCTGGGCCAAGGCCAAATTGGTGGGAGCATAACCATGTTAATGACACTTCCTAAAACAGAACGACTTTATAATAAGGCTTTTGCAACAGACATACGCGACTTCTTCTCAAAAAGAAGATCGGGACATGTTGGAATTTGGCGTTACTCTGAGCCTTTGTATGAAGGCGATAGAGTCAATGGCATGTGGCATTGGGGCCAATATATTAAAAAGGCCAAGGCTGGAAACGCATACTATGTTCCTAATGGTGAGATACAAGCACTGAATGCTTTGCTAAAAAATATCAGGAGCCATGTCAAAGGTGATATTACGGTTATTGATCTTGGCCCCGGATCAGAAGATGCTCTTTTGGGGAAAGTTGTGCCTGTTCTTGAGGCATTGGATGCCAAACACTATATCGGGGTAGATATTGTTCCTGAATGCCTTCTAAGGATTGAAGCAAGTTTAAAGACCAATGCGCCAGATATTCATTTTGCGGGAATAAATTCAGACTTCTATCAAGAAAAAATTCAGTTGCCTACTGACACGACACTGGTTATGGCGATTTTCGGCCAGACCATTATCAATCTGCCGATTGATCCTCGTGTAGAGAAGTTGCCTGATATGGTGTTGGGTTCATACTTTAAAAGATTTCATTCTCACCTGAATGGAAATGGCTATTTCATAGCGGCGCAAGACACCAACCAGAATGAAGCTGATTTTAATGATGCTTACATGACAGGTGCAGATTTCCATTTGAATATGCTCTACCGCATAGCGAGGGATTTGCCCGTCAGTGAAGGGTTTGATCCTGATGCCTTCGGCTTCAAAATCACCTTCTTCAAAGAAACAGGGGCTATGGCTTATACCTATGTTTGCCTAAAACCTATGGCTTTTGAGCTAGAAGGCGAAACCTTCTCTTTGTCCAAAGGGCAGGAGCTTTACTTGCACAATAGCTATAAATTTAAAGCTGATCGTTTCGTAAGCATTGCAAAAGATTCTGGATTTGATCTAGTTGATACAAAATTTGATACTGATCAAAGAGTGGCTGTTCACCTTTTTAGGACAATATAATTTCGCCGAGCCGTACGGACTTCGCATCGTAACGGAAAAATGGCCAAAATCAGCCACTCTTTACTTCTTCTAAAATATGTAAGGCCCCTTAATTATCCTTACATTTTTAAAACAAGCCGTTTTTGATGTTCTAGGAGATACAGTAATGTCTACAGACAGCCAAAAGCAATTAAAATTAAGGCGATCTCTCCTTTACGAGCGATCTAATTTACATAGCGTTTCATACTTATTCTAAGTCTCTGTACTTTACTGGCGAACACACATAAAATTTTGAGTGATATTTATTAAATGTGTTCAAATTGAAAACAACTCAGACAGCTCCGGATATTGAAATTCACCCAATTGATGCAAATGTCGGGCGCCAGTTACGTATGCGTAGAACATTGATGGGGCTGAGCCAGGATGATTTGGCCAAAAAAGTCGGTCTGACATTCCAGCAAATACAAAAATATGAAAATGGGAAGAACAGGATCAGCGCCAGCCGCCTCTATGAGTTGGGAATTTGTCTGGATGTGCCCGTTGCCTATTTTTTTGAAGGAAACCCCAATAACTCTAGCAAGGTAGAAACTATCCCGGAATCCGTAAGCACTAATTTATTTACCTCAAAGGAAACTTTGACGCTCGTAAAAGCTTTTTATAATATAAAAGATGAAGCAATGCGTAGAAAACTGCTGAATCTGC
>CAZGWG010000496.1:0-2228 GCA_964529165.1 uncultured Sphingobacterium sp.
GTCTTTCAACTCCTGGGGTTTACCGTATCATATGTCGCCATATCATACCGTGAGCTCTTACCTCACGTTTTCACCTTTTCCTGCCCGAGGCAGGTAGTATATTTTCTGTGGCACTTTCCGTCACCACTTTCGCGGTGCCTTCCCGTTAAGAAGCAGGATGCTCTGTGTTGCCCGGACTTTCCTCTTCGAAAAAATCGAAGCGATAGAACGGCTTGCATAACAAAGATAGTGATTTGTTACTAAGGGTTTATATGGGCAAGATTTTTGTCTAGGTTGATGATACTTTTTAGAATTGCCTTAGTGGCTGAATAGAAGAAATCCGGGTCTATGTTTTCAAAATCATCACTTGGTCTATGATAATCTTCATGGTCTTCAACACCGAAATAAACAAAAGGAATATTTTCGCCTGCGAACGGACCATGATCGCTTTGCATTGTCCAGTCATCTTTTCCAAGGCTCGGTTCATCATGTCCGAATTTGAGGGTGATTCCTGTATTTTTATCAGCTTGTTTAAGTATATCTTTTATAATCGGGTTTTTATAAGTGCCAGCCGCATAGAGTTCAGATTTATTATTACGTGAAACCATATCCAGATTAATATTAAGTTTTATTTGATTTCGAGATGGAACAGGATTCTTTAAAAATGAATATGCGCCTTGCAGACCCATTTCTTCGGCATCGAAAGCAATGAAAACAAACGTATTCTGTGGCTTATTTTCTTTGAAATATTTTGCAAATGCCAGGATAGCAGCTACCCCGGATGCATTATCATCAGCACCATTAAATATCTGTGAATTATTTATTCCAATATGATCATAATGAGCAGAAATGATAATTACCTTTTCTGATTTACCTTTTATATAACCAATCAGATTGACACCTTTGATTTCTTCATTCCTTCTGTTCCTGAACAAAAAAGGATGTTTAAAGTCCTCATTATATGAACTGAGCCCGATTTTATTAAATCTGTTTATGATGTATTCAGCAGCCATTAAATTTCCTGCAGTGGCTGTTTTTCTACCCTCGTACTTGTCGGATGAGAGTGTTTCAATATCATTGAGTAATTTTTTTCGATCAATATCCTGAGCATTTGTTTCGAAACTTGATAACAATGCAAGAATTATAAATAGCTTCTTCATGTTAAACTTTAATACTAATGTCCTGATTTATCAGACTGGGTTTGTTTAAAAAGTACAAATGAATTAAGGCTATCAGGCTACTTCACGAATGTCAACTGCAACAACTCTTGATACTCCCTGTTCTGCCATAGTTACCCCGTAAATAATATCTGTGCTGGCAATGGTTCGCTTATTATGAGAAACGATAATAAATTGCGACTGATCAGAAAATTCCCTTATAATATTATTGAACTTATCAATGTTTGTATCATCCAATGGGGCATCTACCTCATCGAAAATACAAAATGGCGCAGGTTTCAGCAGATATAATGAAAATAGCAATGCCGTGGCTGTAAGCGTTTTCTCCCCTCCAGATAATTGATTTATAGATAGTGGTCGTTTACCCTTAGGACGCGCAATAATATCTATGTCTGATTCCAATGGGTTGGAAGGATCGGCCAATATGAGATCACAACTGTCTTCTTCATTGAATAGTGAGCGGAAAACCTGTATAAAATGAGTCCTTACATCGCTGAATGAAGCCATGAATTTTTCCTTTGCTGTATCATCAATTTCTTTTATAGTTTGTAATAATGATGATTTAGCTTCAGCCAGATCTTTCTTTTGTGATTGAATAAATACGTAGCGTTCATTCATTTCCTGGTAGGCCTCCATAGCCATTGGATTAATAGCGCCAAATTCATCAAGTTGTCTTTTAATCCGCTCAGTTTTTTCACGTATTTCTTGTTCACTATCAACTTGTTGTTCCTGAGTTTCTTCGTCTAATAATGAGGAAATATCAACAGAGAATTCTACAGAAAGTCTTTCCTTTAATGCATTTAACTCTAGTTTTATGGCTGTCTTCTGATCTTTGAGCTCACTTGAGATAATCTCAGCTTGTTCTTTACTTCTGCGTAAGGAACTTATTTTCTCTTCCGTCTCGGTAATCTGTACTCTGGAAGCATAATATGTCTGTTCGGCCTCATTCACAGCAGTTTCAAATTCCTCTTTCTGGACGTACATGGCTATCAGGTCTTCATCAGAGTGATCTGCGTGCTGAAGTGTTTCCTTTATTCCATTTTGAGTCTTTTCAAGTTCAACCTGATTTAG
>CAZGWG010000497.1:0-2227 GCA_964529165.1 uncultured Sphingobacterium sp.
CATATCTAAACGAATGTGTTAAAAATACTACTGGCTATTCTGTTTCACATCATATTCAGCAACGCGTAGTTTTAGAAGCAAAACGCTTGCTCTATCATTCTGATCAATCGGTAAAGGAGATTGCAACTGAATTAGGGTTTGATGATTACCCTTATTTTTCGCGATGGTTTGCTAAAGTTACAGGAATGACAGCTTTGACCTTTAGGAATAAAAACCACGATTAGTCCAATACTTACTTTGTATTGACATTGTTTGTCTTTTTTGTTTAAGGTTCCTTTGCTTAAACTTTAAGATAGCAATCAATGATTTCAACCATACCCAAATGGATTGGCAATTTGTTCGAAGCTTCACTTCGTCCCAATGTGAAAGTTTTAGAAACTTCTTACCTCAGTCCGCAGATCAGGAAAATCCGTTTTCAAGGCAATATATCAAAAATGAATTTTCAAATTGGCTACGCGAATGTTATTCGTGTCAGCGAAACTGAATACAGAAATTATTCTGTTGCTTACTACGACAGGGAAAAAGGGATTTTTGATATAATCTTTCATATTCACGGTAATGGGGTTGGAAGCCGGTATATCGCTGATTTAAATCGGGGAGATGATTTGTTTATAAGTCCGCCAAGAGGGAAAAAACAATACAATCCGGATATAAAACAGCAATTTATTTTTGGCGATGAAACTTGTCTGGGAGTAGTCAATTCATTTTTACCCTACTTGAAAAAGAACAAGCATCAGTTTCAATTCTATTTTGAATTGGATGATGAAAACAAAAATGTTCCAAAAAATCTGGAATTGGAGAACTATACCATATTCCCCAAAAATGATTTATTCAGAAACGAAAACGGGATAAAAGATCTGCCTTTATTTAAAAACTCTGAATGGGACACCGCCAGTTTTGTGTTGATTGGAAATGTAAAATCGGTTCAGACCTTCAGAAAAGTTCTGAAAGACGAAACCAGGGGTATAATATCTTCACAAGGGTATTGGCTTGAAGGAAAGACCGGCTTATAAAAACTAAAATGATTTCCTATGATCCATGTATTTAAAACTTCAGTAAAAACAGAAAATGACATTCAGGGATTAGAATTTTACTTAAACAATTTACCTGAACGAATCCGGTGGAATTTCGACCTTGAAGACTGCGACAACGTTTTACGCATCGATAGTCCGGTAGAAATATCAAAGACAATAAGCAAAATTTTGCATAGCGAAGGTTTCGAATGCGAAGGATTACAAGATTAAATTAATTAAAACAATGCAACATACACATCAACACTCACACAAAAGCGGAATTTCATTAGCTTTTTGGCTCAATCTTTTATTCTCAATGGTTGAGATTATTGGAGGGATATTAACAAACTCTACTGCAATAATTGCAGACGCATTTCATGATTTTACAGACGCATGTGCTATTGGTTTAGCTGTGCTGTTTGAAAAACTGTCGGGTAAGAAACGTACATCAACATTCAGCTACGGATATAAACGGTTTTCCTTGTTATCAGCTTTGGCAATGTCGGTATTTTTACTTGCTGGTGCTGTTATGATGTGTATCAGTGCTTATCAGTCATTCATCAATCCCAAAACAGTAAATAGCACCGGAATGTTGTTGTTGGCAGTTCTGGGAATTATTATCAACGGTTTTGCCTTTCTAAGAATTAAGCAATCAAACGAATATTTACATCATCATGGACATGGACATACCCATAACCACAACAGTAAGGCGATCATGCTGCACCTGATGGAAGACGTTTTGGGCTGGGTAGCTGTATTGATTGGGGCAATCGTTATTTATTTTACTGGCTGGTTTTGGATAGACGGTATTTTGGCATTAGCGATTGCTCTTTTCATCGGCTATAATGCAAGTAAAAACCTTATTGGAACAATGAAGGTATTGTTGCAGGCGGTTCCGGACGAGGTGAACATCACTGAGCTGTCAGGCGAATTGAATAAGATCAATGGTATTGAAAATATACACGATTTACACGTTTGGAGTATAGATGGCACTTATAACATTGGTTCAGTACATGCAGTTGTAAATCCTGTTGATAAGAACAGAGAAGTCGATATTCTTTCTTCCATATTGCAACTAATGGAAAAGCATAAAATTCAACATCCTACCATACAAATTGAAACAACCAGAGATTGCAGATTTCAAACCTGTTGAAAACTCCTAGCTTCAAAAATACCTAAAACCTTTCGAAATTTCTATTAATGACCTGGTTTAA
>CAZGWG010000498.1:0-2219 GCA_964529165.1 uncultured Sphingobacterium sp.
TGTCAAGATGCAATCTTATCTCGAGATGACCAGTATATAACTGTGAAGTTTTATTTATATAATAAGGATAGTGGTGTTGCTCAATTCAATCATACTAATATTCGTCAAGGACAAAATTTAATATTACCTTCAACAGCAGTTAAAGTGGGAATAAAGATCTCTGCAGTAGATAACACAACACCTGCATTGATCTATGATCTAAGGCTTCTTCCTATGATTACTCCATTCTCGAGAGGTTTTGTTCAGTCGAACAATTTCATGACAGCTTGGCTTTTGAACAGAAATGGAGAGTACAGTATTGCAGATCTGAAGGATTATATTTCCAAGTATTTAATACCCTATAATTGTCATATAGAGGTTGTCGAATTTGATAAATATAATTTAACAGTTACAGATCCTCAATTAGAAACTTTCCATTGGGAAGGAGCTGGAGAATATTGTCAACAGACTCTTTGGATTGGATCTGATCCGAGCTGTCAGATAGCTGATGTTAAATGGGTGCCTGATGAGGAGACGGCTATTTGTGAACAGTAAAAAGAAATAAAGATGAACACTCCTAAAAATAATGGATATAAAATTTATACACTACTTGTAGAATATTCTGATCTTACAGGTTTGCCTACTGGTAGAACTAAACCAAATATTCCGAGTGATCCCGATTACATTGCACCCGTAATTGATGAAACTGCTTGTCCAATAGGAGGAGTAGCTCATAACATGACTATTCAAATAGTCATAGCAGATGATTTTTTAGCAGAATTTATTATTAATTATGGAAGTGCTAATTTAAACACTAATACTGCAGGCAGTTGGGTTGTTCCATCAAGGACGTATGATTCAGTACAGTTTAATGTTACAACAGCTCCTTTCCCTTATAGAGTGAGAATTACTTATAATGGAGGATTGACGAAAGTAGTATCATCTATTACAGCTGCTCATATATTAATACCAGGACCATTTGAAAATATTTCTAAAATGGAAGTGTTAATAGCAGGTGATTTTAATAATGATTTTAATAATGATTTTAATAACGCATAATGGCAAACACAGGAAGAAAGGTTTATTTGTATCTCAAACAAGTTGACGCTACAACAGGCATTCCAACAGGCATTGTCAAAGCTAATGTCGTTGGTGATTCTGACTACGTTGCTCCTGTTATAGATTACGATGTTTGTCCACTTAGTCCTCCACCACTGCCACCTCCAAGTTTAAAGGCATCTTTGTTAATAGAAGGAATCAATATTACATCAGGACTTACAGTAATTTCTTCTGGAGATACATTATTCTCTCCATCAGTTATTAACTTCTCACCATCTCCACATCTTGTGCAGTTCTCAATTGAATTAGAATCTGTCTCTCATGGTGTTGCAGATTTTTCTAAAGAATGGTTTACGCCTGATAATGTCACAGTAACTAATGTTTCTTATGTGTCTGATAAATGGAAAGTTGATTGTCAATTTTCATCGAATGTAGATATATCTTTCGATTGGAAAAAAGTTCTTCTTTACTTTGCAGCTACTACTTTTATTGATGGAGATTATTTGAGAGATTATGAGTATGCTAACATAGTTGGTGCACCTTTATCAACTCCAATTGTAACAGTGACAGGTTTAATCAATAGCAATGGAGGATCTGTTAAAGCTAACGGCATTGAAGTCTATATAGGTCAAACTATAGCTGTCACTTTAGACAATAATGGTAAAGGACATTTCCCAGCTCTTATCGTAGGTGCTTTGCCTTATGTTAATAATACAGGTATCGTTGCAACTTTCACATTAGCAGCTACACCATTAACTGGACAATTAGGCTCTCCTTCAACATTTCAAATTTCAAAAGCATTCTAAATATGGCAAGTAATACAGGTAAAATAGAATTCAGCTCTCTTGTTGAAATTTTCACCGATACAGGATTGTCAACAGGCAATACTAAAAGTAATGACCCTTCGGACGCAGATTATATTGCACCATATGTAGATTTGATTAGTTGTCCTTTAGATGTTCCTCAAGAACCTGCAGTTAATAAGATCTTGGTTGAATTTAAAAACAATACTACAAGAGCAATACAATTGCAAGACATTATTATTGCTCCAAGTGGATTGCCAATTACAGATGCATATATGAAACTGATAAGTTTAGGTATCCTTCCAGGAGATTCTTCTTTCAGTATATTAACAGCACAATTGACGGACTTTTCAGACGTTAAGTTCACCTTATTTAAGA
>CAZGWG010000499.1:0-2216 GCA_964529165.1 uncultured Sphingobacterium sp.
TTACTACACTGAACCTATTCTCTGCAAAGTCGGTTCCGTTGTAACCTACCTTAACCAGGAATCCGCCGCGAAGGATTATATTATAGGCTTTCAGGTCACCTACTAAAACATCATCTGCGCCCATGCCGGGATTACCAACAAATGAGAGGTTATCCAACACAGAGGGACGGTCAACATACTCTCCGGTCGAACTCTTAGTGATACCCATACGGTATTTTTTAAATGTGCTCATTATAGCACTGTTGGCAAGCGACCCGAAAGTGGCATTATCCACCTGAGCGGCCATAGCTGCTAAGGCGTCAAAATCATTCACGTTATCTACAGTAGCGCCACCGAAAGATGAAGCGGTGTTGTAGGCTGTCGCATTAGATAGAATGTTAGTAAGAACAGCGGCATTGATCCTGTTGATCACGTCCACTCTGCCTTTATTCATTATGTCATCTTATAAACGTGCGAAGTCAAGAGAGAACTCTTCGGTAAACCCGACTAACTGCGCTTCCTTCTTATAAGAAGCCGTTTTTAAGGCATAGGCATATTGAACGGTCGGCTTTGTTGCACCTTCGGCTACCGTAGTACTCGCGCCCTGTTTGGCTTGTTCTTCATACCACATTGCGAATGGCATTTCCCAACCTGCATTAATTGTATTAACCAAGTCGAATACCCATGCCGTATTGCGATAAGCCCCGATAATAGGCGAACTACCGCCTAATCTAAGCAGTGTAGCAGCATCAATACTTTGTGTAATAGAAGCTGTATTTCCGCCAGCGCCGACAGCATCTATTGTAGCGTGTGGCCCGGCTGCTTTAGTGGTATCAAAAGGTTTCATTACCGGTTCGCCCTTATGGTTGAATTTTACCATGAAAGTTTTGTTTCCGCTACCATTCTGGAAGACCTTTTTTAATTCAGGTTCATTTTCCTGCAATACCTGACCGATAGATTTAAATGCGGCCCCGGATGTAGAAAGTTTAGTTTCCATCTGTGCAAGTGAAGTGCCTTGCTCTTTAGCCACCCGGTCAAGTTCTTTGATTTGGTCGTTCAAGGCTTTGATCTCATCGTTTTTAAGAGCGTCTTTCATCCCGGTAACAAGTGCCCCGACTTCTTCTTTTGTGATTACGCCTGATTTTACTTTTTCTTCTACTTGTCCTACGAGTTTTTCAACGGCTGCGATCATCTTTTTTTCAGAATCATTAAAGCCTGCTTTATCGGCATCGCTTAAAGTAATTGCCCCGGCGGTTGCCGCCATTATACCGTCGTGCATATTTGTATCTTTTCCTACAAAGAGGAATGCGACTGCTATTAACAGCCCTAAGAACATTATAAGTCCTTTACTTAATTTGAATTTCATTTTTTAAATTTTAGTTAATTAGAAATGTTGCCAATTTTTCCCAGTTCACTTCTAATTGCGGCTGCTCTACAGTGCCAGATGGCGGCTGTTCTTCAGTGCTAAGGCCTTGAGAATTTTTTGCTTCTATTGTTGGTGTGATAGAATTACTTCCAAATAGTACCGAGCTTCCCTCTACTACTTTCGCTTCGAGTATTGCCCAGAAATAACCTGATTCCTCTGCGTCGTCTTTATTAGCGACCTGTAAAATGTATTTATCCCAATTCTCTTTTTGAACCGGATAATCGTCATTATTAATACAAGTAAGCATCTTCATATACCTCATCCCGACGCTGTGTTGTTTCACGTATCCTTTCAAGTACTGGTCGAACATAAAAGGATTGCGGTCTTTTGTTATTACCCCAGAGAATATAAGAGCCTCTGTGTTGCCCGATGCTTTTAATCCTAATTCAGTCCACGGCATAATAGATGTTGACCCTTTTAGCCCTTCGCCTATGACTGATTCAAAGTCCCTGTTATGAGACTTTAAGAGATAGAATCCTTTACTTTCAGATAAAGATTTTTTCCAAAGACCCGGGATATGGACATCGCCATGGCTGTCATACCAGTTGGTAGTATTGATGACAACTTTAAGTTGTAACTGAGAAGGGTCTTGAAGAGTTATTACTTCTTCCTTGCTTATTATTTCACCTTTATTATTTACGAATAAAGGCGCCGAAATACAAGCGTCTGCTTTCTTGATCTCGCTTTTCTTTGTGTGAAAAATTAAGCTCTCATTTTTCACAAGAAAATCAAACAATTCTTTGCCGGTTAAATTGGCCGGGATGATAGCAGGTTTCATTTGTTTACAGTTTGATGAGTTGCTAATTGTTTT
>CAZGWG010000500.1:0-2207 GCA_964529165.1 uncultured Sphingobacterium sp.
TGTAGAAAAATCCTTCTTGTTTTGTTTCAAATGCCCGGTTAAATGAGCAATACGGGCAGTGAATAATGCTACCTGTCCTTCTGCAGAACCGGTGTCAGTTGCACCTTTTCCGTGTTTGGCAAAAATCTCTGCCTTGTACTCTGTACTTAAATACATTACCTGAATAATATTAAAGCGGTTTATAATTATATTAATTGCCCGCAAAGATACAGTAATGAAACTTTAATTGCAAATATGTAGGTGGATCAAAATATCTCTTACCGCTTACCCGTATTTTGTGCCTGATTGATTCAGTTAATGAGGCTTAATAAACCGGATTGCCATTTTCTGATTCGAAAGTCTAATCAAGGTAAATTCGGTATCAGCTCTTTTTTTTAAATCGGGTATAAGGTATCAGCTTTGAGCTGTAGGGAAGAACTGAACACTGAAACTTTATTCTCTCAAGCAATAACATCCTTCCCATTCCCTATTTCCTATTTCCCATTATTTCAACCTTCCTTCATCATCATTTTATTCGAACTCAACTAAAAATATTACATAAAAACAAAGTCCCTTAGCAGGATTAAATCACTGACAACAGGCAGCCATATCATTTCTTATTCTCACTTATTTGCCCGATTTTCGCAAAATGGAAGTAAAGCCCGTTTACAGCAGGTTCACATCAGAGTTTAAGGTTAGGCCCGATGATATTGATATGTTTAACCATGTGCATAACAGCACCTATTTTGACTACGTGCTTGCGGCAAGGTATGAACAAATGGAAACCTGTTATAAAATGCCAATGGAGGAATTCCTTAAAATGGGATTGGGTTGGGTGGTCAGATCTGCATTTGTAGATTACAAACGGCCACTGGCACTTGGCGATACGTTTACAGTACAAACCGGTATTGAAACCATCAACTCAAAAGGATGCCGTGTAAAATTTGAAATCAGAATCAGTAAAACCGGTAAAATAGCCTGCGACGGCTGGTTCGATTATGTAATGATTAATTTAGCAGATGGCAAAAGTGTGAAAGTATCAGAAAAAATGATAAGGACTTACTCCATTTAGTCTTTATTTGCCAGGGCCATTTCAATCAGTTCCCCATAAAACTCAGTAATATTGATTTCAGCAGCCCTAAGCTGTTGTGGAATAAAACTCTGCGCCGTTTGACCAGGAATTGTATTAATCTCCACAAAATAAAAATCAGAACTCAGATCCTGAAGAAAGTAGTCAATACGGACCATACCCTTACAGTTCAGTTTGCGGTAAATGTCAGAAACAATACGTTCTACCCTGCCCTTTTCTTCATCAGTCATTCTTCCCGGAGTAATTTCCTCTGTTGCTCCGGGTGTATATTTGGCATCAAAATCAAAAAAATCATTAGAAGGTATCACTTCGGTACTCGGTAACACCCGAATTCCCTGATATCCATTATATACTCCTATTGAAAATTCACGCCCCTCAATAAACTCCTCCACAAGTACCTGATTATCTTCATTAAAAGCTTTTACTAATGCCTCCGTTAATTCATCGGCAGTTTTAACTTTACTCATTCCAATACTGCTTCCGCCATTATTGGGTTTTATAAACAAAGGAAGAACAAGCGAATCCAGTAATTGCCTGTTTGTGTCTAATGTATTCTCAAATAACTGTACTGATTTGGCAATATGCAGATCTTTAATACCATTAACAATGGCTTTAGAATAAGCCTTATTCATGGTTAAGGCAGAAGTCAGTGTGTCGCAACTGGTATAAGGAATATCCAGTAAGTCAAAATACCCCTGGAGTTTACCATCTTCTCCCGGAGAACCATGAAGCATAATAAAAGCCAGGTCAAAAACAATTTTAGTTCCGCCGAAGCTGATCGAAAAGTCACTCTTATCTACCAAATGCTTTACTGAGCCTGAATCAGAATAGTACCACTCATCCTTCAATACAACTATTTTGAAAACATCATATTTATTTTTGTCAATCTTGCTCTCTACAAAGTCAGCGCTTTTAAAAGAAACTACCGATTCTCCTGTAAACCCACCTGTTACCAGTGCTATTCTTATTTTCATTCAATTATATATTTTCCGCATTTGCGGGATATTAATCATGTACTTAGCAGCTAACCCAACTTAAGTTCAGCATTCAAGATTAGGATGCCTTTACTTTATAAATGAATTTGGGTGGGGGACAAGGCATTCAAAATATGTACAGGAGAGGCTGGGCGAAACTACCG
>CAZGWG010000501.1:0-2204 GCA_964529165.1 uncultured Sphingobacterium sp.
CCAATTCATTCTACCGGAATGGTACGACAAGTACTGCTGCCGGCGAATTTGACATCAATCAATTAGTCGGTTCCAGGATTGCTGTAGCCAATTTCGAATTGCGTTTGCCGTTTACAGGACCTAAGAAACTAGCAGCAGTAGAATCAAAGTTTCTGTTTTCAGATCTGAACTTGTTCTTCGATATGGGAATTGCTTATGATAACGACTCAAAAGTTGCTTTCCGTTCATCCCCAAGAACTATTAATGGGTATCTGGAACGAATTCCGGCTACCAGTGCGGGTATTTCACTTAGAGTGAATGTGTTTGGATACTTCATTTTAGAGCCATATTATGCAATACCTTTCCAAAGAAAGGATGTTAAAACCGGAATATTCGGTTTAACCTTCGCACCTGGATGGTAAAGTTAAAAGCACACCTTAACTGAAAAAGCCGGAAGAAAAATTCTTCCGGCTTTTTTTTGATATAAACTATTTCAGGGTGAGACATATTACCTTTATTATTACATGGTAATCGGATATCCTATATCCGATCCGGTGAACTTCATACTTAAGAGGAATTGAAATAATCTGGTGTCTTATAAGAGTTCTTATATTATTAATCGAACAGATTTTTTTTGATATTGAAAACTTTATCCAATCCAAACTCGTAAATTCAAATACTTATTAAGATGCAAAGAATTAGGTAATTAAGAATAAAAATAAAGGCGATGAAAACATTATTAAGTATTGCTGCATTAGTATTTTTTGTAGCAGTGACCGGGTGCGGACAACCAAACTCTCCAAATAAAAAGGCAAATAGCAAAGCTTTAACATTCCCTGTACAAAAATCCGAGGCTGAATGGAAAAAAATACTTAGCCCAATAGCCTTTGAGGTAATGGTAAAACGGGGAACAGAACCACCCTTTCGTAATGCTTATAATGACAATCACCAGAAAGGCATTTACGTCAGTGCGGCCACGGGAGAACCATTATTCAGCTCTGAAGATAAATTCGAATCAGGAAGCGGCTGGCCTAGTTTTACAAAAGCAATTAAGACCGGGGTTATCACAGTAGTGACAGATACCAGTCATGGTATGGTGCGCGACGAAGTGATTGAAACCAAAACCGGACTTCACTTGGGCCATGTATTTGATGACGGTCCCAGAGACAGAGGTGGAAAACGCTATTGCATGAACTCCGCAGCACTTAAATTCATTAAACAGTAATCAGGAAAGATTTCTGGGTGCGGTATGCATAGGCTGAATACCTGAAACCAGTATTTGTTCAAAATCTAATCCGATAGTCAGATCTATCCAATCCGGATTAACAGATCTGATTAACCGGTCTTTCTGAATTCGTGTAAATTTGCTGATAAGTTTAAAACGATCAATTGCAAGGTTTTCAGAACTTAATTCCTCAAAGTAAACCAGCCTGGTTAATTGCTGCCCGGCATCAAAAAATAAATTCGGCATCTGTCTGTAAAAACTCATGGTCTTCATCAGATCAGAACTCATCCCTACATGGATACAACTACGGTTACGATCAGTAACGAGATAAACAAATTTTCTGGTCTTCATGGCTGGTTTAATTAGGATCGGCATATATTAAAATTTAATTTTTTTGTTCTGAATTTATTTACTAATTTTATGAGCATAAATTTACTAATAATTTTAGTATTTCCAAATTTATTTTAAAATGTCAAATATTTCCTCCAATCTGAAATACCTCCGCAAAAAAAAAGGTCTTACACAACAGCAATTTGCTGACACTCTGGACATCAAACGCTCTCTGGTAGGAGCTTATGAAGAAGACCGGGCGGAGCCTAAATATGAATTACTAAAAAAATTCGCGGAGTTTTATGAGTTATCAATGGATGAACTCATCAATGACCGTATCGATGATCGCTGGAAACCAAAACCTAAGGGTGATCCTGCCAACATCAGGGTATTAAGTATATCTGTTGACAGTCAGGACAGAGAGAATATCGAACTTGTACCTGTAAAGGCTAGTGCGGGATATTTAAATGGATACGGAGATCCGGAGTATATCAGTGAGTTACCAAAATTCCACTTGCCTATGTTCCGTCAGGGTACTTATCGTGCTTTTGAAATTAAAGGTGATTCAATGCTTCCTCTTCAATCAGGGACCATTGTTGTTGGTGAATACCTGAGTAATTGGAACGATGTAAAACCAGGTGATACTTATGTAGTAATAAGCAAAAATGAT
>CAZGWG010000502.1:0-2181 GCA_964529165.1 uncultured Sphingobacterium sp.
GGCGGCTATTGGGCTAATAAAAAGGGGAGTACAAAGACAGCGTTCGTAGCGCTCACCTTATCTGGTCTTTGTTGCGCGCTGTCTGTATCCCTGTTTCAAGCACCTCCATTTCTATTTCTCATTTTCATGATTATCTGGGGAATGGCTGTAGTGGCTGATTCCCCACAGTTCTCAACACTGATAGCAAAATATGCTCCGGCTCAAGCAAGAGGAACTGCTCTCACCATAGTCAACTCTATTGGGTTTGCTATTACCATATTGAGTTTACAGTTCATGACGGTGCTGATTGACCTTTTCAATCCCAGCATAGTCTTTGCAAGTTTGGCCATCGGGCCACTATTGGGTCTAATCTCCTTAGGGCGTCCAAATTCTACTGAGTAAAGTGTGTAGGGTAGGGAATTTGAGATTCCATCAGGAGATTAACACCATCACGTGTGAGGAGTGTAAGTACTATAATTATAGTTCCCACAATAAGCGCCACTCCCAAATTATTATTTTTCACTTCAGCAAATTCATCAATGGGTGTCAGTCCTGTATAAATAGTAATTCCCACCAAGCTCACCACTACTCCTGAGATATAGGAGGATGCTATATAAAATGCACCATACCCAATAAATGAAAACAATAGCTTAGCAGTAGAGTTCTCTGAAGCGGCCATAATTCTAAACAATGAAAGCAGCGGTTGGATAACTCCACTTACCATATATCCCACGGAAAAAAGCACACTGGCCATAAAAATACTATAGGCCACATTATTCTGATGAATATCATACCGTTTACGACCAATCCACATTAGAATTTTATAGGTGATGATCATAATAACAATCCCTATACTTAATCCGGAAAGGATTTCAACGATTGAGAGAAGCGACAGTTTGATATTCATGGTCAAGTGTTATTTTCCAGTAAGCTACATTATTCGTGTCCGGAGGCAACATTCCGGGATTCCATCCGGTATTCGTAGTCTCCCAAAAGTAGAATTTTTTCCCCTTGTACATAATATGATCGCCAGATGCTGGTAAATCAATGGCAATCATAGCATGGCGATATTCGCTGCTTACCATGATCAACGAATTATATCCAAAGTGTTTTAAAACAGTATATAACAAAACGGATCGTGTGTCACAGTCGCCTGTGAGGGTATATAAAAATTCTACAGGTGACAGTATTCCAAATTTTTCATTGCCCAGGCATGGATGGTCCGTGTGATCACAAGGACCCGTCTCCACATAACTGTAAGGAATATCCTGCACAAAGGACACTATCAGTCTGGCAAACTCATTTCTTGTAAGTTGGTTTTGTACAGCTAATTTCTGTAGCGAATCTTGAAGAAAAGTTATGCCCTTACGATCAAACCGATAAAGTTGATAATATACATCTCTCCAGTAGTCTTCGTAAGTTCTTGCTCCTGAATGGATTCTGTTTCGAAATTCTTTAGAAGCCCCGGCTGCACGGGAAGACAACGTGTACGACAAACAATAAACGGAGTCAAGCGTATATTTATTCCAGGAACGATGGTGGGTAAACCGTACTTCTGTTTGACTTAGGCTATCAGCTTGCGAGTACTCATCACAATATTCAGCTTTCGAAGCCTCCTCTTTTGTTTCCGCGTCAGGCAAATCCACAAGGTTGATCACCCTTGCCAACAAGGTGTAAATAACAAAGAGGACAGCTATAATTCGAAGAAAACGTTTCATTCTGATCTACCCGGATAATTGTCAGCATTAATGGATTTAAAGATAAGATATTTCAAAAGTGAAATATTGAAAGATCCAATCTGATGAAAAACTATCATAAACAACAAAGCCACAACCTTTTAGAGAAGTGGCTTTATCGGAATTTAAAACTAAAACTAATTATTACATTTCCTTTTGTACAGGTTTCTTAATCACAATCTGTGGCATATTCTTTAACCTATCGTTGATTTTATCAACCTCCTCAGATATAATTGTCTCCAATTGGTTTGAAGCATCCTGGGCTTCTCTATCCAGCTCTGTTGAACGATTGCTCTGCTGCGTAGATGGTCGCGCAGTAGCTCCATCCACTGCATTCATCAATGAGCCAATCTCTTCCCTCAACCTTGGTCGTTGTCTGTAATTCATATTAGGGGGAGGTCTTCTCAAAACGTCATCAGTAAAGCCTTCCAACTTCTTGATGGCCTGATCGATCTCACCATTTAGT
>CAZGWG010000503.1:0-2178 GCA_964529165.1 uncultured Sphingobacterium sp.
GGGGCCTACGATATGTGCAGCCTCCAGTTGGTCGATAATACGGCCTGCCCTGTTATAACCTAATTTCAGCTTTCGCTGAATTAAGGAGGTAGAACCCTGCTGATGCATGACAATAAGCCGTGCTGCTTCTTCAAACATAGGATCTCTTTCTGAAGCATCAAAATCTTTTGCAGAAGATTCTGCATTTTCATCGAGGTATTCCGGCAGCATCCAGGCCGAAGGATATCCGCGCTGAGAGCCGATAAATTCGGATACTTTTTCAACCTCTGGTGTATCCACAAAAGCACATTGTATCCTGATCAGGTCACTTCCCGTGGATAAAAGCATATCCCCCCGGCCAATCAACTGATCGGCCCCACCGCTATCCAGAATAGTCCTGGAGTCGATTTTTGACAATACCCTGAATGCTAAACGGGCAGGAAAATTGGCTTTAATTGTTCCGGTAATGATGTTTACTGAAGGCCGTTGTGTTGCAATAACCAGGTGTATACCCACTGCACGGGCTAACTGGGCGATTCTGGCAATCGGGGTTTCGACTTCCTTACCTGCGGTCATCATCAGATCGGCAAACTCATCAATAATCAGCACGATAAAGGGCAGAAAACGATGTCCCTCATTTGGGTTGAGCTTCCTGCTTATAAATTTCTGATTATATTCCTTCAAATTGCGGACATGCCCGTTCTTCAACAGGTCATAACGCATATCCATCTCGATACAAAGGGAATTTAACGTAGTAATCACCTTTTTGGTATCGGTAATGATTGCATCCGCTTCGCCGGGTAATTTGGCCAGGAAATGCCTTTCTATCTTTCTGAATAGGGTTAACTCAACTTTTTTGGGGTCCACCAACACAAACTTTAATTGTGATGGATGCATTTTATACAGCAATGAGACCAGGATTGCATTGATACCCACCGATTTACCCTGTCCGGTAGCCCCTGCCACCAGTAAATGTGGCATTTTAGACAAATCGGCAATATAAACCTCATTCGAAATTGTCTTTCCAAGGGCGATAGGTAGATCCATGGTGGTATTCTGGAATTTCTCTGTAGCAAGCACAGATCGCATAGACACCATTTCAGGATGTTGATTCGGAACTTCAATACCAATAGTCCCTTTCCCGGGCATCGGAGCAATAATACGGATACCCAGTGCTGCAAGACTCAGTGCAATATCATCTTCCAGGTTCTTGATTTTTGAAATTCTGACACCCGGAGCAGGAATGATCTCATAGAGGGTTACTGTAGGACCGATTGTTGCCTTGATCTTATCAATCTCGATATTATAGTGATTGAGGGTTTCAACAATTTTATTCTTATTGGCTTCGAGCTCTTCGGCATTAACGGCTATCTTATTGGTGCCATAATTTTCGAGGAGATCGAGGGTTGGGTATTTATAGCTGGAGAGATCAAGGGTTGGGTCATACATTCCAAACTGCTCAACCAGTTCTGTCGCCTTCTGCTCCTCCTCTGTTTTCTCTATAGTCAATGGCGGCGATTCCTTCAGTTCATTGGAAACGGCAAGCGAGGTTTCGAAAGGCACATTTTTCGAAGGACTAAGTACCAGAGGTTTATGTTCTTCCGGCTCGGATTCCTTTTCCTGAGGCATTTCAATAGGTGGAAGATTCTGACTCAGTTTCTGAGTATTTCCATTGCCGGCACTTTCCTGCCCAGGGCGGTTTGGTAGATTAAACTCCACAGGCGGATACAGAACCTCATCTTCAAGTTCTACCTCATCATTGGTTTCAGGGACAACATATTTTGGTTTCTGACTGCGTTCAGGCAGTTTAAAATCAATATTATAGGCAATGATCAATACACTCAGTCCGGCAAAAACAAGCAATCCGGCAGTACCTGCATCCCCGATCTGGGCTTGCAGCAGACGGTTAGTCCAGAAGCCGAACTCCCCTTCAAGAAAATGTGGGTAATCACTGATGAAAGCATGAACAAATGCAAGACTCAGGGAGATATAAATGAGTAAAAAGAAAGAATATGCCAGGGTTTTAGTAACAGATAAAACCTTAATTTTAAACAACATACGGTATCCGATAATAAAAAAGACACCGATGAAAAGGAATGATGCAACGCCAAACCACTCATAAATAAACTGATGCGATAAAAGTGCGCCGAGTTTGCCAAGCCAGTTTTGAACTGCTGGCTGGTTTAGTCCCTTTTCAGT
>CAZGWG010000504.1:0-2177 GCA_964529165.1 uncultured Sphingobacterium sp.
ACTACAGCGTTAACGACTGGTGACTATGTTGTAGGTGACTTCCAGGACGGCGCTGATCTCTTGGTACAGGAAGCAATAAGGTTAGAAATCTTTGAGCAGGACAGTGATAACGTTCGTAAGAACAAATTAACTGTTCGTGTTGAAGAAACAATCGCTTTGCCGATATACGGTTCCAATTATTTTATGAAAGGGGATTCTTCAGAATCTTAATTAAGTTAATCCAATATTTTATAAAGGTCGGTCTTGTGGCCGGCCTTTTTTTATGAAAATCTTAATACCATACAAGTTTTTTCCAGGGCCGGAATTAAAATACTGTTTACGCGGTATAGAAATGTTTGCGCCGGATAACGAGATTATACTTATAGGCGACAAACCAAAATGGGTAAAAAATATAACACACGTCTCATTTAAAGACAACAATGATCTGAGGTGGAAAGAAAAAAACATCTTTGAAAAAGTCTTATTAGTTAAGGATGATTTTTGGTTCTTTAATGATGATCACTTTCTTTTAGACAAACTACCAAACTATCATTATTCAGGCACATTGAGAGAATTAAAAGAAAGATACAATCCCTCAAACTCATTTAGAAAAACGCTTCAAAATACCATCAATGTATTTGGTGACATTCATAATTATTTCCGCCATGCGCCCATTTATATAGAGAGGAATAAACTTGAATCACTGACAAAATTAGACTGGAATATACCCTGGTCTTACTGTGTAAAATCTGCTTACTGCCATATTAATGGAATCGAAGGCGAAGACTACCCCGATTTGAAATTCAGAACTAAATTAAGTGAGCAAAAAATCAGGGAAGCTATAAAAGGCCGTCCTTATTTCTCTACCGGGAACTACGCTATCAATCAACCTATGCTGAATGTCTTTGAATCTCTCTACCCTAATAAATCAAAGTTTGAATGCTGAAAATTGTACTCATAGTATTTAACCGTGTTGAAAATATAAAGCTATGGCTTGATTGCTGGAAACAATGCGAGCAATTAGGTGAATTAATAGTGATTCATAATTATGATGGATCGGAAATTATAAAAAAACTCTGCGAAGAAAATAACATAAAGTATATCAAGCGGGAAAATGTCGGCTTTGACATCGGGGCTTTTCAGGACATTGTAAAAGGTAAAATAGATATAGGCGATTGGGATAAATTACTCTGGATTACAGATGACACAATCCCGATGCGGAAAGACTTTATCACCCCTTATCTAACTAAGTTAGTGGGGAATGTTGGCGTAGTTTGCACGGATCTTTCGCCACATGTAAAAACTCATATCCGGACTACGGGGTTTATGATCAAAAGAGAAGTCGCTGAAAAAATTATCTTCCCGGCTGACCCTATTGTCACCAAATGGGATTGTTATCAGTTTGAGCATCTTTCCAAAAACGCATTCTACGAACAGATAACTAAGATTGGGCTTAGGGTTGTAGCCGTAGACGTAAGAGAAAAGACGCCGCTTTGGGACACGGGTTATAAAAGACGGATACCGCGCGGCAAAGAACATGCAAGGGTATTCCAGAAAAAAAACAAGGTTGCTTTTATCTGCCCGGTTTATCAATCTTATCCGCAAATTATTTCTTCTCTTATTCTACAAACTCATACAGATTGGGAATTAATATTAATACACGATGGGCCAAATACAACCGGGTTAAAGTCGCTGATTAATGATCCGAGAATCAAATATATCGAGACACCAAAAAGAGCAGGCAACTGGGGGCACTCGTTACGTGCATGGGCACTCGAAAATATAGACACACTTTCATCAGATGCTGATTTTGTAGTAATTACGAACGCTGACAATTACCATGCGCCGGTTTACATAGAATACATGCTAATCGGATTTACTAACAATCCTTCAAGTGTTGCTACCTATTGCTCGGACATGGTACATTCTTACAAGGCATGGCAGGTAATACCCTGTAGTTTAAAACTTGGATATATTGATTGTGCCTGTGTTATGGTAAGAAAGGATGTAGCTAAAGAAATTGGGTGGCGGGACGTAACAAATCATTCAAGCGATTGGACTTATTTCAACGATATAATTAAAAAATATGGCGCCGACAAATGGACGAAAGTCCGTGGGTGCCTTTTAATTCACAACTAATGAGACATACTACATGCAGGGTGTGCGGCAATGAACATTTAATTCCTTATTTAGATTTA
>CAZGWG010000505.1:0-2177 GCA_964529165.1 uncultured Sphingobacterium sp.
GCCCGCCTCCAGAAATCACACAGCCATGTAAAATAATTGCATCATTAGTGGTATAAGATCCAATCAATCCGGTAATAATTCCTGCTGTTGACTCAGAGATCCCTTCTTTGTACCAGTCGTGAGTCCTTGCTAAAAATGGCGCACCTGCTGCACCGATCATGTTTGTTGTTTCTATTTTTTTCATGGCCTAGTATCCTATATATGCTACTGTTGATCCGTAAATTTTATATTTGTTGACTAAATCAGTCATTTGGAAGTACTTCATATTTGAAGTACTTGGTATATCCGTTAACTTATAATATACTGTAAAATTTGGAGTATCTGTTGTATATCCTGGCTCTTCGTATATCCATTCCCCCGTAAGAGTTGTATCATCATATACTGAACTCGCTGCATACTCTCCTCCTATTTCTGAATTCTCATAAACTGTAAATGTGTTTCCTACTCTCGCATTGTCAACTATATAAAAATCAGAGTTTAACAATGTTGACGGTTGATTGAATGTAGTTCCGAACCATTTATTCAGCATCCATTCAAGCATGATCTTTTGGCAATTGTATTTTATTCTTTCTGTTGCGCCCCTAAAATCCCCTAATACTTTTACCCAGTAATCTGTATTCGTTGGAAGTTCACCAAGAATGTCGTTGGTACATTCGTAGATCATGTTTTGATAATTCACACGATCATATCTCACATAATTTGTTCCTACATCCCAAACATCAGAATCATCCCCTTCCAAGTAAGAATCAAAGAAGTTATCTCTATTCCACTGAATAGGTTCTGATATCGCATCTAAAATACCAAGTCTTATATCCTGTCTTTTTGTGATAGGTGTAAGCCTTTGGGCCTGTAATGAAAAATCACAATCGTAGTTAAATGCCATTATACCGCTGTAAAGGTTAATTTATCTGCAAACGTTTGGCCTGATTCATCTTCCTCGATAATATATCCGGAAAGAGTATTGTACTCCCTTAAATTTATTCCTGAAGAAAGTTTATATACTACACTTCTGCTTGCGAACGCTATTGAGTTTGGCCTTCCTCCGACCTCAGTTATTGCTACGTCCTTCACACCTGCAACCTCTTGTATTGCATCTGTAATTCCTAATACTGTAACCGTTCCATCAAAATTGTCTGAGCTTGAAAGATTCACCATATAAGAAGTCAAAGCAGCCTCAACATTGTCCTGTATTACCGCTGAATATTGTCCCGAATAATAAATTGTACCTACTATATAAAGCCTGTCTGCTTCTTCAGAGATAATATTTATCTGTGTTCCTGCTGGTTTAATAATAGTTAAGTAATCGCTCAAAGCGGTCTTTTCTGGAGCACTTAATGCTGTAGGAGGATCAGACTTTGCAACCTTCGCTTGTACTACCAAGTTTCCAGTCTCTTTTACTGAGCATCTAGTAATTATTTTATTGGCCTCATTTACTTCTGGGTATGATATTTCAAACGTTGTAGTATTTAACTCTACATAATCCCCGTTCTGGAACTCTAATATCTTTGCTCTGATCCAAGGAATAGACCCGATTGCTTGTGCATTAATTATACTTTCAATATCTGCAATGTATGCATCAATCAACTGCTCAAGTACTGAAATTTCTACAGCTCCAGTGTGTAATAGATTTCTGAAAATAGCTACCTGGCTATTGCTTGTTAGTCCATCTAAGGCAGAATTGCTCTCCTTTTGATCTAACATTTGTTGGAGTATAACTTCAATTGACCTCGCCATTATTCTGGAAATTCGTTAGCTGTTCTTATCCCGTCAACCGTTCCGGGATCAATAATTAAATCACTGTCTAAAACAAGAGTATTTATTTGCGCTGTTACTCCACCTCTTGGATATTGAGCCGTTGTATCTGCATAGCTTGTTAAGAAATCCATTACCCACACGTAACAATTAGTATGGTTAGTATCTGTTTGCTCTGATACTCTAAATAGAGCACCTGCTGCACTCGGTTTATAATCCTGTAAAGCTAAATATACTTCGCTTCTTAGATCAAATACTGCAACGTCTTCCTCGTTCTCATCTGAATGAAAGCTTTCAAAGCAAATGTAAACCCTAACCATTAAAGCATCTGCCGTCTGAACTCCTTTGCCTTTTTGTCCCCAGGTTATCTCCGGAAAGTCAATAAAACACGCAGGAAATTGAAAAGGTCTCTGTTCTCCCTTCTC
>CAZGWG010000506.1:0-2129 GCA_964529165.1 uncultured Sphingobacterium sp.
ATTGTTGACAAGTAGGTCTTTGCGTCTTAGCGTCTCTGCGCGAGCAAAACATTTGAAAAATCTTAAGGATAATTTATAAGCCTCTATAAAATGCCATGGGCGGCAGTTTGAGAGAAGAATAAATAACCAAGCCAATGAAAGCAATAAGGCCTCCAGGAATGTAATCATTGGTTTTTTTGACAAAAAGTCTTGTTATTTTCCAAATCAGCAATATCTGCCTTACATTCGAAGCAATTTAAAAAATACAGCATTTAGATTCCATGAAAAACCTGAAAATAGCGATCAGTGGTTACGGAAGTATTTCGGCTTTGGGTATAAACAATGAATCTGTCTGGAGCAGATACCAGGATAATCAGCATTACTTTCAGCAGGGGAAAATTATTGATAAAGCCGAATGGCAGGCTCCGCTTTCTTTGGATGCCAGCGAATTAATTCTGGGCCTGAAAAAAGATAAGAGATACCAGCAGCTTGATCCGAGTGTCCTTTATGCTATTGCTGCAGCAAGAATAGCTATAAAACAGACCGGCTGGAATAAGCATGATGGATTCGGAATTAACATTGGATCATCAAGAGGAGCTACTGAAAGCTTCGAGAAATACCATAGCGAATTTATTGAAACCGGCAGGCAGAAAGTAAACCCTCTAACCTCTCCGGGTACTACCCTTGGGAATATTTCCAGTTGGGTAGCCTGCGATCAAAATATTAGCGGACCGGTAATATCTCATTCTGCAACCTGCTCAACTGCTTTACAATCCATAGCCAATGCGGCCGCATGGCTCAAAGCAGGCTTTTGCTCTCGCTATCTTGCCGGAGGCAGTGAGGCGCCCTTAACGCCTTTTACTATCGCCCAAATGAAGGCTCTCAAAATATACTCTGCGCTTGATACTGATTATCCCTGCAGGAGTATGGATCTGAATAAAAAACAAAACACACTCATTCTTGGGGAAGGGGCAGCATGTTTTTGCCTGGAACTCAATGCTGAGAACCCGATTGGTTTTATCACCGGTATTGGTTTTGGAACAGAAATGATTCATCATGGAGCCTCATTATCTGCAGATGCACAGTGCCTGCAAAAGTCCATGCAAGCCGCTCTGGATGGTCATGATCCGGGTAGTGTGGATATTGTGATCATGCATTCCCCGGGTACAATATTGGGCGACAGTTCTGAAATGAAAGCTATTGAAATTATCTTTGGAGAAAACAAACCCCTTTTAACCGGAAATAAATGGAAAATCGGACATACTTTCGGCGCTTCAGGTGCCTTGAGTCTCGAAATGGCCCTGCTAATGCTGAAACATAATCAGTTTATTCAGGTGCCTTATATTCCACAAAAAAAGCAACAAAAATCACTGCAAAAAATCCTTATCAATGCTGCAGGCTTCGGTGGTACAGCACTGAGTATAGTGGTTGAGAATAATCCGCAAAACTGATCAGGATCATTTTTATCTTTAATATAGAATCTAATTTTGCCGCATGTTAATTTACAAGCAATTTACTTTTGATTCAGCACATTTTCTTCCCAATGTCCCCGAAGGACATAAATGTGCGAATATGCATGGCCATACTTATGCCCTCTCTGTTTTTGTGGAAGGAAATCCAGACGAAAAAAGTGGATGGATTATTGATTACGGAGATCTTAAAAAACATATCAAACCTGTTATTGATATTCTTGACCATCATTTGCTGAATGAAATACCTGGCCTTGAAAATCCTACCAGCGAAATTCTGACCATCTGGTTATGGAATAAGTTAAAACCCCTGATTCCTGAACTTAAAAGAATTGAACTAAAAGAAACCCCTACTTCTGGAGTTATTTACGAGGGTTAATTTGATGTTCTAAAAATCACTGGTGTCCGGTAATTTCTTTGTGCTCCGACCCCGAAGCTTCGGGTCGGAATTTCCGTATTAAGGTAATTCTATAAATTCTGGCAATGTCATTATTTAAAGTGCTATCGGATGACAATGCATTTCTTTATTAATAGCGTAGACCCTGACCTTAATGGTATTGCCCCTTCTGGGCCAATTGAAAAAGACGCGCCAGTGAATGCAATCAACCGGATTAAATTAAACTCTTTGTCTCTTTATTTACGCTATCGGAATCGAGCTTATCGTTTTTGAATATTGGGCTT
>CAZGWG010000507.1:0-1834 GCA_964529165.1 uncultured Sphingobacterium sp.
CAATACCGCCTATCAAGATTCCGTACTCCACGTAAGTTCACTTATCCTTAAGGTCATTTTTGTAAGCAACCGTCCAGACAGATGGCACTTCCGATCATTATGCTGTGACACCATGGCTCGGTATTACTACTGATGTTGAATAAGCCCATAGCTATTGCATTAACGATGAAAACAGAAATTCTGAATTTAGGTCTTATTGATAAAAAGCTGATGCCTGCCAAGTCAGAACTATCTTTTCAGCCTTTTGTTGCTTACCTAGAAAACCTGATAAAGGACCAGCCACTAAAAAAGATCATGTTTGAGAACGTGATCGTTAAGTTTAAAAACAATCTGTCGGACAGAGAGTATATAAGTATAGAAGAAGCTGCCGAATTTAAAGATCTGCTGGAATTGATCTACGTATTCTTAAACCCCCTTACTACTACTGCAACAAAAGAGGTATGGGCATTGAGCACACCTGTCCCCGGCGAAATTTTCTATAGCACTGATGCTTTTTATGACTTTCACACCAGTGAGAATTATAGTGTGCTGGCCGGAGATTTTGAAACGAAAAGTATTCTATCGGGCAACGAAAAAGGATTTATTTATCAACTCATCTTAAAGAGGCTCTATAACCTTGACTTTACATCTTGGAATAATAGTCATATTCAGGGCCTGGACCCCCAAACGCGGAATCCGGTATTTTATAAAGTGGAGATTGACACCCGTTTTTTGGACGTTTCTTACACAGAGCATTTGCCTGACCTGGATACTGAATTAGTAGAAAGCTGGCTTCTTGATTCCAAAGGTGAAAAATATCTCGAAACACTACTCCCCTTATCCAATTTCCAACTTAAGGGGTTTTCTATCCTTCAGTTCACCGATGTGACGGAGGAACACGCAATTGATAATTTGAAGAATCTAATTGTAGACCACCAGGAAGATATACTTGCAGAAGGGATAAATGAGACACTGCAATCGCTGGTGGGCAAGAGAAACTTAAGGTTTGGAATATTGCCATTTATAAAGCTAAACAATCGCACGGTATATCTTGACGAAAGCAGCACCAACAGTATACTGATGGGCGCTGCTATAAAATATAAGATCAAGCAGGATGTATACCATCGTATTGTAGATGAATACGAGCAGCAGCCGCAGGTAAGAGTTTATAACAACATTTCTATTAACAGAACCGGCAAAGAACCGCTTCAGAAATTTTTGAAACATGCAGGTATCGAATCCTTTGCATTATTACCTGTCGTTTACTTAAAGAAAATTGTGGGCCTGCTGGAAGTATATGCTAATGAGAAGGTTTTTATCGATCATGTTCTCCTTTCGCGGCTGCAACTCGCAATCCCTTATATCGGTCAATTGTTTATTCACCTCTCCGATACATTTACAGCTTCTATAGAGCGTGCTGTTAACGATAATTTCACTTCCATCAAATCATCGGTAAAGTGGAAGTTTAATGAAGTAGCCTGGACGCAGTTAAAACCCGCAGGCGATATCACTAGTCTGAAAATCGGGAAGGTTACATTTGACAAACTCTATCCTTTTTATGGCGCCATAGATATCAGGCATTCTACACAAGAAAGAAATAAAGCAGTATCTGAAGATATTACGCTCCATATTGAATTGCTAGAGCAGCTCTTTACAGCACTTGCACCAGTGCTGGATACATATCTAAACGAAATACTTTACCTGAATAAACAAAAATGGCTTCGCTATTTTAAGGCATATAAGGATGCAGGAGATGAAATCCGTTTCAGCCTCCGGGTAGAAGAGGAGATAGAGCCTTTCCTGCTACAGGCTGCAGAGTTTTCTGCCGAGGCTGGCGCGCTGATAATGCCTTACA
>CAZGWG010000507.1:1844-2108 GCA_964529165.1 uncultured Sphingobacterium sp.
GTTCAGTCTCAGAAAAACTTGGCATTGTCCACAAGAATCGCAGAGAATTACATTCGTCCATGCAAATTGTTAACAGCAGTATCGATCAGTATCTTGCCCGTCAGCAGAAAGAGATGCAACGGGTTTACCCGCATTATTTTGAAAAATTCCGTACTGATGGTGTAGAGTACGATATCTATCTTGGACAATCTATTGCACCTCATAAACCTTTTAATACCGAGTATGTAAATCGTATGCGGGAGTGGCAGCTAAACAGTATGGTTG
>CAZGWG010000508.1:0-2099 GCA_964529165.1 uncultured Sphingobacterium sp.
CTGAATTTATAAGTTTGTTTAAGGATCTTACTTCTGAAACTAAGTTTCTTCCTGTACTCATTATTAACGTATTTTTGCATCTCCTCAAGGAGAGCTTTATCAAATAAATCTTTACCTGCTTGTGTAGTTACGAGTTTCACACTTCTGGTTTTTTGTTTCTCCGTGAAGAATTCGCCAATGGTATCTCTCAATATATTAAGAGAGAATTTGCCAGGGTCATAGGCAGATTTATTGGCATTGTTCTGACTTAACTGAGAATATAGACCCTGGCTCTCTTTATTTATTTTCCAAGCAGCTTGAGGCTTCTTGGTCAGCTTTATCTTAAAGCTGAAACTCAAATTCTGCTGATTTACCTCTTTCTTTGTCATAAAGTAAAGCTATTCCTGATTGTCTTGATCTGTACAGATTATCATCATGCCATCTATCAGGTTTAGAAAGGGAAGGAAGAATCCTAAGCTTTACTCCTTGCCATCCATCATTCTGAGTTTGCACTTTAAACAACTTTTCATTGTTGTGGTGCTTATCGCCTATCAGGATGTCATGGTATTTACATTCACCCCATTCTTTGTAAAACTCCTGAGCAAATGCTAAAGGAAGTTTATCATTGATGTTATTACCATGATTGAAGCCTAAGAAAGTATTACCATAAGTAACTACTTTGTTAATGTCAGCTGTTCTATCCCAGGTAATAGTTGGGTCATTTTTAAAGAACTGTTGAAGAGCATGAGCCATGTAGTAGCTCTTTGTTCTATCATGGTTTCCTTGTACAAGGACTACATGAACTCCTGTCTCTGTGAACTCACTTAAGAAGTGAATGGATTTTACCATTGCATCAAAGACTTTCTCATAAGCATCATTCCATGTAGTGTTGCATCTTTGAGGTGTGCCTCCTGTTGTAGTGTCATGGATATTATCAGTGTTGAATATATCATTTCCAACTACAAAGAGAATCTTTTCGATTCTTGCTGAGTGGTAAGCTTTCATTACCAGGTATTCAAGAATTTTGAAATAGTTCTCAATATGTTTTTCAATCGTTGTATTTTCCATATCCCTTTTATCAAAGTGGAGATCACTGAGATTAATCACCAACATTGAAGGGTCTGTCCATACCTTGTTTGTAATTCTGGAAGTTAAAGGAATGCCTTGATAAGTAGGTTGATAAGTAGCAAGGAAATTCTCAAGAACTTCAGCATGATTTATTTTCTTTGGCTCTAACCAAGCTTTAACCTGGTATTTACCGTTCCAGAAGTTTTGAACATATTTGGTTATGTCCCACTTTTCTGTATCTATCATCTTGGAGAGATCTTCAAGATTCTTAATTGCTTCAGTAGTTTGGAAGGTTGTTTCTGCCTTACCAGTTTTGAAGTCTTCTTCGATTTCAGTAACAAAAGTACCATTGTTTGTAGTGTCTGAGGGAATGTTACCTATGTTATTTTTCTGTCTATAATTCAACCATATTTTTCTTGCTGATTCAGCTTCAAATCCAAATTTGTCGCCTATCTCTTTCCAAGACATCCCAGGTTGACCAGGTTTGTAGTTTTCAAGTAAATAATCAATTAACAGTTCTTTCTGTGTATTGATGTCATTCATGCCAATAAATTTAATTAAACAAGTTAAGTTTACGGCCTAAAATTAATCAACTTAATTGATACCACCAAATATCCAATAAAATATTTTCATTAAAATGGTGTGTTTTTTAAACAAAAAAGTCCAAAGTAGGAATACTTCGGACTATTCTTTGGTAAACCAATAAACCAAAGTAATATTTTAAACTAGAGCTACCAATAATTCTATTGGAGCTGTACAGGTTGGAGGATTACAGATGTCACAAATACTTTCTGCTATGCAGTCCATATCAACGACTGGAGTGATAACGAGCTTGCCATCTACAAACTCTTTCACCATCTGAATACAATCCCCATCATTTATTTGTAAGATCTGGTCAAGATTGTTTCCAGTAACAGTCAAGTCAATACCACATTCGCTTTTCTCTACTGTTACAGAGTTATCTGAGGATTTTATATCAATACAATCCATTACTTGACAGCAGTTTACAAACTTCACTGGCTGCTTGTTACATGGAAAATTATTAGCCATTT
>CAZGWG010000509.1:0-2098 GCA_964529165.1 uncultured Sphingobacterium sp.
CTATAACCATTTCAATGAGGGTAAATCCCTTAGTTTTTCGCATAGTCATAGACATCAGATTTTCCCATGATATGCTTATATTGGTGTCCCCAGAGTGTTTTTAACTGGACCAGGAAGAGGCCACCCATATGAATTTCAACATTTGGAAATTCTTTGAGTATTCTAGTGATTGCATTTTTAAATCCAGGCTCGAAAACATCTACTAAATGTGTAGATGTACCAGCATATGAAAGGATTATCTTATCTGTCGGCTTTTTAATTAGCTTTTTATAGTCATAGAGAGATAAATCGATGTAATTTGGTAAAACTTTAATCTTATCCTGCTGTTTATTCACATATTGAGAGAGTCTTCGCTTTAAAAACATGTTTGTTGTGGTTAAATATGGTGTGTCTTCCAGAGAACAGGAGACAAAATGCAACTGTTCGCTACCTGGATGATAATGTTTATATACAGGGGAGGGTTTTGGAACCTGCCAGAGGTTGTCATCAACATCTGTTACCCAAATACAGCCGTTTTTTCTACTCCAAAGAGCAAGATTGACATATCCCCATGGTGAATCTATGTACGAAGAGTAGATAATATCAAACTTTTTAGTCAATTCATCCCAGTTTTTCTCACCATATCCCTTTACAGGATCATTCCTTAGCTCTATCTCAAAGTCAGGGTGATCTTTTAGATATTCTAGAGGATTAATGATACGTGCATAATCAACGCCTGATACCCTTTTTGTGTCTCCATTGTCGGTGTAGTGAGTCGATAATCCAAGTATTTTAATAGGTTTTAGTTTTCCCATAAGTGTTTGCGTGATTCATAAAGATTTTGATCTTGTTGTGTGAAACGGTTACTTCGTTGATAGGTCTCATCCAAAGGAGATTTGCCATTTCCAAAGTGTAGATGCTCGACTACTGAATCGAGAGCTCGTGCAAAAACATTACGCTTTCGTGCAGTATCAAATTGCTCAGTGTCAGCATAATTATGTTGGTATCCAGGATAGAAAAGAACGTCTGGGGTATCTATGCACCCCGATTGTTTTTGTATATAGGAACGTCTGATAAGTGCCATTGTCCCATTACGATTAAATAAGTCATCTCCCACAACCACATCGTAACCTTGATCCATCACTTTTAATGCTTCTTTTGCCCATCCTTTATGGAAAAGGATGTCATCACTTCCCATAAACATAAATGGTTCATTGGTCAGCTTGTAGAGCTTGTTCATACGAGTTACATAACGTGTGTCCCCCTCATCTACAAAATATGCTTCTTTAAGCTCTTTGAGAATGTCCTGTGATTCTTGATCCGATACCATAAAATAGATTTTGTGTGGCTCGGGAGTGGCTTCATGAATATTTTCGACTAAAGCACTTAACCTGTGCGGACGATTTAGTGAAGGAATAAAAATAGCTATCATAGGTTCTTGTAATAATCAATTGTCTCCTGTAACACTTCATCTAGGTCTCGGTACTCTATTGGGTAAGGTTTTTGAGCAACTACCACACTTCTTTGAGATTCGCCTGAACGCATAGGAGCAGAAACTATTATTGACTTACTCTTTGTTAACTCAATAATCCTTTTAGCAATATCCCATACTCTAAAACCAGTACCTGTCCCAGCTTCATAGACTTTTCCACTTTCTCCTTGCTCGCTTTGTCCTAGAACATCAACCAATACTTTGGCTACGTCTCCTGCATATACCATATCCATAAGCCCACAATACTCTTTACCTCCATAGACCAAAATGTCTTTGTTTTGTAAGGCATTATTGATAAAAGTAGGAATTATTTTGTTTATCTTTCCCCACTTCTGTCGAGGGCCGATTGCGTTGAGAGCTCTAACTACATTTACTTTTGTTCCGAAGTTTTGAGCATACATCAGTGCATATCTTTCTGCGGTTGTTTTGGAAATAGAATAAGTACTGTTTTCAAAATGGTTACCAACTGCAATAATGACGCAAGGAAGATGAAAGTTGTCTACTGCATTTAACACGTTTAATGCTCCATTAATATTTACATCATTCATTATTTTCGCTTGCCTGATGTTTTCAGAGGTTCCTAGAAGTCCTGCTAAATGAATAACTCCATCGCAATGTTCTATCGCA
>CAZGWG010000510.1:0-2094 GCA_964529165.1 uncultured Sphingobacterium sp.
ACGTTTAGGGGCACAAACATTTCTTTGGATCTGTTATACCCCGGAAATTCATAACCGGTTGACCTTTGAAACCGTACAGGATTGTTATGTCTGTTTTGTATTCCACCAATACCAGTACCCACATATATTCCTTTCACAATATTAACAAAGACACTTTCATCGTAACCAACCAATGCGCCCAACTGAAGTTTTACGTTCAGGTCTAGGGAACTAAATTCATTGGTAAACTGCCGCTCATACTTGTTGGTATAGACATCTCCCCCAACAATCTTTCCTTGCTGATAATTTACGCTGACATTTATAGACGGACTTAAGTGATAGGTGAATTTAAAGAGCCCTGCATTAGAAACAATCTTGTCGCTGACGTCAGCATACGAATGTGTAATTCCAAATCCTGTACCCAAACTCATTTTATAGAAATCTGCTTGTGCAGTGCAACGCAGCGAACCTAGTAAAACAAAAGTAATGGCAAAGCAAAAGGTTAAAAAGTTATATAGGGGATGTTTAAACTTCAAAATAGCGGCTCTATAATTCTTATTATGTACTTAACATGAATAATTGGTTAATAGTATACAAACTTAACAATTATAGAGCCGAAATTAGATTTTTATATTATTCTACGGTAACAGACTTAGCCAGATTTCGCGGCTGGTCTACATTACAACCTCTTAAAACAGCGATATGATAAGACAGCAATTGTAAAGGTATTGTTGCAAGCAATGGCAAAAATGCTTCACTGGCATCAGGGATCTCTATTACATAGTCGGCCATTTTCTTCACTTCCGTATCACCTTCAGTCACAATAGCCAATACGATACCTTTCCGGGCTTTTACTTCCTGTATATTACTGATCACCTTGTCATAAGAAGAGTTCTTGGTGGCAATCACCACTACCGGCATCTCTTCATCAATCAAGGCGATAGGCCCGTGTTTCATTTCTGCAGCAGGGTAACCTTCGGCATGTATATAGGAAATCTCTTTCAATTTCAAAGCGCCTTCCAAAGCGACAGGGAAACCACTTCCTCTTCCCAGGAACAGGCAGTTTCTGGAATCTTTAAATTTATGGGCAATTTCTTTGATCAGATTGTCAGATTTCAATGCCTGCTCAATTTTTTGAGGGATGTTATCCAATTCTGTAAGTAATTCAGCGAGTTTGGAACTTGTTAAGGTGCCCCTTTGCTGTGCCAGGTGAAAAGCAATTAGTGTTAACACTGTTACTTGCGCAGTAAATGCTTTGGTAGAGGCTACCCCTATTTCAGGGCCGGCATGGGTATACGCACCTGCATGTGTTAATCTTGGTATAGAAGCCCCAACTACATTACACACACCAAATATGGTAGCTCCTTTTTCCTTGGCCATTTCAATAGCAGCCATGGTATCTGCAGTTTCTCCCGACTGAGAAATGGCAATTACCACATCCTTTTCAGTAATGATCGGGTTTCTGTACCTAAACTCTGAAGCATATTCTACTTCTACAGGAATTCTTGAATACTCTTCAATCAGGTATTCACCCACTAACCCGGCATGCCATGAAGTACCACAGGCTACAATGATAATCCTGTCTATATTTTTTAACTTATCGGCATATTCGCTGATACCTCCTAATTGTACACGGCCTTCGCTAGGATAAATCCTACCTCTCAGGCAATCTCTTACCGAACGGGGCTGCTCGTAAATTTCTTTAAGCATAAAATGCTCATAGCCGCCTTTTTCCAGCATTTCCAGCTTTAGCTCCAGTTCGTGGACATAAGGAGTTTGTACCACGTTGTCTAAACGCTTGATCAACAGTTCTTCCCTGGTCACATAGGCAATTTCGTTGTCGTTCAGATAAATAACATTTTTTGTATATTCTACAATTGGCGTGGCATCTGAAGCAATGAAGTATTCTCCTTCACCTACCCCAATCACCATAGGGCTTCCCTTTCTTGCAGCGATCAGTTGATCCGGCTGATCCTCATCCATCACTACAATGGCATAGGCACCACTTACTTCATGTAAAGAAAGTCTGACTGCTTCCAAAAGGACAACATTATCCTTCTTATAGATTTCTTCAATCAGGTGAATCAGTACTTCGGTATCGGTATCACTCTTAAA
>CAZGWG010000511.1:0-2075 GCA_964529165.1 uncultured Sphingobacterium sp.
GTTTCAGACAAAGCGATTGCAACCCAGGACAATGAAGATGCCCCTGAAGTTATAACCAAAGAAAAGAGCACTGCAAAGGCACCTGCCGTAGCTACTCCTGCAAAAGAAAACAAGCCTGTAGTCAATCAAAATGCGCTCTACAAAGGCAAGAAAAATGATGGACTGGGTAAAGGTGACGGAACAGGAACTGTTGCGGGAAATCAGGGTAGTACCAATGGTGATCCGCTTTCACCTGATTACGGAGAAGGTGGTTCCGGCAATGGCCCTTATAGCCTGGATCTTAAAAGCAGGCGCTTCACCAATCTAACCCCACCTAAAGATGAAGGTCAGAAATATGGCCGGGTTGCCGTCCGCATTTTTGTTGATAAGAATGGGGTTGTTGTAAACGCTATCCCCGGAGTGAAAGGCACAACCTTATCAGACAAAGAAATATGGGACAAATGTCGTCTTGCGGTCATTGGGTCTTCATTGAATAAACTTGAATCAGCACCTGAAGTTCAGATCGGGGTTGTTATGTTTAACTTCAAAGTAAAATAAGTTCTTAGGCCAATTTATGAATATGCCTGAATTTAGCTCCGGTAATCCAATACCTGAAGATTACTTTAATTCCTACCCGGATGTAATTTCCTATTTGTATTCCCGTCTTCCTATGTTTTCAAAGCAGGGTGCTGATGCAATAAAAGCTGACCTGATCAATACCCGAAAATTTTGCAGCCATCTGGCCGAGCCTCAGAATAAATTTAAATCGATACATGTTGGAGGTACCAATGGTAAGGGCTCTACATCACATATGCTTGCTGCAGTCCTGCAAACAGCCGGTTATAAAACAGGCTTATACACCTCCCCGCATTTAAAGGATTTCAGAGAGCGGATCAGGATTAATGGTCAGATGATCTCAGAGCAAGAGGTTTTGGAATTTGTGAATGAGCAATATGAGTTTATTGAAGCCCTTGAACCCTCCTTTTTCGAGGTAACTGTAGCTATGGCATTTCATCATTTTGCGATCAGAGCAGTTGATATTGCCGTTATAGAGGTTGGCTTAGGCGGCCGACTTGATTCTACCAATGTCATCCTCCCTGAACTTTCAGTTATCAGTAATATTGCTTTCGACCACATGAATATACTGGGGAATACACTGCCGCTGATTGCCGGTGAGAAAGCAGGAATCATAAAAAAGGGAGTCCCGGTAATCATTAGTCAGAAACAAGAGGAAGTCGCTGATGTTTTTTTAAACAAGGCGGCAGAGCAGCAAGCTGAACTTGTATTTGCAAGTGAAGAATGGCTTATAGAACGAAGTAGTTCCCCGCAGAATTCACCTGAATTTTTACGGGTAGATATCAGCCAGAAAAATAAAACAGCTCCTCCCTACTTTAATTTCAATTCGCTTGAATTAGACCTGACCGGTACCTATCAGCTAAAAAATCTTGCAGGTGTTTTAAGCGCTATTAAACAGTTAAGGAAACAGGGTTATCAAATCTCAGATCAAAACATTATTGATGCCCTGAGACAAGTAAAATTGCTGACAGGATTAATGGGACGCTGGCACTTGTTACAGGAGGCTCCGCTGATTATTTGTGATACCGGACATAATGAGGATGGAATAAAAGAGGTATTAAAAAATATTAAACAAAGCTCCTATAGTCAGCTTCACATGGTTATCGGAGTATTACGTGATAAGGATAGTTCCGGAATCCTGAAATTGCTCCCAGAAAATGCAATATATTACTTCTGTCAGCCTGATTTACCCAGAGCAAAGCCGGCATCTGAACTCAGAGAGGAAGCCAAAGCCTATCACTTGTATGGTAAACATTTTTCTACTGTATCAGATGCACTTAACTCAGCAAAACAGAATGCCGGCAAGGACGATCTTATCTTTGTAGGAGGCAGCACATTTGTAGTTGCTGAGGTTGTTTAAGCATTTCCCTTAATAGTCTTAATTAACGTGAGTTCGAAATACCTACAAAGTTAATAAGAGCTGTTTTGTATCGATGAGATTCAATTTGAGGGATGGTTTTTGATCATTAATTGGTAAGTGATCAAATCAGCGAACAGATTATTGAAAAAGCTCTTAGGGC
>CAZGWG010000512.1:0-2071 GCA_964529165.1 uncultured Sphingobacterium sp.
TTTTTTTTTTTTTTTTTGGGCTGGCGGTGTTTGGAGCCGCGGGATTGATTCTGGGACCCACCGTTCTCGCCTTGACCGAAGCATTGGTCAACGTTTGGCAGCGCCGTACCGACGAAGGACGGCCAGCGGAGCTGCGCCCAGAAAACTAATTGAAGTTTTTTGAACCACCATTCAGCCCTTGATGGATTTGCATAGCGGCAGATATTGACGATAATTACTGTAATAAAGTATGCCATGATCATACCAATAATCGGAGCCAGAACGATGAAAGAAGCTACTTTTCCGATAACGCCCAGGTTAACTACATTCAGGCCGCCATGAGCTACTGCTGCTCCGGCAAATCCACCGATCAATGTATGTGATGAACTTGAAGGAATACCAAACCACCAGGTTAATAAATTCCAGCAGATTGCAGCAAGCACACCGGCCAGAATAACTACCAGATTAATATTCATTGTATCGGCAGTTTTAGCTACTGTATCAGCCACGTTCAGATGGAATATCCAGTAAGCCAGGAAGTTGAAAAAAGCCGCCCAAACTACTGCCTGAAATGGTGTTAAAACCTTTGTAGAAACAACAGTTGCGATAGAATTCGCAGCATCATGAAAGCCATTGATATAATCGAATACCAGTGCTAAAACAATGATTACAATTAATAATGTAAAACCCATATGGCTGGTGTAATATCTTTAATGATGTAATTAAGCGTTTTTCACCAGGATAGATTCCAGCACATTTGCAGCATCCTCACACATATCAGTTGCAGTTTCTAATCCGGAGAGTACTTCCTTGTATTTGATCAGATTTACAGCATCTTTTTCATTATCAAATAGCTCACCAACTGCTTTATCGAATACATAATCAGCCTGATTTTCAATACTGTTTATACGAACGCAGCAATCTGCAATCAAACGGATATTTTTCAGATCCCTTAATTCGTGAATAGCTTTGTGCAAATCCTGACAAGCCTGTAAGATCAGGCTGGCGAGGTCTTTAATCGGGGGGGTTATAATGGTTACATTATAAAGATCCATACGACTGGCAGAGCCATGGATATAATCGGCAATATCATCAATAGCACTTGCAAGCCGGTGTATATCTTCCCTGTCGAAAGGAGTGATAAAGTTCTTACTTAGTTCAAGGTGGATTTGGTGGGTAATCTCATCGCCTGTATGCTCAAGATCTTCTATGTCTTTGAATAACTTCTTACGAAGTGTAAGATCTTCAGTGTTAACTGCTTCTACAAGCTTTTCTCCTAACTGGATCAGGTTTGCACTATCTTTTTCGAAAAGAGGGAAAAATTTCTTGTCCTTAGGGATAAAGTACTGGAAAATACTGTTCAGTGACATTCGATTGGATTTTAAGATATTGCAAATCTACAAACCCAATGTTAAGTTAATGTTAACAAATAAACCCGAATTATTTATCCCTCTGTAGTGTGAATCCGAATGTTGAACCGATGTTCTCAGTACTTCTTACAGTGATTGTTTGCTGGTGGGCTTCAATAATATGTTTCACAATTGCAAGACCTAAACCGGATCCTCCAATTTGTCTGGAACGGCTTTTATCTGTCCGGTAAAAACGTTCAAATAAGCGAGGAAGATATTTTTCTTCAATTCCGATACCATCATCTGTGATTTCTACCAAAATCTGGTCATGAAGTTCGAAAGTTTTAATTGAAGTATTGCCGTTGGGTTTGCCATATTTAAATGAATTATCAATCAGATTTACCAGAACCTGCCTTATTTTTTCCTTGTCGGCATATACCCAGGTTGGATTTTGATATTTTTCTTTAAAATGGAGAGTGATGTTATATTTTTTTGCTTTTAATTCCAGGGAATCAATTACTTCGTTAATTAGTTCTGCCAGATTAAAGCGGTCATAATTGACAGGTATTTCACCGCTTTCAAGTTTTGAGATTGCATCCAGATCCTTGATGAAAAACGCAAGGCGGTCGACATTCCTGGAAGCCTTTTCAAGAAATTGCCTGGACATTTCAGGATCATCAATATCTCCTTCCTGCAAAGCTTCAATATATCCCTGAATTGCAAAAAGAGGTGTTTTAAGTTCA
>CAZGWG010000513.1:0-2059 GCA_964529165.1 uncultured Sphingobacterium sp.
CGATAGCGTAACTTGTGAGGAGGAATAAGGTAAGTTTGTAACTTATTGAAAAGAAACAACATTCTAAAACAATAAAAACAAAACAAAGTGAAAAAAATAATAGTAGCAATTATGGCTTGTGCGATGGCGCTTGCCGCTTGCAAGAAAGAGACGAACAAAGATAAGGATTACATAAGTGCTGAAATAGATGGCGTTGCTTTTTATATGGATAATACGGACAGCAATGGTCTTGCCAGTTCAACCTCTCAATGTGGTTTTATCGGGGCAAAACCGACATTGGAAAAACGTTTGTTTATTATAATCCATAATATAGACCATACAACGATTGATCTATACGTAGATTCTGGCTATACAGGACAAGGAACGTATCCTATGAATTTAGGGAACAACTATGCGCGATATGGTATAGGAGGGGGCGTGTGGTCGTGTCGGTCTACCTATCCTGCTTCATCGGGAACTTTGGAGGTCACCTCGGTGACAAACCACAGTATCGAGGGGACATTTAATTTTACTGGAGAGTGTTCCTTGGATTGCGAGAGTGGGACAATAAAACATATTACGAACGGCAAATTTAAAATGCCACTTTTGCACTACTGAAAAAACAATTGATAACATAAAACAAAAACAACAATGAAAAAAATAGCAGTCGTCATAATGGCATGTACCATGGCGCTTGCCGCTTGTAAGAAAGAGGAAAGCGAGAATACATTTTATTTAAAAGCTAAAGTAAATGGTGTGGCTACTCGCTTTGATTTAAGTACTGATACAGCTGGTATTTATAACAATGATTTTGGGGCAATGAAGTTGGTCAGTTATGGACTACTGCTCGTTCAGGCATATAATCCTACAGAGATGCTTTTTTTCTATAACTCGATGGAACAGGATTATCATGGGGTTGGAAATTATCCTATAGTCGGAGGAAACAAATCAACCGGTGGGGAATTTTATCAGTCCTCAGGAACACTAAATGTGACCTCAGATGCCAACGAAGTTGTAACAGGCACTTTTCAGTACGATTTTGCAGATTCACTGGGAAATGTTACCCATGTCACCGAAGGAAAATTCAGATTGCCGGAGATATATCCCTAATAAACAACTTGTAAAAATAAACAGACATGAAAACAAAATTTTTTATCCTGATAGGAATGTTGCTGATTGGAGGCAGTTCTTATGCGCAAACCTCAGCAATCCTTGATTGTGGGTGGAGTTATTACTATGATAACGCAGGTAATAGAACTGCGCGTTTATTTCGAAATTGTAACAGACCACCACAGGCAGGTAAAACGGATGAAACAGATAGCACCACCACAATGGTAGCCGATTCTACCAAGATTGATGTACTTGAGGAAATAGATATCGTTACGCTGTATCCGAATCCCACAAGAGATGCCTTTAAAATAGAGTTTAATAATGCATTGGATAATGCAGATATAACCGTAACCAATAATGAAGGGCGATTGGTGTACCGCGAAAAAGCATCCGGTACGTTTTTGACGATAGACCTTAGCGGGCAAGCGGCATCCACTTATCACGTAGTGGTTCGCAGGAACGCAGATAAAGTATATCGAAAAACGGTGGTGAAAATAGATTAGAAAAAAGCGACTTACTTCAATAATCCTCAGAATCCAACCAGATATTCAATTAAACGGGAAATGAAAAAAATACTTTTTACGGCCGGTAATCTATTTTTAGTTTCTACTGCTCTTTGGGGGCAAACGGGGCAGATTGGGAACAATGGCTTTAATACCTGGTCATCCGATGGCTATAATCCTGTTGGTTGGACAACGGTAGCCTCTGCTTTACCAAATGCACTGGCAGGAACTCCATACGCTGCATATGCAACAACATTGCAACCAGGCTTTGCCCCAACTGCCACCAAAGACCCCAATGACAAAGTAGAAGGCTCTTTTTCCCTAAAGCTGACCACTATAGCCACTCCTTCTGTAGCACAATCCGCGATTGGTCCGACCACACCCGGAGTGATTGGTTTGGGAGAATTGGACATCGCTGCCATCGAGGCAGGAAGCAATGCACTACTTACGGGTGCTGCTTTTTCCTA
>CAZGWG010000514.1:0-2050 GCA_964529165.1 uncultured Sphingobacterium sp.
TAATGAAATCCTGGATTGTTTGTATTGTCCGATGGGACAACGGATGGATCGGATCAGAGAAAAGATCAGGAAAACTACTTCGGGTTATGCTCAAAACATCCGGCAGTACCAAGCTAAAAACTGTCATGGATGCCCTATGCGGGGTGTCTGTCATACGGGTAAAGACAATCGCACTGTAGAAGTCAATCATTCCCTGAGAAATTACAAAAAGCAGGCAAAGGAAAAGCTGAACTCACCACAAGGCATCCACTACCGTAAAAAACGACCCGTTGATGTAGAGCCTGTATTCGCACAGATCAAAAGCAATCATGGCTTTCGAAGGTTTATGCTCAAAGGCTTAAACAAGGTTGAAATTGAAATTGGATTACTATCCATCGCACACAACCTCAGAAAGTGGAAAGCGTAAGCTTTACCACCCTTTAGCAGCCCACTAATACCACTAACTGGCCTCATCTCTGAATAAGTGAAAGACTACAGGCCGAAATGGAAGTGAAATCCGGGTCTAGGGAAAAAATGCACTAAAAAACAAAACCGTCCCATAAAATGAATTATGAGACGGCTTCTTTTTGTTAGAATTTAGTGCTGAGGTCGGCTCCCGATAACCATCGGGATCAATCCTGCTCCCCTATACGTAGAACAGGGAGAATGCGATGGCTTGGTCTGAAGTGTTGAAGGTTATGGTGAAAATTTGTAATTTCAATAAAAAATTACAAAAAGGTAAATGGATCGAATAGGTGTTTACCATCACTGTCCATCAAAGCACTATCAATTATTATGAAACTATTGGTTATTTTATTTGTAGGATGCTTGTTTGTTGTTACTTCTTGCATAGTGGACATATCGCGTAAGAACTCTAATACCATCTCAGGGAAAGTAATTGACGTTTCAACTGGAGGAAAAGGCGGTGAACAGGACATCACAATAGCATTAGCGACTAATGATACTCTTTATTATAATTATATTAATCGAGGACTTGAAGAATTTACACTTAAAGGTCTACGAGACACTTTGATTGGATCGAAAATTTCTCTGACTTACGCAAAGAGTATTCTACAGCCAACCTATAAACACATAACAGAAATCAAGAAAGATGATAAGATTCTGTTTACTGAATATACCAGATAGTATTAACTGCATTTATACTGTAAATCATCCCAAACCTCACCTTCCCCACATTTGCTGCGTAGAGCAGGCAAAGGTTAGTTTTGGTCTGAAGTGTTGAGAGTTAATCAGTGTCAACCCGTCTTCTGTTGACTGAACGGAGGTCAGGATGAGTAGTTACCATCTCATTTGCGAGATCAAAGTGGTCATCGATGCAAAATATCTGTCGATAAGAATTGGAAACTTGAAGTGCGTTTAGATAAATTATATTTTGTGGATCATCAATACATATGAGACTATTTTCAAACCGTTCCATAACTTTAAAATGAGATCGCTCATACAGCGTCAGAACGTATTCAGATGAGAGAGGAAAGTTAATTTCGATACCTTTTGAACCCCAACCGGAATCAGAACGTCCCGGACGATTGATCCAAGCTTTGCGGACCACAGGGTTATCAGACGTGTAAATCGCTTCATCAGTCAGGTTTTTAAATATAATCCAGATATGCGATTGAAGTCGGTTAACCATAGTCACATTCAACGTATGATCACTCGATAAGTGCCCAATACTCATTACTCTAGCATTTTCATGATTATCGTTGAATCCTAGTTGCTTTATCTGGCCTTCATTAAACCACTCTTTAGTAAGGAACGAAGACCTCATGGCATCAAACACATCTGACATCTCTTTCCTATATTCTTTAGTCCTAAAAATCTGCATGGTTAGGTACTGAGATGTAATTTCCTTTGTTTTCATGGAGATAACACTGTGGTGAGGCTGCTTTAGACCTTGCAGTAACTTATCTAGTTCTGGTGCAAAGGTTTGTTCTGCTACTCCTAAAGCTTTTTCCACACTTTGATATCCTTCCTTATCGAGGTCAGAGTTCTGCTCATAAAAGAACGGTTCATTCGCGATAGCTTTGGTATTCGTTAGGAATGACTTTTTTGT
>CAZGWG010000515.1:0-2047 GCA_964529165.1 uncultured Sphingobacterium sp.
TTTCAGAGTCCCTTTGGTCTTCTGGAGAGCCATGAAGCCGCGATTAAAGTCTGCAAAGAGAGGGATCTTGATCCTGACCTTGTTCTTTTGCCTGTTCCAGTGGCCATTTCAGATGACGGGAGGTATGAGATTATTCAGCGACACTAGTTGCTGTTTTTATCTAATTGTGGCGGTGGTCTGTCTTCTAGTGATAATTGACCTATGATAGAAGTTGAAAAATATATTCGTGCTTGTATAGGTCTTTCATTGGCCTATGAAACTTATCATGAATCAATTCTTAAAGAAGTAAATACTGAGAATGAAGTATTAACAAATGCAAAGATTCTAAGAGAATGGCTCGTTGAGTATAAACGATCAAAAAAAGCTATTTCTGAATTAAAACTAGGCAAACATACTTTGATAGTGGATTTAACATGAATGAGGAATTTACAAAGGCTTGTCAACAGTTTGATGTTGCTTTTGAATATTTCATAGACTATCTAAATAGTCGAGAAGTCACAGTCGCAACGGAAATAAAAATAGGTAATTTGGATCTTAGAATCAGGAGGAAACAAAGAAACTGGACATTCGAATATTTGCCGAATGGAGAGAAAGAATGGGTTGAGGTTGAAAATATGCCCCGTAAAATTAAAATTAGTATCCTAAAATATGCATCCAGTATTGTGCAATCTCTCAATAATCAGGTTAAGAATGATTTGGAAGAGATGAAAGAAGCGGTTATCCAATTCAACGAAATCAAATCACGACTTTAAAATTCTTAGAATTTTTCTCTTGACACGCGTTAGCTTATTGACTATAATGGCGTTAGCGAAGCGTGGTGCTTAGCAGAAAGGATTTGATTCCAATGCGACCAATAGATGATTCTGGTGATTACATGTCTCTTGATAGTTTCAAAAAGTCAGTAGAGTGCGATGCTCTTACTGATGATGATGGTTACGGGGAATTAGCCACTGAAACAGAAGTGAGTAGCGTTAATATTTTGCCTTCTGATTTAGGAACCATGAAATTGCCAGACTGGGCAACTCATGTGGTCTGGTATAACAAATAGAGAAGAACTATGGATTTCAAAGCATTTTGCGCTCGGGTTGAAACTTGGGCTAATATGAGCATGGATGATTTAAGAATGGCAGCAAGTGGAGATGAACAGCCTACCTTGTCTTCTGCCAGAGAGGAATTTAGGGGCTGGAATCGCGGCCAGTTGATTGTCCTGCTTCTTCAATATTTTCAAACTGACAGTATTTTAAATGCTAAGTGAATATAAATTTAATTCTCGAACGAGAACCTTGGTTACTCACACTGTAAGGCAAGCACCCAATGGTGAATGGTGGTGTGACTGCGAAGCCGGAATCAATGGAATTGAATGCTGGCATTTGCGAAAGGTTCTCGGTGAATTAACAGTTGAGCGAATTATGAAAGCAAAGGAGGCTATAGGGACATCAATTAATTTCAAGCAATTGATTCAAGAACAGTGGGAATATATTCATCAACATAATATGAGGAGACACTGGTGATTGTTAATGAACAAATTCATGCTTGGGACAGAGAGATTCTCGAACTGGGTAAGCAGGGATTTACCCATAAAACTATCAAGAGGATGATTTCAAAAACATATCATAAGCAATTTTCAATATTTCAAATCAACTATCGTTTGTCGGCAATGGGAGTTTCTACGTTAGACTATAGAAATGGTCGCGGCGGGTATGCCGAGCAGGCTCATAAAAGGGTCCGCGATCGAATCTTAAGGCTTCGTGGAATGATCAGGGACGTTAAAGCTTTTGAAGCGAGGGCAAAACAATGCCGCTAGTTACAAGTGGACCGGGAAAGGGTTGTACTACTTCTCGATTAAAGGAATTGAAACCCGCTGGTTGTCTTTATGGTTTCTATTCTGAGGATGATGATCGTCGCAGTGGGCATCTGATTTATCTTGGCCAACATGGTGACCGAATCAAGATCACTGAAGTTTCATCTTCCAGTAGAGCTATAGATCAGTCAGCTCAATTTGTTGGATTTGTTCAAGAACATCAGGTTTTGGAAGACTATTGCTCTG
>CAZGWG010000516.1:0-2044 GCA_964529165.1 uncultured Sphingobacterium sp.
GCCCCAGCATCGATGCCGTAGCAGTAAGCAATACAGGAGTCATCCTGGTTCTGCCTGCTTCAATGATTGCATCTTTAACATCCATTCCCTGCTCAATCATTAATTCGGTAAATTCAACCAATAGGATACCATTCCGTACCACAATACCAGCAAGCGCAATAATACCTACTCCAGACATTACAATAGACATCTCCATTCTGAATATTGTAACACCAAGCAAAACACCGATTATACTTAATAAGATCTCGCTCAAAATGATTAATGGTTTGGTAATGGAGTTAAACTGACTCACCAGAATGATTAATATAAGTCCAAGGGAAATCATCAAAGCTGTACCCAGGAAAAGCATGGTTTCCTGCTGCTCTTCCTGCTCACCAGCCATATTTACAGTAACACCTGCAGGTGCTTTAAACTGATCGATCTCACGCTGTATATTGGCTACAACTTCATTCGGATTATATTCTCCGAGAACATTCGATGACAGAATAATGATTCTCTTCTCCTGCTTACGTTTAATTCCTCCGTAAGTATTTACATAATCAATCGTTGCGAATGAAGAAAGAGGTACCTGACGAATAATTCCACCCATACCCATATCCCTGTAAGTAACTTTCATATTCCGCAAGGCATCCAGATTGTTTTTCTGACTTTCATTAGCCCTAAGATTGATTTCATAATCCTCATTAGCATCACGGAATTTTGAAACCTCCTTGCCAAAAATAGCAGTCCGAAGATCCATTCCAATTTGCCCGCTGGAGATCCCCTCCCTATTGGCCCTTTCACGATCGATGTCAAAGATGATTTCAGGCTTGTTGTTTTGAAAATCTGATTTCAACTCTTCAACACCTGCTATCTGCCGGCTATCAAGATATTGTTTCAGGTTTTCTGAAACTTTTACGAGAGAGTCCAGGTTATCTCCTGTAATCTCAATACTAATAGGCTTGGCAGTTGGCGGACCGGATTGTTCCTGAGCCACTGTAATTTCGGCACCAGGAATACCTTTTACGGCCTCCCTGATTCTATCCAGATAAACAGAAGTACTTTCCCCGGTACGCTTTCCAAAGCTTACAAAAGCTACAGTGACCTTACCCATATTGGAATATTGTCCCTGATCCTCACTCTGAGGGTCGGTTACACCGATTGTAACATTCGATAGAATTGAGGATACATCTTTATTATCCCTGCCAACTACCTTAGTAACTTTCTCTTCAACCTTTTTTACCACCTCGTTTGTATAGGCCTGATCGGTACCTACCGGCAACTGAATGTAGACATAAACGAAATTCGGATCAGACTTTGGAAAGAATACGATCTTTGGAGGTACTACAGAGATCAGTAGCATTGTCAGAAAAAACAAGCCTACAGTACCCCATAGCATAGTTCTTGGTCTTAAGATTGCCCATTTAAGCAGTGTAACATATTTCTCCTGTGCACGCGGCCAGATTTTTGTCTGGAAAGTGCGTATCGCATTGCTCAGATAAAAATGGTTTAATAAATAAAGCAATCCAACAAAAACCACCAGATTACCGATTCCAAAATTGATTAAATAGCCAAGTATAGCAACTCCTAAGAAAATCAGAAGGTTCTTCCTGACACTTTTATCAAATTTGGGCTTCCTCACTGTATGATCTTCCGGCTCCATAAAATCTACTGCAAAAACAGGATTAATGATATAAGCTACCAATAAAGAAGCAAGAAGAGTAATGATCAGGGTCATTGGTAAGAAGAACATAAATTCACCAATTACGCCAGGCCAGAATAATAAAGGCACGAATGGGGCCAATGTAGTCAGAGTACCTGAAAGTACCGGTAAAAACACCTCTGCGGCAGCAATTTTGGCGGCTTGCTTAATGGGCACTTTCCCGTTATCAAAAATACGGTGTGTATTCTCTATCACCACAATGGCATCATCCACAACTATTCCCAGTCCCAGAAGGAAGGAGAATAATACCATCATATTCATCGTAAAACTGAAGCCCATGATACCGCCAAGAGCAGGCATAGCCATAAACGCAATGAACATAGATAATGGCACAGACAAGGC
>CAZGWG010000517.1:0-2042 GCA_964529165.1 uncultured Sphingobacterium sp.
CCCTGAAGTTATTATCTTCCGTACCGTCTATCTCTAGCTTGAAGTCTTCAGTTCTCCTATAGAAAGCTACCGTATCGTTGGTGGTATCTGTTACTGCATAGCTGAAATCGTAAGCGAAATCAGATGTTGCGATATCCTTGATCTCTCCTACTGTAAATGAGAACACACGCTTGAACATCGGGTCATTGGCAAGTACACCCTGGAAGTATTTTACTATAAACTTCTTCCCATCAATATTTGCCAGCTCAACATCCTTGTAAAAAGACGGATAATAGTCATACGTGATATTATCGATCTTAACCCGCATAGTACCCAGGGGTACCTTCACTTTGCTGTTAGGGTTCAGATAGTTGAACCCTGAAGGATCGTCCGGGCGGGCGTCATACGCACCATTGTTGCAGGAATATAACCCAACACCGGCGGCAGCCAGTAGTATTGCCGTGAAAAATTTCTTCATACTTGTGAATTACCAAGCATAAATATAGCAAAAACGGTATTTAAAAACAAATACTTTCAGCTATTTAGTGACCGGCGGCACGAACAAGGGCAGATGAAATTCACCGCTTATGTTTAACACTGTGTCCTCGATAGGCGGCTTCACGAATCCATTACCTTCCTCGTTAAGTTCCATCGGCATTACATGGTACTTACCTGCTGACAGCGTACCGTATATATTTCCACCTTCATCAATCCCTTTTATTTGTGCAAAAGTTGGGATCTCAAAATTGGGATCATCTGGACGGGTACTCCAATCAAAGGACGTATAATAAATGCGTTTTCCAAGCTTAGGGTGAATGAATGTATACAATACTTCTCCAGAGGTTTTTACTGTGGCATCAGGCCTTGCACCATCTGCATGTCGAAATACCATACTAACAGCAGGGCTATTGGGGTGTTGCTCCTGGAAGGTTGTACCGCAATAAAAAGCAGGCTGACGACCATCAAGGTTAGTATCGACATAGTATCCATTTTTATATAAATAGGAAACGTTTTCGATGACTATCTTGATAGTACCCAACGGTACAGTGACTCCTGAACTAGGGTTCAGGTGGTTCTTCCCTTCATTTTTATCGGGCCTTGCATCATATGCACCATTGTTGCAGGAAAAGAAAGCTATCGTTGCTGCCACGACGGCAGTGATGCGGAGAAATTTATTCATAGGTTACAGTCTTGTAAAAAGGAACATTTTGATTTATATATCACACACTAAAAACATTCTCTATACATTAATCATCTTTTAGGCAAGTATAGGTCGCCGCTTAAACGGATTACAGTGTACTTAACCTCGGGATAAAAAAATATAAATCCTCTATCCTCCTCGTAACGAATATAGCCTTTAATAAAATACTCTCCATCCGCGATCTTACCATACAGATTACCAACGTCGTCTTTTAGGTAATATGCATTTATGGCTTTCTTACGTAAAGCTTGATCCACATAAGTTACAACAGAATCTAAAGATGTATCAAAAAAAGAGTAATCTACACCAACAACGTCACCACAACCTTCATCTCTACACATTGTAAACCCAAAAAGTTGGATCTTACGTTGAAAAAGAGGGTCATTAGGCAAGCGTGCCTCACAGTATTTTCCAGGCCCCTCAAACCCTACCTTGTCCTCCTCTTTCCAAATTGTATCTCGATAATAACCATTCTGAAACAAATATTCTATCCCATTTATCTTGACCTTTATGGTACCAAGCACAGTCTTGACATCACTATTTGGATTCAGAGGGTTCTTTCCTTCATTTTTATCGGGCCGCGCATCGTATGCACCATTGTTGCAGGAAAAGAAAGCTATCGTTGCGCCCACTACAGCAGTGATGCGGAGCAATTTATTCATAGGTTATCGATCTGCGTATAAAAATAATACACAGACCGATAATTCCAAATATCACCTACGGTTAATTAAGCCAGTTTAATACTCAGCTCGTCCAGTTGCTTGTCATCGAGGGCCGATGGTGCATCGAGCATCATATCGCGACCTGCATTGTTTTTGGGGAATGCGATAAAATCGCGGATGCTTTCCTGGCCGCCCAGCAG
>CAZGWG010000518.1:0-2013 GCA_964529165.1 uncultured Sphingobacterium sp.
TCAATTTGAATCAATAAGGGGTTATAAAACCCATCTACATTCAATAAACCAATCGGATTTCCATGCAATCCGAGCTGCAGCCATGTCAAAACCTCGAAAAACTCCTCCATTGTTCCAAAGCCTCCGGGCATTGTAATTACCCCATCCGAAAGATCAGCCATCTTTTGTTTCCGCTGATGCATATTTTCAGTGATGATTAAATCAGTAAGTCCGGTATGGCCCACTTCCTTATCCATCAAAAATTGTGGAATTACACCAATCGCTTTTCCACCGCGTGTCAGAATCGCATCAGCTATAAGCCCCATCACACCTACCCTGCCACCACCAAAGACCAGAGAGATGTCCTTTTCAACCATTGCATCAGCCAAATCATTAACCGCCTTCAATAAGACAGGATTACCGTCAAAATTTGAACCACAAAAAACAGAGATAGCTTTCATTAATATTGAGTAGAGGGTATAAAGTATTGAGTAGAGGGTAATTTGTACTGAATACTCTATTTTGTTTTCAGCTTAATAAGCTTAGCGACTATAATTCGGTGCCTCCTTCGTAATAGTAATATCATGCGGATGGCTTTCCCGCATTCCTGCTGCAGTAATTTTCACGAAACGGGCATTTTGCAGATCATCAATTGTTGCTGCGCCGCAATAACCCATACTGGCTCTGAGTCCACCAATTAACTGATACATTACCTCAGAAAGGGAACCTTTAAATGCAACCCTTCCAACAATACCTTCAGGAACAAGCTTCTTAATATCATCTTCTACATCCTGGAAATAGCGGTCTTTCGAGCCTTTTTCCATCGCTTCAATAGATCCCATTCCTCGATAGGATTTAAACTTTCTACCCTCATAAATGATTGTTTCGCCCGGTGATTCTTCGACCCCTGCGAATAATGATCCGGCCATAATTGAACTTGCACCTGCCGCAATGGCTTTGGCAATATCACCGGTTTGCTTGATACCACCATCGGCTATCACCGGGACACCTCGGCCTTTCAAAGCCTTGGCACATTCATAAACAGCATACAATTGTGGAACACCCACACCTGCAATGATACGGGTTGTACAGATTGAACCCGGGCCAATTCCTACCTTTACTGCGTCAGCTCCTGCATCTGCAAGGGCTATGGCAGCCTCGCCTGTAGCTATATTTCCTACTACAACCTGCAAATCAGGATATTTTGCTTTAACTTCTTTAAGCTTTTGAATTACTCCACGGGAATGTCCATGTGCAGTATCAATTGTAATAACATCTACACCCGCTTTTACCAAGGCATCAACCCGCTCAATTGTATCAGGTGTAACACCTACTGCAGCTCCAACCCTTAAACGGCCATGCTCATCTTTACAGGCATTCGGAAAATTCTTAAATTTTTGAATATCCTTGAATGTGATCAGTCCGCTTAGGCGACCATCTTTATCTACAACCGGTAGTTTTTCTATTTTATAATCCTGCAGTATCTCTTCAGCCTGAGTAAGGGTTGTTCCCTCAGGTGCAGTGATCAGGTTTGAACCGGTCATTACCTCCCTCACTGGTTTCTTCATATCTTTCTGAAAACGAAGATCACGGTTTGTAATAATCCCCACCAGTTTCCGGTCGGCATTGATTACCGGAATCCCCCCGATCTTATAATCCTTCATGATCAGAAATGCATCTGCAATCAGAGCACCCTCATCCAGTGTAACAGGATCCTGAATAATGCCACTTTCTGATCGTTTTACCTTCCTTACTTCATCTGCCTGTTGAGCAATAGTCATGTTCTTATGCAGCATACCAATACCACCGGCCTGAGCAATGGCAATAGCCAAAATTGATTCGGTCACCGTGTCCATAGCCGCCGAAACGATAGGAACATTGAGCTTGATTTTACGAGTGAAATAAGAACTGGTGTCTACATCACGGGGTAAAACTTCAGAATAAGCAGGGATTAAAAGTACATCGTCGTAGGTAAGACCTTCTGAAACGAATTTTTCTGGATCGAGTTGCATGGCAAATAATTGAGGGGTTATT
>CAZGWG010000519.1:0-2001 GCA_964529165.1 uncultured Sphingobacterium sp.
CTTAAACAGACTATCCTCGCTCTGAACAGCTTCCACCCAAGCCTGATAAACAGCTTCATCAAGGCGAGACGGCTCAAAACCGGCTACCGCTAAGCGTCTGGTGGCATCCGCCAACGTGGCATCAAGGTCTAAGACAAATAAAGTTCTATTCATCTTTCTCTCCAGAATATAAGCCGGTATTAAAGTGATAGCCGCAAGCTCGTAAAAATTGCTCGAAAAACTTTGCCAATTCTGAGTGTGTAATATCCTCATCTTTGATAGTTAATATAACCTCTGTAGGAGGGTACACATCACTGCCTGAGTCTTTTTTTATGAATTGAAACATTTACTTATACCCCTTATAACGATCGTCTAACTCAGGACGCGCGTACGTCATTTCTCCCAGCATAAGAAAACAAGCTGCAGCGTGAGCCCAATGAGGCAGGCCGCTCTCGTTATCAAGATCTTGTCCCCGTAAGATAGCGAAGGTATGACGAAGGCCAGCAGAAATAAGACGAATATAAGAGATACCACCAAGATAATTGTATCCTCCATACTTTTTAGCTCCAAAGGTCATTACCATAGCTACCTGTGTGATAGCGTTTGCTGGCAGATACGCCATCATAGGCTTGTTATCGTCATACTTTGTTCCGCTTGCGGGTTTCTCGTCTAATGGCATTTTCTTCCTTGGTTTTGAGGGAGTGACAGTGTTGACAGAGGATCTGATATCCATCGTCTCTGGCGAAGAGACCTCGTATGAAAACGTCCCATCCTTCAAATCCTCTATAAGGGTCGATGACAGGCCTTTTATGATCGGCCTTTGGCTTCTCTTTATTAGGGACTTCTTTTTTGCAATCGGCACACTCATAAATACCTCTTCTAATCCGGGCCTTTTGAAAGGCTATGTTCTTATATGGCCAGCAGCGGGACAGGCTGCGCAGGCCCGATCTAACTGTTTGGAATCGGAACTTCTCAAACTCCTCGGTTGTAAATTCCTGATACGATTTTCTCGAGTTCGTGGTCTTCTTTGGGCTCTTCATATAGTAGGTTAACCTGGCGCACCCATTCCAAAGCAAATGCCGCGTCTACCTGGGCATCGTCTTTTAAGGCATAGGTGAGGGTGACTAGGGAATGTTGACGATCTCCCCGTGCAACTGGACGTGAATAGGACATTACCCTAAAACATTTAAGAACGCTTGTACGTTGTTGGGAGCTTTTGAGCGCAGAGGGAAGGACTTTTTCCTCATAGCGGGGCAGGACTAAAGCCTTTCCTTCTACCTCAACTACTCTTTCTTTTTTCCTGCCGGTTTTCTCGTGCACACTTCCCGGCAAGCGCAGGAGATGGAGGTGTGTGTAGATGGAGGTGTCGGCTTCTGGAAAGTGTTCTCCAACCCACTGCTTGTCTTTGTGTGGAAGAAGATGACTAGGAGGATGAGCCCTAAGAACGCCAAAGTGAGCTCCCCTACCGCCAGTATCGTATGCAATAAATCCATATCCCATCTCCCTTAGTTTGTTTTCGGCCCGCTCGGCGGCTTCGTAGGAGTCGAAGTCCATCCACAGGTATTCGGACCAGACAATACCTTTAAAGTGCTTAACAGTTCCTTCCTGCTTAACCGCTTCGGCTGTCTCCTCCGTAACAAAATACGTTCCGCCAAACCCCTGCTGCGGGAGCTGATCCCGATGAACAAACTTAGGAGAAACACCAAAACCGACGGTAGGGTTAAAAATAGAATGGCTGTATAAATTTTTGTATCCATTCATAGTTTTTCTTAAAAATTCTCCCCGAAAGACCGGAGATATCCAGCTCGATTGGTAAGAAGGGTGTTCACACGCTGTTGTAATTCCGAAGGTAGGTTGTTGCTCATCTCCACGGACAGCGGAGCAGCAACAAGGGGGCATTTGTCCCACGTCACCTGTACATCGAATAATCCCATTAACTTTAGATGAACCGTTTGTCCGGGGCCTCTGAGAGAGCTATCGCAGAAAACCTGAACCACCTTATCAGCATAGCCAGATCCAACA
>CAZGWG010000520.1:0-1983 GCA_964529165.1 uncultured Sphingobacterium sp.
GCTTCTGCTCCTTGAGCGTATCCTTTAGGGTTGACAAAGGGTACGCATAGTAAAGAGATGATTAATAGTTTTTTCATTGGCTTTTAGGTTATACCATTCAACTTTCTCAATATTTCAGTCTCTCTTTCTTCTTTTTGCCGCTGCCTCTCAAGTATTCGCACCTCATTTCCGAATGCTTTTACAAATGCATGTTTATCCAGGGTGTCATCGTACAACTGATCTATTCTCTCTATCCTGGCATCGTCTTGCATTTCTGATTTGTCAGAACGAATGATTGAAAGCAACTCAGATATGGATGCATCGGACAAGTAGAGCATGCTGGCATAAACATCCCCGACATATCGAATTTCTTCAGGTGTGAAGCTTTCATTAGCCTTGCAGAAATTATTAGTTGCTTTCAGGCTCTTAATAATATAAATCTGATAAGCAATGATGTCAGCGACCTTAGCTGAATTACTGATATGAGGATTTACTTTACCAAGTGATCCAAAGAAATCACGATGAAGGTTAAAATCACCATTCTTAATATTGTAAACTGTTGTAAGTCCTTTATAAGCTATTGTGATTCCCTTCTTCAGAAACTGAAGACGCACTTGCAATGCAGCAATCTGCTGATAGTGATATTTTTTTTGAGTCTTTTTCTGCTTAAACCATTCGCTCCAGGTTTGTGCATGGCTATGGATACATAGACTAGATAGGAGAAAGATGAGTAGTGTGGTTAATTTCTTCATAAGCATTAATTTGGTAGTCCGTACAATTTTTTAATTGACTCAACCTCATGTTGATCCTTGGCCCTGTTGAGGCTCAGTTGAATATTTTGATTGTTGAATTGCTGGAGGTCGGTATAGTTCTGTTCAACTCGTTCACCTGCTTCGTTGATCATCTCCAGGCGTTTCGCGTCAGACATCTGTGTTCTGAAGGAATTGATGATTAACAGTAACTGATCAAGGTTGTAAACACTTTCATCCAGAATACCCGTATATACGTAATACATATAGTCAATCTCTGCTTTGGTAAAGTGCTTATCTTGATTGATCATCCCCCAGGTGAAGCGATACTGCTCTACAATTTGTTTTTGACGTTGAACAATGAGGCTTATTCGCTTGTAGGTTGAAATTGTGTTTCTGACCTTCCACAGTTCGTCATAGTATTTCTTATAGAGTGTTCTTTGTCTTTCAGTCCATTGCGCTATCTCTGTGAGTTTGAACTGTGATAGTTTATTCTCCAATACTTTTTGGGCATTCTGAAGCCAAATGGTTTTGTTTTGGAGACGCTGGATCATGAGATCAATGGCGCGCAAGACTTTAGCTACCCCCTTCCTGATTAGTTCAATAATCCATAATGGAATGGCTGCTTGGGTTGGTTGAGGAGGAACGACCACTAAACTGATTGTTGCGAAAATCATGATATACAGTATTCTTTTGATTCGATTCATATTTTATTAGGTTTTACCTGCACGCATGTCGTTGGCTAGTTCTGCTATTCCTTTTCGGAGATCACCATTCCACTTCTTAGCGTAAGACTGAACTTTCATCTTTTCAGATTCCTCTGTGGTGTAAGCCAGGTATTCTTCAAGAGACACTTCGGTGGCATACACTTTGGATAACATTCCACCCAGGCTTATGAATACCTCCTTGTACTTCCTTGAAGGATCATTGCTCTTGTTGATGGATAGAATAAGCGCTTTCTCTTTTTCAGTAAGGCCAAGCAGCTCTTGTATCTGGTCGAATTTGTTCTGGTACTTGCTCTGATCTAATAGAATTTTACAGTCGGAATTATTAATGATGGCCTGCTTGACTATGGGAGAACTAATGATGTCTTCAACCTCTTGTGTTACTACGATAGCTTCTCCATAAAACTTACGTACCGTTTTGAACAAGTATTTGATGTACTCCGCCATGCCCTCCCTGGCGATTGCTTTCCACGCCTCTTCAATCAATATCATTTTGCGTATCCCTTTCAGTTTGCGCATTTTGGAAATGA
>CAZGWG010000521.1:0-1979 GCA_964529165.1 uncultured Sphingobacterium sp.
GTAGTACAGGTACCCTTCTTATTCTGGATGAAATACAAACAGGTTTCGGCCGTACAGGTACACTATTTGGGTTTGAAAACTTTAATATCATACCCGATATACTTTTACTTGCCAAAGGTATGGGTGGAGGAATGCCTGTGGGTGCATTTATTTCGGGCAATGAAATCATGTCTGTGCTTAAGCAAAACCCTATCCTTGGGCATATCACCACATTTGGTGGCCACCCGGTAAGTTGTGCAGCCGGACTTGCAAATCTGGAAGTGATATTGGAGCAAGAACTGTTCAAAGGTGTTGCCTTGAAAGAATCATTGTTCAGAAAATACCTGCAGCATCCCGAAATAAAAGAAATAAGAGGCAAAGGACTGATGCTTAGCATACAACTAAACTCGTTCGGGCAGGTAGAATATCTGAGTAATTATTGCTCGGAAAAGGGTATTATTATCGACTGGTTTTTACATTGCGATACTGCAATGCGTATTGCTCCACCACTGATTATATCTGATGAAGAAATTAAGCATGCCTGTACTGTAATCTTAGAAGCACTGGATACCTACCAGCCCTGAAACACTTCAAAAATCAAGAAGGATACATTATCATTTTAATCCCGTACCTTTGCCGGAATATAAAATTGCTGGTATTTTTAACAGCAATGTAAAATCATTACATGTTATTCGAAGAATTAAATATTATTGAGCCAATACTAAAGGCTTTAAAAACAGAAGGTTATACTGCCCCTACTCCTATCCAGGAACAATCCATACCAATTATTTTAGAACGCAAAGATCTTTTAGGATGTGCGCAAACAGGTACGGGTAAAACTGCTGCCTTTGCAATTCCCATTATTCAAATTCTGGAAGGTGGTAAAATATATGATAAAGGGCCCAGAGCAATCAAATGCCTCATTTTAACCCCTACCCGTGAACTTGCTATTCAAATCGGTGAAAGTTTTGCCGCCTATGGTCGTCATACAGGTTTAAAGCATACAGTCATTTTTGGTGGAGTATCTCAGGGTGCTCAGGTGTCTGCATTAAAATCAGGTGTAGACATACTCATAGCAACTCCGGGAAGATTACTGGATCTGATTAATCAAAAATTTGTTCATCTGCACTATCTCAAAATATTTGTACTTGATGAAGCTGATCGTATGTTGGACATGGGATTTATTCATGATGTAAAAAAAATCATCACCAAGATTCCCCAGAAACGTCAAACCTTATTTTTCTCGGCAACCATGCCACCTGAAATTCAGAAACTGGCTAATACTATTCTAGTGGATCCCGAGAAAGTTGAGGTTACACCACCATCGAGTACTGCTGACACGATCGATCAATCGCTCTTTTTTGTAGAAAAAGGCGATAAGAAGAAATTACTGATCCATCTGCTGAACGATAAAAGTATCAAATCTGCATTAATCTTTACCCGGACCAAACATGGTGCCGATAAGATCACTAAGGATCTGGTCAAAGCCGGAATAAAGACCGAGGCGATTCACGGGAATAAATCACAGAATGCCCGTCAAAAAGCTTTGTCCAATTTCAAAAGCGGTCAAATCAAAGCTCTGATAGCGACTGATATTGCTGCAAGAGGTATTGATATTGATGAACTTTCGCATGTGATCAATTATGAATTACCGAATGTTCCCGAAACTTATGTTCACCGCATTGGCCGTACCGGTCGTGCCGGATCAAGTGGAATCGCTCTCTCATTCTGCGATGAGGAGGAAATGGAATACCTTAAAGATATTCAGAAACTAATCGGCAAGGAAATTCCGGTTACCGAGGATCAACCTTATCACATGCGGGGAGCTGCTTATGTATTTAGTCAGTCCACAAAAAAGAAAGGCGGATCAGGCAAAAAACCTGCCCCTGATTCAGGAAAAGGTACAACAAGCGGAAGTCCAAGAAGGCGCTTCGGCAACAAAAGAAGATAAGAGCAAGCTAAAAAGGCTCCGGAATCAAATCCGGAGCCTTTTTTATTTT
>CAZGWG010000522.1:0-475 GCA_964529165.1 uncultured Sphingobacterium sp.
GATGCACCAGGGGTTCCATTTCCGGTGGTTTCCTTCAAGGCCCTCGGCTGAAAATAGAGTTCTGATGCCGTAATGTTCACCCTCTTTCTCTATTGATAGAATAGTAGGCTTATAATATTTAAGAAGCTGTTTTGATGGCAACTGATACAGATTGGGTATAGCTAAGTCAAAGCACTTGTATCTAGCTTTTTCAGCATTATTCCAATACGGGTTATCATATAAGGTGTCAGGGTTTGAGTTCAGATAATTTGCCCAAAGCCCTGCAACTTCTTTTACCTCTTTTTTCGAGGTATCTACCCTTGCATGAAAGGCTACAGCAATTTTTGTTTGCTGCCCGATGCTAGTCTTTGCAGAAAACAAAAGAAGAAGTAGCCATATTGATATTGTCATTTCTTTCATTGCATCCTGTTTTAAGGAATGAAACTAGATGAAGAAGTATTAGCGAAAGGCGGGGAGTATTTCCCGCACATGTTGG
>CAZGWG010000522.1:485-1972 GCA_964529165.1 uncultured Sphingobacterium sp.
TTTTTCACAACAGAATTTCCTGTTCTATAGTCAGCCTCCTATCAATCGTAAAAATTTGTCCAGTCATAAGGTTGGGGATTTGTCAACCTGTAGATCGTTTTTTCCCTGTCTGATAAGCTTGTATAGTAGTTGTCGAAGATCTTGATATGATCTTCGCCTTTCCCCATTCGCCAAAACATATCACTACTATCAATTTTTGGAAATTTTATCCAGGGCGGTTGAATGGCATTATCGAGTGGCTTAAACAGACCAAATTCATCTAAAAAATCTCTTGCTTCCATCAATGCGAAGCCAAGCAGATTTGTACCACGCCAGGCATAGATATTCTCAATATCCCCGGCATCCTGCGATAATCCGATTCCCCATATAGTATCAACCGGACTTGCTTCAACCAAAACTCTGTTATCTGTCTTTAGCAGATAATCTGCATATTCAGAATGTTGGTTGAACTTGTGAATATTACCTAGTCTTACAATTTCAAATTTCTTTTCATTCCAGGTCTGATCATCATACCCTATCACTTGTCGTCCAAGCTCTTTTGCCTCTGCTGGTTTATCACAATTAATGATCTTTTCAAAAATATCGTAGTTGCCAAACAACAATGCTTTTTGGGCCATCATCCAGTGTTCGGCAGTTTTGTAACTAACATCGTTAACAGTAAATGGGCTATCAAACCACTGGCTAAAACAAAATTTGCCAACCGTTTCATTGTACTTGTTGGTATGCCCCCAGAAGAAAATGTATTTTATAGTTTCGCCATTCTCAAATCTTTGCTTCAGCCAATTTATATCGTACCGCATCATCATCATGATAAAATAGTTAGACGAATAAGATAATGTTTTCCCCATTGGCGTAAAAGCCAAGGGACCCCTCGGAGGAATTGGAGATATTACTGACGACAAGAATGCGAGGTGACATCATGCTATTTCCCTTTAATAGGAATATTAAGCGTATAATATACATTTACATTTTTGCCACCCTGCTTCCCTGGTATCCATTTTGGCATTGACCGTACAAGTCGCAAGGCTTCCAGATCGCAAAGGTCGCAGAGCCCTTTTACAACCTGTTCGTCACTGATTGTACCATCGGCATTGACTATGAATTTTACGTTGACCTTCCCCTCTATCTTACCAGTGACGGGACGGCTATTGGTCTTTAGGTAATTCATAAGTGTATCGCCTGGAAAAACCGGCATCTGCTCTACATAATTGAAAACGTTTTTAGCTATAGCGTCTTGCTTCGGCACATACCTAAACACTTCTAAAGGCTTTGCAGGAGCCGGTGGCGCAGAGGATTTTATCGGTTTGGGTTCTTCTGTTTTTATATGGGTCAATCTCATTTTTTCTGTTTCTTTATCTGTTGCTAGCCCGTAAAATAATAGCTCCTGTTGTTTCAATATTTCATTTTCAAAAGCCGGACCGTTTTCACTTCTGTATCTCTTTACTTCTACCGGCAATTGATATTTATCGTAAAAAGTCTCTTCTCGG
>CAZGWG010000523.1:0-1962 GCA_964529165.1 uncultured Sphingobacterium sp.
CACGCGGGGCGCCTGCCACGGACCGGCGGTGGACGGCGGTTCCCTGTGCTCGCCTTCCCTTAATCCCTTTTCCTCAACATAAAAACTGTAGTTTCCGGCGTATGGAATTAATTTTCCTTTGCGGGACTCTACGATTTTTTTAACTACACGGTCAAGAAAATACCTGTCGTGTGATACAATTACAATTGCTCCTTCAAATGCCTGCAGATAGGCTTCCAGCCATTTGATGGAAGGTAAATCCAGGTGGTTGGTAGGCTCATCGAGCAACAGAATATCCGGACTTTGAAGGAGTATCCGCGCAAGCATAACACGCATGCGCCATCCTCCCGAAAATTCGGAAAGGGTACGATGGGTATCGGTTTCACTAAAACCCAGACCGGCCATGATTTCATGAGCACGGTATTCGATATTATATCCGTCGAGAGCTTCAAACTCATGCTGCTTATCGCTTAACTTGTTAATCAGCTCGTCGGTATATTCCGTTTCTAATTTCTTTAAAATGGATTCAATTTCTGTATGCAGTTGATTTTGACGTTCAAATGCTTCCATCGCTACATGCAGAATGCTCTTGTCTGATTGATAGGAAAGCAAATCCTGATTAAGATATCCGATTTTGATATCCTTGGCCATCGATATTGTTCCACGGGTGGGTGAATAATCACCGACAATTATTTTCAGCAAAGTTGTTTTTCCGGTTCCGTTTGCTCCGATTAAACCAATTTTTTCCCCGGGTTTTATATGCCAGTTCGCTTCATCGTATAATGCCCTTGCACCGATCTCGAACGTTAAGTTGTTTATTGCAATCATTTGCCGCAAAAGTACAGATTTTATAGATTATATTTATTAAATGCGCCGGGCAGACCTAAACTAAAGCCTGAATATCTGTTCTAAATAATTACTGGCTTATCTTTTGATAGGATTAGGGATATAATAATTTTTTATGAAATTAAATTCTAACTAATGCAAGGCTGGTTGAAAATATCTTTAAGAGTTGGAGGGCTGATTTTAAGCGTGGTTCTGCTGGCATGGATTTTACTTGCAGCTTATGTTTATACCCATAAGGAGGAAATTTTGAAAGCGGTTACCTCGCAATTAAATGAAGATCTGACTGGAACACTCACCATCAAGAGGATGGAACCCTCCCTGATTCGGGGATTCCCGGGAATTTCAGTAGCTCTGGAGGATGTCTTGCTGCGGGATAGTTTATGGTCAGTTCATCAACATGATCTTCTGAAAGCAAGAAAGGTATATGTAGCTATAAATGCTTTTTCGATATTTTCAGGTTCTTTAAGTATTAAGGATATTCAATTGAATGATGCTGAAGTTTATCTGCTTACCGATAGTTTGGGTGTAAGAAACACGGATATTTTTAAGAAAAAAAGCAGCTCTGATAGTAATGGAGGGCTAGGTAAAAAGATTAGCAGAGTTAATCTGAAGGACGTGAAACTCACCATTGATGATCGGCAGAAGCATAAGCTGTTTAAGTTCGATATCATCAACTTCAGGGGAAGTATTGATGATGGAATGGGAGGCTGGAAAGCGAAGGTCAGGACGAAAACTCAGGTTGATTACTTTGCTTTTAATCTCAAAAGAGGAAGCTTTCTGAAAGACAAGATGCTTGATCTTGATCTCGATATGAGTTTCAATAAAAAAACAGGGGAATTGACTATCCCGCAGCAGAGTATCAGGATAAATAAGGATAAGCTTTTAATTGGTGCAAAAGTTAACTTTTCATCCGAATTTTCTGATTATATGATCGAAATAAAAGTTCCTTCTATTCTTTTTAAGGATGCAAGAAGTTTATTGTCGGCACATATTATCTCAAAGTTACAAGCCTACGATGTGACGAAACCTCTGGAAGTTGGAGCTGTATTATCCGGAAAATTTAAGGAAGCTGGTGATCCGCTGATCAGGGTAAGTTTTAAGGCCGAAAGTAATACACTTAGTACGCGTGGAGAAAAT
>CAZGWG010000524.1:0-1962 GCA_964529165.1 uncultured Sphingobacterium sp.
TATAGTTAATACCCTTAGTGCTAAGATTCTTGGCTATTCAGATCCTTCATATGGCTTTCGCTTGACTGGCTATCATTATGAATTGCCCGAATCCGATCTTTGGTATTGTTCTTATGGTGCTCCTATTTCAATCGGTTTTTTGCAAGTATATTATTTCAGGATACAGCTGCAACAAAAAGGCTATGGATCCACGACAATAGGACGCAATGAATATGAAATAACGGAAAAGCAGGGCGTTATCAGCGATGCTGCGGCTCAAATCACTTTCGGCCATGACTATGAACAAAAAGTTATAAGAATTAACAAAAGCGCCCTGACGCAAAAAATTGTAGCGCTTACAGGCTTTCCGCTTTCTCACCCCCTGGATTTCGACCCCACTTTTGATTGTGCGGGCCCTAAATTTCAAATATTCCAAAAGGTTTACGGTTTTATTGAAAACTTGTTGAAAACAACCGAAGCGCCACTCCCACCCATGATATTGGCAGAGCTGGAGCAAACCCTTATTGTCTCCATGCTTGCAAGTTTTAACAACACCTACAGCTCTGTTCTTGAGATGTCGCCATCGCGGGCTGCACCATGGCAAGTCCAACATGTGGAAGCATATATCGAAGCAAACTGGGACCAGCCCATAATGATCGAAAATATCGTCAAGATCAGCGGGTGTAGCGCGCGAAGCATTTTTCGCTTCTTCCAACAAAGTCGTGGGTATTCTCCCATGATGTTTGCAAAGCGGATCAGGCTCAAACATGCGCGTAGGATGTTGATGGAAGACAAACAAACAAGTGTAACCGCAGTCGCACTTTCATGCGGATTTTCTGATCTTGGACGGTTTAGCCATGACTACGGCAAGGCTTTTGGTGAGTTGCCATCCGAAACATTAAAAAGCCGCAAGAAACATCTTCTCACATAATGGCAATAACTGCTTAAACGTGGCAGTTTTAGCGTATCGTCTTATTTAAGACTTCCGCATCATACTTCTATCTAGAGTATGAAATAAACCACATGGCCAATATCTGCTTAAAAATTTCTCAGAAATCTGGATCCGAAAGAGCCTAGCCATGAGCAACAATTATCATGTGTCAATCTTCGTTCTCCTCTCCTGACAGCAATATTAATGCCATTTTCAATAGGTCGGTTTTTTGCTGGGTTTTTCATTCAACACAAAAGGGTCTCATATGATGTCCTCACTAAACGTCTTTAGCGGTAACAGTTATTCATCAAATAAGAATTCTGGGGAAAGGGGCGATATATTAGAAGCTCTTGATAGATCCTTGGCGATTATTGAGTTTTCTCCAGAAGGAAAAATTATTACAGCAAATAAAAACTTCTTAAACGCGCTGGGTTATCAGTTGGAAGAGGTAAAAGGCAAACATCACAGCATGTTCGCTGAACCCAGCTACGCGGCAAGCGTGGAATACCGGATTTTTTGGGAGGCGCTGAGGGATGGAAAATTTCAATCGGCGGAATATAAGCGTATTGGAAAAGGTGGAAAAGAGATCTGGATTGAAGCCTCCTATAACCCCATATTTGGCCGCAACGGTCGGCCCTATAAAGTTGTAAAGTTTGCCACCGACATAACCAGCAAAAAACTTGAATCTGCAGAAAACCTTGGAAAAGTGAATGCTATTAAGCGTAGCCAAGCAGTCATTGAGTTTAAGATGGATGGTACTATTCTTGATGCAAATGAAAACTTTTTATCTGTCCTAGGGTATCGCCTCGAGGAAATAGTTGGAAAGCATCACAGTATGTTTGCAGAGCCTGCCTTTGCAGCGAGCGGAGAATATAGGACTTTCTGGGAAGAGTTGCGCAGTGGAAAGTTCCAGGCCGCTCAGTATAAAAGGATCGGTAAAGGCGGCAAAGAGGTATGGATCGAAGCTTCATATAACCCCATCTTGGATATGGATGGAAAACCTTTCAAGGTAGTAAAATTTGCTACAGATCTTACTCCACGCAAAGATGAAA
>CAZGWG010000525.1:0-1949 GCA_964529165.1 uncultured Sphingobacterium sp.
CTTAGCAGTTAATGCAAAACCGGTTACCTTCTATGATGAATTTAAATCAGAGGTGCAGTCTGCTAAAAATAAAACAGTCGCAATCTCGGTCATTCGTAATCAGCAGGCAATGGAAATTCCTACTCAGGTCTCTGAAGACGGAACAATTGGTATTTATATTTCGCAATATTTCAATATTCCTTTGGAGAGTGTAAACTATGGTTTCCTGGCAGCATTGCCTGTAGGAGCTTCCAAAGCCTGGGGTTCCTTTATGGATAATGCCAAAGGACTGGGTAAAGTGGCCTCCGGACAAGTGAAAGCGAATAAAGCATTCACCGGACCGATAGGTATTGCAACCATGTTCGGCGGTACTGTAGACTGGGTAAAATTCTGGAGGCTGGTAGGATTATTATCAATGGCATTGGCCTTAATGAACTTATTGCCTATCCCTGCACTGGATGGTGGTCATGCAATTTTTTTGCTGATTGAAATGGTGAAAGGCAAACCACTTGGAGATAAATTCATGGAACGTGCTCAGATGGTCGGCTTTGTGATATTAGTCACATTGATGGTCTTTGTTTTTGGAAACGACATAGTTAAACACATAATTAATTGACACCCGATAGCTATCGGGTTGACAGTTGACAATTGAATATTAAAATTACTTTTTTTTAAAATATATGAACACGGATGTCATCCCAACGCAGGAGGGAACTTAGTGATTGTTAATGAAGAGCTTAATTTGGAGAGTTGATTATTGATAGTTGAGCACTTTACCCAATCCTGAAATCCATCAATCCTGAAATCCATTAATCCATAATCCTATTGAATTATTTCGAACTATACAACCTCCCTCTAAGTTTCCAAATTGACAACGCCTTAGTCAAGAAGAAATTCTATGAGTTGAGTAAACGCTATCATCCCGACTTTTATGTGAACGAAAGTGATGAAAAGCAGGCTGAGATTCTGGAGCTGTCTACGCTGAATAATAAGGCTTATCAGGTTTTGTCTGATCCTCTGAAGCGTATCGAGTATGTTCTCTCATTGAATAATATGCTTGCTGATGGTGATAAGTATGTTTTGCCCCAGGATTTCTTAATGGATATGATGGATGTGAATGAGGCCCTGATGGAAATGGAATTCGATCATGATGAGCTGAAACTGGTAGAGTTGAGCGGGGAGATTGATGCGATGGAAATGGCTTTGTTTGATGAGTTGAAATCTGCTACGGATGAATTCGATGCCAAAGCAGGGGAGGATGCTGAGAGTATCCTACTGAGGATCAAGGATATCTGGTATCGGCAGAAATACCTCATGCGTATCAGGGAAAGTCTGAACAAATTCAGGGTTTGAACCCTTTAAATTAACCTAAGTTCGATACAAGGAAGGACAAAGAATACGTTTATACTTGTTCAGATAATACTTTGGAGCCATCATGATTTGATTTTGGAAACCAATACCTGTGTGTTATAGGCTGTTTCAGCCCTTTCCTGCGGAGTATTTCCGGCAAGAAATCGCGTTCTGATTCAAACCAGGACTAGCCGGAAGATACTTCCTCCGGCAAGGTTTATTTTACTTTGGGCTGGTTTTCATAGGAACGTACAGCCCAACTGTCCGTTGTTTAGCGAAGCGGCTCTACGGATTTTGGAATGACAAGGAGTCTCATGACTCCTTAGTAATGGTTGAATAATTTGTATGATGTTTTGCTTAAGACTACTGACCGCATGGAAATTCTGAACAAATTCAAAGCCTGAACCCTTTAAATTATTAAAATTTTATTTATGTCTGCATCCCGCAACGTAGAACGAATTATCGTATAACGTTAATATAAAAATGCCCAGCTGGCGGCCCCGATAGCTATCGGGGTGGTAGACGCGTCGGTCTCAAACACCGATAGGAAACTGTGCCGGTTCGTCCCCATAGCTATCGGGATAGGTGTCAGGTACATTAAAATACTTCCAAGGATTGCT
>CAZGWG010000526.1:0-1940 GCA_964529165.1 uncultured Sphingobacterium sp.
GGCTAAACAAGAAAAGTTTTGTACCGAATATCTGATAGATCGGAATGCCACCCAGGCAGCAGTAAGGGCAGGATATTCCGAAAAGACCGCAGCTGTGATAGGTGCAGAAAACCTTACAAAACCTAATATTAAAGAATTTGTTCAAATAAAGCAAAAGGAACTACAGGAAACAACCGGAATTACCCAAAAGCGCGTACTTGATGAATATGCCAAAATAGCTTTTTCAGACATAAGGAAGATGTTTGATGAAAACAATAGGCTAATAGATATTCAAGATATTCCAGATGAAATAGCAGCTTGCTTGTCTTCGGTTGAAATAGATCAATTATTCGGGCAGACCATAGAAGGTAAGGTGCAAATTGGCGAAACTAAGAAAGTAAAAGTGTGGAATAAAATTAATGCCCTTGATAGTCTGGCCAGACATTTAGGGATCTTTGAAAAGGATAATGAGCAAAATAAGCCTGTGATCCATATCAGCGGCATGGAAATAAAATGATACTTCAATTTGACACCCACGGCAATGAAAAGCAAAAACAGGTTGCTAAATTATGGGTTGATAAATCTACTACAGATATAGCTTATGGCGGATCAAAAGGATCTGGTAAATCTTATTTAGGCGTATCTCTGATATTTGGGGACGCTTTTATTTATCCTGGCACCCATTATTTTATAGCCCGAAAGAAATTAAATGATATTAGGAAGTTTACGATTCCTTCCATACATGAAGTATTTGGACATTGGGGCATTCAAAAGAATCATTGGCATTATAACGGGCAGGATAGCTTTTATGAGCTATATAACGGTAGTAGGGTTTACCTTTTGGATGCTAAATATCTTCCTTCAGATCCACTCTATATGCGGTTCGGCTCCATGCAGATGACAAGGGGCATGATAGAAGAAGCCGGTGAATTTGAAGAAGCTGCGAAAAATAATCTTTCCGCTTCAGTGGGCCGATGGAAAAACGATGAATACGATTTAACGGCGAAACTTTTACAAACATGCAACCCCTCAAAGAACTACCTATATCGGGATTACTATAAGCCGTCGCTAAATAATACCTTGCCGACATGGCGGGCTTTTGTTCAGGCCCTGCCATCGGATAATAAAAAACTTTCCAAAGGATATTTAGAAAATCTGGAAAGGAATCTGAGTAAAAATGAAAAAGAAAGATTACTAAAAGGAAATTGGGAATATGATGATGACCCGGCTACATTAATTGACTATAATAAATCAATAGATGTATTTTCAAATACCCATGTTGTAGATGGAAGGAAATGTATTACTTCTGACTTAGCCAGGCTTGGCGGGGATAGAATAGTTATAATTGATTGGAATGGGTTCAGGGGGAAGGTTCGAGCCTATAAAAAACAAGGCCTTGACATTACCACTCAGAGAATAGAGGACGCCCGCAATAGGCTTAAATGTGGCAAATCCGATATATTGGTAGATGAGGACGGATTAGGTGGCGGGGTAGTGGATTTTTACAAATGCAAAGGTTTCGTAAATAATAGTTCACCCTTGCCTTCGCCAGATGGGCCTAAGGATAAAAGCGGAAAGCCTATAAAAGAGAACTTTGACAATCTAAAATCTCAATGCAGTTTCAGAATGGCAGACCGGATCAATAAAGGTGAGATTTACTTAGAAGTAGAAGATGATAATATGAAAGATCTAATCATCGAGGAAATGGAACAAGTAAAACAAAAAAAATTAGATAGCGATTTAAAAAAAGGTGTCGTTCCAAAACAAAAAGTAAAAGAATTATTAGGAAGGTCGCCTGACTTTTGGGATACAATAATGATGCGAGAGTGGTTTGAGTTAGTCCCTAAACGCGTTTACGCAGATGCTCAATATTAATTCTTTATACGCCTCATTTAATTACCCTTACCTCTTGAAATTATCTTTATTAAAAATAAAAGAGTGGGAATATTTGGAAACGGTAA
>CAZGWG010000527.1:0-1931 GCA_964529165.1 uncultured Sphingobacterium sp.
TAATTCGTATCTTCTGCAGCGTCACCGTACCACTTACCGACACCACCGAAGCGCGCTATGGGGAAATAGCCCGCAAAATGCTGGAGACCGGTAACTGGGTTACCCCTCTGCACGATTATGGCGTGCCGTTCTGGGCCAAACCGCCGCTGTCGACCTGGCTCTCAGCGTTCAGTATGAAGTTGTTTGGCGTCAACGAATTCGCTGCAAGGCTGCCTTCGCTGCTACTCGGTATCGGTATGCTGGCGTTGATCTGGTACTGGACCGCACAGCGCCGTGGTCGGGATTTTGCACTGCTGACGGTCACCATACTGGCCAGCATGAGTTTATTTTTTATGGCCAGCGGCGCCGTGATGACTGACTCGAGCCTGGCGATCTGTACCACGTTGACCATGGTGTCATTCTGGCAGGCGCTGCACTCACCACGAAAGATCTGGGGCTATCTATTTTTTGTCGGGCTGGGGTTCGGTTTGCTGGCAAAAGGCCCGCTGGTCGGCGTGCTGACCTTTATGCCGATTCTACCGTGGCTGTATTTCCGGAAAAACTGGTTGCAGGCATGGCGCGCGCTGCCCTGGTTCAGCGGCAGCCTGTTGATGCTGGTAATCGGCGTCCCCTGGTACCTGATGGCGGAACACCGGACACCAGGATTCCTCGCCTACTTCATTCTCGGCGAAAATTTTAGCCGCTTTCTCGATTCCGGCTGGGCCGGCGACAAATATGGACACGCACACGCTGAACCACTCGGCATGATCTGGCTGTACTGGATCCTGGCCGCATTTCCGTGGTCGGTGCTATTTATAGCGAAAGCGAAAACCCTGTTTCAACGACGTCACGAATGGCTGGCAGACGACACTGGTCTGACCGCATACCTGTTGTGGTGGTCATTTGTATCGATATTATTTTTCACCTTTGCACACAACATCATCTGGCCATATCCGCTGCCGGCACTGCCCGCCTTTGCAGTTGTGATGGCAGAGTTGCTACGACGTTTCAATGCAGCGGACTGGCCGCTCGGAATTCGCCTGCCGGCGCTGGGCTACATTACGCCCATCGTATTACTGATCGTCGCCGGGCTGTATCTGGCAAACTGGCAAACCCTGCTAAAATCATCACAGAAAGGCAGCGCCCAGCTTTATCTGCAGGTACGCCCGAGCGCCAGCAGCGGCCTGTATTATTTCCGGCGACGTTATTACTCGGGTGAGTTCTATTCAGCCGGCAAGGCCAAAATGATTGAGGCCAGGGATATACCCGCCCTGTACAGCAACGGAGTGACTGATTTTCTGGTTATACAAAGCGACGATTTGGCTAGGCAAGCGCCCGAGCTGCACCGGCATTTCAAGCCGCTGCAGACATTTGGTGACTTCGTCCTTTTGCAGGAAACCACCCCAACCCAAGCCCGCTAAGCCTTCCAGGCTTGCAGACCGCGGCGCGGACAGTTATGTTCGCGCCAACCTACCGCCAGAGGCCGCATTATGCCGCTCAGTTCAGCATCCACCGTCGCACCGCAACCCAAGCCCGCGCATGAGCCGGTAATTTCCTGTGTGATACCAGCCTTCAACGAAGCGGCCAACCTGCGCGTGCTGATTCACAGCTGACCACCACGCTGGCCGCGCTGTCACACCGGGTCGAAATTATTATCGTCGATGACGGCAGCTCGGATGACACCGCCGCTACCGCCGTCGCGCTGACCGAGAGCTACCCGGTGCGCTGCGTCTTCCTGTCGCGCAACTTCGGTAAAGAGGCGGCGCTGACCGCAGGCATCCACGAAGCGAGCGGCGACATCGTGATATTGCTGGACTCTGATCTGCAACACCCGGTCGCGATGATTCCAGAGTTCGTTGCCAAATGGCGTGAAGGGTATGAAATGGTGTATGGCGTACGCACCAACCGCGACGATGAAGGTTTTCTCAAACGCCATCTGACCAGTGGTTTCT
>CAZGWG010000528.1:0-1912 GCA_964529165.1 uncultured Sphingobacterium sp.
CATAAAAGTTCCCTGAAGTGAGGGTGGGGTGAATGGACCTTCATATCTGAATGCATTGAAGCGCGCCAACAGGCTATCGTGAGAGCCTTTAGAATAATAGCTGAGGTCATCTTTTGTAATACTTTGACGGGCATAAGGGGCCGGTTTAGTTGGAAAGGGTTGTGTTGGCCACGCCTCCTCACCAGGAATATCAGATGCTGGTACAGGTCTTTCCTCAATCGGAAATAGTGGTTCGCCAGTGTCGCGGTTAAAGGTATAGATATAGCCCAGTTTCGATGTCTGAGCTACTGCATCAATCTTTTTTCCATCGTGTACTACAGTGATCAGGTTTGGTGCGGCAGGTAAATCATAGTCCCATAGATCATGGTGAACAGTTTGGAAATGCCATCTGTATTTACCAGTAGCTGCATCCAATGCAACGACAGAATTTCCGAAGAGGTTCATTCCAAGTCTGTCTTTGCCATAATAATCATAGGTTGGTGATCCGGTTCCAAAAAACACCATTCCCCTCTTTTCATCAAGGCTCATGCCTCCCCAGTTATTTGCCCCTCCAACATATTTCCATGCTTCTTTAGGCCAGGTATCGTAACCAAATTCTCCGGGATGTGGAACGGTATGGAATGTCCACTCTAATTTGCCTGTTTTGATATCATAGGCGCGAACATAACCGGGTTCGGCACCATATAATTCGGAGACTTCATTTCCAATAATCAGAAGGTTTTTAAATACAATTCCGGGACTGGTCGGGATAACCGATATTTTTCCCGGATCGCCACGCATACCAACATTCATGCTGACCCAACCATTATTGCCGAATGAAGGGATAGGAGTTCCTGTTTGAGCGTTTAAGGCAAAGAGTTTATCGCCTCCAGTAAATAATATTCGCTTATCAATGCCTTCTTCCCAATAGGTGACCCCTCTGCCTATGCCGCCCCCCGCTTCTCCGTTGAATGGATCAAATGCCCAGATTTGTTCGCCGGTGCTTGCATTCAGAGCATATACTCTATGACGGGCTGATAAGGTATACATTACTCCATCAATGATGATTGGGTTACTTTCACTATTTCCTCCCCTTGATCCTGCAGGAGCGTCGCTGAATTTATGAGTCCAGGCAAGCTTCAGATTCTGAACATTGCTGATATTGATTTCGTTTAGTATGGAATAAGATGTGCCGGCGGCATCAGCCTTGTAAACAGACCAGGTACGTTCAAGATTTACTTTCTTACCCATTTCAGGATAAACTTTGCAACCAGTGTAAACCAGTATGCCCAATAGGGAAATCAGAAGGACTGGTTTTATATTGAGAGATTTGTAAAGTTGTGCCATAGAATAAATTATAATTCAGGTATCAAATTAAAAACAATTTGATGATATGTCGTCCGGCTATTGAAAATAATACATTACCTATCTAAGCCATCAGATAGTACGGCTCTCATTTACAGGAACGAACGTCATGATTTAACGTATATATTAATTATTTATCGGGTAAGCTGAATGCAACATAGGCATCAGAAGATTTAGTTCTCATTTTTCCGCCCCCGCAGGCGATAACAACATATTGCTTGCCTTTTATGCTATATATTGCAGGACTTGCATATCCTCCTGCAGGAAGTTTTGTCTCAAACAATAGTTTACCTGTTTTTTTGTTATAGGCCCGGAACATTTCATCACTTGTTGCAGCAATAAATACCAATCCTCCGGCAGTAACAACAGATCCTCCCCAGTTTTCGGTGCCTGAATGGATTCCCTTTGCTTTCATTTCCGGGTGATCACCAAGGGTTTCTTTCCAAACAAGTTTTCCATTGTTAAGGTCAATTGCCTGGAGTGTACCCCATGGTGGACTTATTGCAGGATATCCCTCTAAGGTTAAGAATTGCTTGATCCCTCCCAAACGGTAAGGGGCTTCATAGAA
>CAZGWG010000529.1:0-1905 GCA_964529165.1 uncultured Sphingobacterium sp.
GTTAATTTCCCTAAAGAGCAAGAAATGGGAGTAAGGGAAGATGGTCCAGGCTGGCTTATTTGATTTTGGTGACCGGTTAAAAGATATATCGAAGTTTGGTGATCCTCTGGAACGGTTATCCAAAGTTGTCGACTTTGAGGTATTTCGCAAAGATCTGGAAGAAAGCCTTTCGTTTAGTGATCAAGGTAAGGGCGGCCGTCCACCTTATGATGCGGTGCTGATATTTAAGACGCTGGTGCTACAAGCCCTCTACAATTTGTCTGACGACCAGGTTGAATACCAGATCAAAGACCGGCTGAGTTTCATGAGGTTTTTAGGGTTATCGATATCGCACCGTATTCCTGATGCAAAAACAGTATGGCTGTACCGGGAACGTCTTAAAGATACGGGTTCCATAGAGCGGTTGTTTACAAGGTTTGACGAAGTATTAAAAAGTAGGGGATATTTAGCCATGGGAGGCCAGATTGTGGATGCCAGCATCATCCAAGCCCCACGGCAAAGGATGACCAAAGAAGAAAAAGAAACCATCAAGGCAGGAGGAATTCCTGAAGATTGGAAGGAAAAGCCGGCAAAGTTACGTCAGAAAGACAGGGATGCCCGGTGGATGGTCAAGACAAGCAAAGCCAAACAGGAAGGTATGGCTGATTTTGGGATCCCCTATTTTGGTTACAAGAACCACTTAACGTCTGACCGCCGGTATGGGTTTGTGAGGCGTTATGAGGTTACGGCAGCTAACTGCCCTGATGGGCATGTGCTCCCTAAAATTCTGGATAAAGGGAACATGGCTAGGGATATTTGGGGCGATACGGCCTACCATACGCATGATAATGAGCGTCACCTGAAAGAAAATAGCTTCCGTTCCCAGCTTCACCGCAAGAAACCCAAGGGCAAGCCTATGAATCAACGTGTAGCGCAAGGGAATAATACAAAATCCAAAGTCCGCGCAAAGGTTGAGCATATTTTTGCAAGCCAGAAAGACAAGATGGGACTATTTATTCGCACTATTGGCCTTTCCAGGGCTAAAGTCAAAATTGGCTTGGCAAACCTTGTTTATAACTTCAACCGGCTTTTTTTCTGGGAGCGAAAAGGGGCTTTTGCAGGATAAGTCTGTCTAGAAATAACCAAAAGTCCCAAAAATTCAAAAAATTCTAAAATTCCTGTGCTAAAATATAAAATTTCAGACCTTCAGGCTTCAGGCGAACTTAGATTTTGCCACAATATCCAGAAAGGAGGTGTTGTTCGAGGCGTCCAACTTTTTGAAAAACATTGTTATGAATTTTCTTGATTCTCTTTTTTACTGAAAACTGGCAATGAGCTGGAAAACAAAATTTTGCCCATAAACTTGTCGTTTAGATGACAGATAGCCTTCAATAATACTTTCCGTCCCTTAGTGGAATACAGCAGGCAGATTAAGCTGCCACGTTACGCCATATTTGTCTGCAACCCATCCAAACTTCTCACTGAACCCGTAATTATCTAGCGGCATAAAAACTTTACCTTTATCCGCCAAAGTGTTGAATGCTGTTTCAAGCTCATCCAAGCTTTTGAAATTTACGAACAAAGACACAGCGGGGGTGAAGCTCCATTCGTGGGAAATGGGGCTATCCGCAATGAAAAGCGATTGCCCAGCAAACTCAGCTGTTGCTATCTTGATCTTCCCGAAAGTGCTACCTGTATCCTTTTCATATTCGACCATCTTCAAGATTTTAAAATCATCGAAAACGGAGGAATAAAGTGCGATTGCCGATTTGGCATCACCCTGAAACGTAAGATATGTAGCAGCCCTTGTTTTTCCTATTTCTGTTTTGAGATCAACCTCAAAAGACGCATCCGAGGAAAAACCCTCAGATACCGTAAAACACAACACTAAAAGCATAAGTTTAAGACAATACTTCATAGATATCT
>CAZGWG010000530.1:0-1898 GCA_964529165.1 uncultured Sphingobacterium sp.
CGACCGTTCCGCTTGGTCTGATAAAGGTTTCATTATCGCAGATGACAGGGTTTTGGGTGATGCGATAAGTTGGATTTACAGTAAGATTAGTAGTGATGACGCTATCGCATCCGTCCACGGTGTTTAATGTGTCAATATAGCTTCCGGTCGTGTTTACCACAATTCCGCTGGGTCGGGTGTAGGTTGTGTCATCGCAAATTACGGGATTTTGAACAATTTGATATGTCGGATTTAAAGAAAGGTTAGTGATAATGACACTATCGCAGCCGCTGGCATCTGAAATCGTGTCATTATAAGTTCCTGCTGATAGCGCAATATCGCCACTCGGTAAAGTATAGCTGTCTCCTGAGCAAATAGCAATATTTTGCGTTCTGACGGGATAGGGTAAAATAGTAACCGTCTCTACAGTTGTATCTATCACACAATCTAAATATCTGAATAGTCTCACATTGTAATTTCCCGGAGCGGTGAAATCATGTGACGGACTAAGTAGGGTTGCGGTATTTTGTGTACCCGATGGAATATCTCCGAAGTCCCATCTTACCGAATCAAGATAGGAAGTGTTGCTGGTAATGGTAAATTGGGTTGTTCCTCCGGCACAGGTTCCTGTATACGTAAAGGCGGCAGCAGTGTCTAGATAATTTATAATAAAAGGAGGTAAGCCTAATGCCGCATTTCTACTCGATAAAGGTACTGCATCAGCTTGGATATTACAGCCAAGCCCCATCACGTTAGGATCATTGATCGCTGCTAAGTACGGCTGACCGTATTGAGGAATATATAGCTTCCCATCTGGTCCTTGTTGAATAGTTCCCCCGCGATAGGGACTTCCTGTGCCTGGAGCTATCCCTAAATTTACAGAAGATGCAATTATAGCAGCCGCGGAACCTGCTTGTGTGTTCCATTGGAACATTTGTCCTCCTGAAATGATTAAACCATACAGCAAACTATTATCAGGAGAAAAGGCAATTCCGTATGCACTGGTGTTGCTGTTGAGCAATATAGGATTTGAAATCACTCCTGTAGCATTATTGAAATCATACATTTCAAAACCCATATAACACATGGCGGAAGCCAACTTCGTGCCGTCAGGAGAAACGCTCATACATCCCCATCCCGGATACCCTTCCGTTACTCCCACGTCAGAGATAACGGGAGTCCCAACTCCATTGCAATCTATCAAATAAGCATAATGACGATTACTATACATGGCTTTAGCAATAACCCATACATATAACCCATTGGCATGTCTTACTGCGGTTACTTTTTCTGTTGATGGCGTAAACAGTTGGGTGTTTTTAGTCGCCACGACCACATCTCCCAACCCTCCATCCAAATTCATATCAACCACAGAATATCCAAAACCGGCAGGGTTTCCTTCTGCAGCGACAGAAAATAAAATAAATATGTTATTGGAACCTGGTCTCGGAACAATTACCGCTGATTGCGCAGAGGAGGGCGACCCGGTAAGTCCAAAGCCATTGGGCATTTGTTGGTGATTGCGATTCCACACGCGAATTCCATCGGTATAAAAAAGCAAGTTGCCATTTCGGTCAGAGATGGAGGCGCATCCTTCACCGGTGTTTAAGGCTCCATTGGTTAATGTCGTTGGCGTGCCGCCATTAAATGTAATGCCAGCTAAACGCCCAAAATACCAATTGTTAGCCTGTCCTTGCCCCAATGCGTTTCCGCTAAGCAGAGAAAAAAGAAGTAGGATTAAATTAAATCGTAACATAATAGCTGGTTTATGGTTTTCTATATCTTTATCGTAAAATAGTGATGGTTCCGTTCATTCGTTGCGAAACATTATCCATGAATACAATGCTTAGTTCATACACATAGATTCCGGGAGCAACATACTGTCCTTTGAATTTTCCGTCCCATGCAAAGTCCACCTC
>CAZGWG010000531.1:0-1873 GCA_964529165.1 uncultured Sphingobacterium sp.
CTGAATACGTTAGCAGAAATTCAGGAAAAAAAATGATTGAACGGATGGATTCATTTATAGGATATTTAAAGGGAAAAAATCACAGCTTCAGCACTATATCAGAATTTCTATAGAATTATGCCTTTTTATTGATTATAATTTTGTGAACTGAAAAATGAACTCTAAAATAAAAATCTCAGACTGATAACAACTACTGTTGAAAATAATTCTTACAAAATTACTGATTCCTTATTCCTACTGACATACCCTTGTCATTCCCTCTCCCTAGTTTTGAGTATTCACAAAAAATAAGACTATGGAAACCCAAAAAACAAAACAGCAAATTGGCACAGTAATCAATCCATTGGAACTACTGGAACACTGGCAAGGACACCGCGGACTTACCCGCAGGGTGATTGAAGCATTTCCTGAAAAGGAACTTTTTGATTATTCAATTGGAGGAATGCGTACATTTTCTAAAATGGTCCAGGAACTATTGGATATAAGCGCTCCTGGAATCAGACAAATGGCAGGAGGTAAAGCTCCTGAAATCAATACTGATCATAACGAAAAATCTAATAGCAAGGCTGATATTCTGAAGCTCTGGGATGAAGCTACTCTTGAAATCAATAAGTACTGGGCTCAGATACCAGTAGATAAATTCCATGACACTATTCTTTCATTCGGACAATATGAAGGATTGATTTGGTCAAATATTTTTTACTTTATTGATAATGAGATCCATCACCGTGCACAGGCTTATGTTTACCTGCGTTCCCTTGGGATTGAACCTCCTGCTTTCTGGGACAGATAATTTGATAGTTTCCGGTAAGTTTTGGGCGGCAAAACTTCAGAAAAACAAGCTAGGTTTTTAGTATTACTGATTTTTAGAATCGCAGATAGCCCTTTTGCAAAAGTAATTTAATCTGTATGCTAAAATTCTGAATATCAAACAATATCTTAGCTATATAATTGGATTCTATCTTTACCAATTGTTAACCAATGAAAACAGTACTAGTATTCAGAACAAGCGTTAAGAATATTCAGGAAACAAAAATAATTGAGCCCTTGCTGAGCGGCCTTCTGAACGAATCAGAAAAATGGAACTTCGATCTGGAGGATTGCGACCGCATCCTCCGGGTTGAAGCAGTTGCAAGCAAAGCGGACCTCATTATTGAAAGTTTAAACAAAATTGGAATTAGCTGTATTGAACTGGAAGATGTATTACCGGTTTAAAATCACTTACCAGATAACAGTATAAGCCCCAATTAAATCTGAAGTGCCAAGTATCCTCTACAAATTGTGAGCTTAAATCTACTGAGCCTCTGACTTGCTTTAAAGTACATAAATTTCAAGCGAGATACTTTCTTTATGAACTGCTTTATAAAAAAGAACCAAACCCGGTCTAGCCTATCTCTTTATCTATCCGCTGGCTTTCTTCTTTACTTGAATAAATACAAGTAAATTTTCCGAACCATTTGCGTTTTTATCAAATTCTCGTATCTTTGCAGTCCCTAATTTTAGGGTAAAAAATAATTAATACATAATTTAAATTCAAGCAAGTGAATACGTTAAGTTACAAAACTGTCTCTGCCAACAAAGCGACCGTCAGCAAAGAATGGGTAGTTGTTGACGCTCAAGGAGAGATTTTGGGGCGCTTGTCTTCTAAGATCGCAATGATCATCAGAGGGAAAAACAAGCCATCGTACACCCCACACGTAGACTGCGGAGATAATGTTATCGTTATCAATGCAGACAAAGTAAAACTCACAGGAAACAAGTTTGCTGAAAAGCAATATGTTTCTTACACCGGTTATCCTGGTGGGCAGAAATTCATTTCTCCAAAAGAGTTAATGGCTAAGCACCCTACCCGCGTGGTAGAGAAAGCTGTACG
>CAZGWG010000532.1:0-1872 GCA_964529165.1 uncultured Sphingobacterium sp.
CCGTAGACATCCAGACTGAACAGTTTAATGGAATTGCAGTTCCTATTCAGTCGGTAACTATCCGTGAGGAAAAGAAAGAGGGAAAGGAAGATGAGAAATCATCAAAACCCGCATCATCAACACCTGACGATGGTAAGAGTAAGACAAAGAATGCAGAACCTGTTAAAGAATATGTATTTGTATATAATGCCGGTAAAGTAAAACAGGTTCAAGTAACTACCGGAATTCAGGATGATACCTATATTTTGGTTAAAACTGGCTTGAAAGGCGGAGAAGAGGTTGTTTCACTTCCTTTTACTGCGATTTCAAAAACATTAAAAGACGGTGCGATTGTGGAGAAGGTGGATAAAGAAAAACTCTTTAAAACTGAAGGTAAAGAGTAATTTATAAGAAATGCCTGAATGTTCCGCTTAATGTACTGATATTTGAAGTACGTTAAGCGGGATTTATATTATGGTACAAAATCAGAAGAAGATAGCTGTTGTAGGTGGGGGTAGCTGGGCGACTGCAATCGTGAAAATCTTGTCCGATAATCTTATCGGTAAGGAAATTTATTGGTGGATGAGAAATGCCGAGGCTATAGAACATATTCGTCACTATAATCACAATCCTCACTATCTCAGCTCAGTAGAGATCAGGATTCCTGATGAAAACCTCAGTGCCGACCTGAAGCAACTAATTGCTCCTTGTGACTTAATTGTGTTAAACGTTCCTGCGGCATTCTTAAAAGATGCACTGGATGGTATTAGTCCAGGGGATCTGAAGGGTAAGAAGATAGTTTCTGCAATAAAGGGTATTGTTCCCGATGAAAATATGATCATTGGAGAGTTTCTGAACAAAAATTATCAGATTCCTTTCAGCGATATTATTGTAATCAGTGGGCCTTGTCATGCTGAAGAAGTTGCTCTGGAGAAATTATCTTATCTGACCATTGCCTCACAAGATTCGGTTCTGGCGACTGATTTTGCAGCAATGCTCAATACCCGTTATATAAAAACAAATGTTTCGGATGATATTTATGGTACTGAGTATGCCGCTGTTCTGAAAAATATTTATGCTATTGCGAGTGGTATTTGTCGAGGTATTGGGTATGGGGATAATTTTCAGGCTGTACTTATCTCAAATGCAATTCGTGAGATTGCAAGATTTGTCAAGGTAATACATCCTATTCAAAGGGATATTAAAGAATCGGCTTATCTTGGAGACCTTCTGGTTACAGCGTATTCCCAGTTTAGCCGCAATCGTACTTTCGGCTTTATGGTAGGGAAGGGCTACACTGTAAATTCAGCACAACTGGAAATGAATATGATTGCAGAAGGATATTTTGCAGTTAACTGCCTTCATCAGATCAATAAAGTTTACAAGGTAAATATGCCGATTTGCAGGGCTGTTTATGCAATTCTGTATGAAAGACATTCTCCACAGATTGAGATGAAGTTGTTGTCGGAGCAGCTGACGTGATTTGAGTATTGAGTAGTGAGTAGTGAGTAGTGAGTAGTGAGTAGTGAGTAAGGAGTATCAAGAACCAAGAGCCAGGAGCCAAGACAAATCCTGCTAGGATTGCGATTTATGGTAATGAATTATATTCTATTTCAATTGTTATCTGTTTATTATCTGTCTTGAATCCTGGTTCTCAATCCGATAGCCTTTGGTGTATCCATTCCCTTTCCAACACAATCCCCAGGCAAATTGCTTATCCCCAGCCAAAGGCTATCGTGTGGACACATTTTTTGGTTAAACTACTCAAAAATCTTTATATTTTTCGATCTGTACGTTCCTGGTCAATCCATTTCAGGATAAGGAATAGTCTTTAGGCGTCACGCTGTCCCCCGCTGGCGGGGGTTAGGGGGTGGATTACCGTTAAATCATCCA
>CAZGWG010000533.1:0-1856 GCA_964529165.1 uncultured Sphingobacterium sp.
CACATGACAGCAACATGCGGACATATGACAGCAATCCGCCGCCTGAAGTAGAATACGAATTAGAAGAAGAAGGTGAAGTAGAATCACCAGCAAAAAAAGATTTGCATGTGAGTATGCCGAAGTACCCTGAAAACTGTTTTGGTCTTAAGCCTAATGAAATTCAAAATGCAATTGAATACATATTCAGGCTAAAGAGAAAAAACTTAAATGCTGTAAGGGTTAACGAAATGTGGAAGGCATTCGAACTTAACACATTTTCAGGAGAAAAGTATTACAAAAGCAGGTCAGACATTATGCAACATTTTATGAACTGGCTTAAAAACCAGGACTTAGAAGAATCAAAAATCGAGGCAACCCGTTCAACAGCACCTCCCCTAACACGCGCATAAATGGAATTTTTAAAAGACATACACTTTAGCCCGGATATAGAAGCATCGGTATTAGGTATCTGCCTGCTCGAAAGAGATGCATTTGCGCGAATATTCGACTTGGTAGATAAGGAAACTTTTTACCATGATGCAAATCAAACTGTTTTTGCTACAATGTCAGATATGTTTCAGAGCGGTTTACCTGTCGAAATTTTAAGCGTTTCAGATTATTTGATGCGAAGTATAGGTATTAAGGAGTTAGCGTCTCAAACCGTCCCGTATTACCTCTCAATCCTATCCAATGCCGTTGTGTCGTCTGCTACTTTGGAATATTTCTGCCATTGCTTGCAGGAGATGTGGACAAAAAGAGAACTGATTAAGCTAACGTATGGCGGGGTAAAAGATGATGATGTTAGAGCGTCAATGAGCCGGATCCGGGAACGACTGCACTACATACAGGGCAAGTCGGTTGTGAACGAATGGAAAAGTATGGATGAGCTTATCGTAGGACTTTATAAACATCAGGACAAAATGCAGGCAACAAAGGGTATGGGCATAATGACCGGCTTTAAGTCTATTGATCAAAGAACCGGCGGTTTCCATCCGCAGCAGTTGATTGTAATCGGTGCGCGTCCTTCAGTTGGTAAAAGTGCATTAGCAGGGCAAATGGCTATCCAAATAGCACGTCAGGGGCATAAGGTAGGAATTATATCACTTGAAATGAGTAACAATGAAATTGCCGCCCGTATTGCCTCTATTGACGCCCTTGTAAACTTTGATGTTCTATTTCGGGCATTGTGGCGGGATGAGCAACAAAGAGATGAGGTTTATAAAAAACTAAATAGCCAAACAGCAAAACTGCCAATTTTTGTAAGTGATAAAACAAATGTAAATATTAACGAAATCAGGGCAAAGGCGAATAAGCTAAAAGCAAAATACGGATGCGATATTTTAATGATTGATTATTTACAATTGGTACAAGGTGAGGAAAAGAATATGAACAGGGAACAGCAGGTAAGTAAGATAAGCCGGGGTTGTAAAATTATGGCAAAGGAACTGGATATACCTGTTATTGAATTGTGCCAATTGAGCCGTGAAGTAACGAAAAGAAAAGGAACAGACCGTTACCCGCAATTATCCGATTTGCGTGAATCAGGAAGTATTGAACAGGATGCAGACGTAGTAATGTTCCTGCATTCAGACTGGATGAGCGGCGTTGAGGTGGATGAAAATGGGTTAACTACCGAAAGCAGCCGTGATTTAGTAATCCGTAAATGGCGAAACTCATCATCAAACTGGATGGTATCGCTTGAATTTGACGCGCCGAAAATGATGTTTAGAGAATCGAACAATTTTATTCCTGTAGCACAAATACACTACCAGGAAAAACATGAACAAGATAATCCATTTTAATTCAAACCCTATGGAACATCTGCAAGGCAATTCATTTAAAAAGTAGTATATAAAATATTTATTAACAACTATAAA
>CAZGWG010000534.1:0-1852 GCA_964529165.1 uncultured Sphingobacterium sp.
GAAGCTGGGGCGCCTTCAAGAAGCTTTGACTATTCTTATTATGGCCAGGGAAATGGCACAGCATTTAGGGGAAAAGGGAGTACATGGCTATATTGTTAAAGATATAGATGCTCTTAGCGCCACTTAATTTTTATCTTCAATATTTTGCGCCAAAGATCTCACCAATTCCATGATCGCAATATCAATCAAGTTTGTGACTGTATCTAATTTCTTTTTGTGACACAAATCGCGTATTGCCATCATGTCAATACAGATCAAGCCAACTTCCGCGTCGATCGCGCTTGTTTCTTTTTTATCATTAAAATGACTATATATTACATTACTCATAGTTACCTCTATGAGGAAACTACCGAACATCACACTTGAACACTGTGAAGTAGTTCACAGTTTGATCTGTAAAAACATTATATCGTTTGTATGGTAGTAAACCCATAAGGAGACAACTATGCAAACAGAGCACATTTTCGTAGACCACGATCTGGATAATTCATCAGCCAATTACTTTGACGCTGAATAAATTTTTAGGCAGCGCAATGAACGGCGCTGCCTAAATTCATATTATGGTTCAATCCTACAAAACATTTCAATCAGGCACGCACAGAGTTGTTTCTCCAGCTCAAACGTATCAACGTGTTGCCCATTATGCTTCACAGATGGGGATCACCCGCCTTGCAAACATTACAGGGCTAGATACCTTAGGTCTTCATGTGTATATGGCCGTTCGGCCTAACTCCCGTTCCTTGGCCGTGTCGCAAGGAAAGGGAGTTTCAAAAGATGCCGCGAAAGTATCCGCATTGATGGAATCTATTGAGAGCTATCATGCGGAGAGAATCAACCTGCCAGTAAAGATCTTATCATTTAACGATCTTGCACACTCTCACAAGGTTATTAACATTGATCTTTTATCCAAGCTATCTCCCGTTTCTTTTCATTATGATACGCGGATACCATGGCTAGAAGGTATTGATTTATTTACTCAAGAAAAAAAATGGTTGCCGTATGAATGCGTAAGTACAGATTATACCCATCCGCAAACATACAATCAGGGGCACTTCATTGCTGATACAAATGGTCTTGCATCCGGTAATACATTTGATGAGGCCATAAATCATGGTTTATACGAAGTTATTGAGCGCGATGCGTTGGCATTATGGACTTTATCTGACGCAAAGTTTAAACAATCGCGTAAAGTCGATATTCAATCTATTCCAATTCCTTTTATCGAAAACACATTGAAAAATGTGAAAGCATCTGGCGCCCACATAGGAGTATGGGACATAACGACGGATATTGGCATTCCAAGCTTTATTTGTAAAATTGTACAAGATCCCAGTGATTTCAGACTTGGGATCAGACCTTCTTATGGTAGTGGCACGCATTTATCAAAAGAGATTGCTGTGTTAAGAGCGATAACCGAGGCGGCTCAGAGCAGATTGACATTCATTGCAGGTAGCCGAGATGATCAATACATATCTGTTTATGACGAGCAAAATTCTTTAGAAAAAAATAAAAAGTGGTATGCCGAGATTACCCAAAAGGCTTCGCATGACTTTGCCTCGATACTAGAATTCAGAACAGACGATATAAAAGAAGATGCGGCCTTGATATTAGACCGTTTGCGCCTTGTGTATGTAGAGGAGGCCATTGTTATAAATCTTACCTTAGAACAATTCCAAATACCTGTTGTCAAAGTGGTAGTACCGGGCCTTGAAGGGATTTCTTATTCGGGGCGTAGAATTATGGGTGCTCGTGGAATCCATGCATATAAAAAGGGGAAAGCCGATGAGTGATACTTCTGCTGTTTTTGTCGGTCCTTCGTGTCGTGTCAAAGATTTTAAAAAAAAAAAAAATG
>CAZGWG010000535.1:0-1839 GCA_964529165.1 uncultured Sphingobacterium sp.
CAAAAAGCGCCGTCAGCGCAAAATCAGTATCATCCACATGCAGTCGGGTATTGATCAGATCATAGGCCGGACTTAATAAATAATCGCCGGATGCACTTTCAAGTAGCGCGAAGTTTTTGAGATGCGCATCCCCGTTAGAGAACAGATAGTTAAACAGAACCATAACGAAATATTTCTCTATCTCTATCCTCCAGGCCGGGACGAATTTCTGGAAAAGCAACCCCAAGGCCTCATAGTTATAATCATACTTGAAATTGGGTCCGGCACTATCAGTTGACTGACCAGCAAGCGAAGCAAAATCTTCTTTCCCCCATTTTGTGCCATCCTCTTTCACATCAAACCGTTTGGTCAGGTAAGCGGGAGTACCATCCTGAAAAAAGATCAACGCGTTTTCTGCGGTTTTAATCCCGTAAACCTGCCGGGCGATCTGCATGGTCAGGTGTTCATTAGCGGGTACCTGATCGACCTTTTTCAGATCCCGGGGTATTGGCTTTAATATATACGTTCCCTGCTCACCCGGATGGGTTAAACGGAGCTGGTTTTTCTCCAAGACCATGCTCAGTTTTTCCTGGACGCCGGATAAAGAAATACGCTTCCGGTTTTCAATGAATTGCTCTTCTACCTCTTCATTACGCGGAGCTTCATAAGGCAGGATATGACTCACCTTCTTTTTATTGAACATGTTCTTCAGACAGAGCGGACTGTAAGTATTAAAACCGTCTGCAAGAGTTCCCGGACACTGTTTTATTTCTTTCAAGTTCATGGTAAGTCAGCGGGTTTGACAGTAACAGCACCGATTGTATCATACTGGCTTGTAGCCATCAGCAAGCCGAAGCTGTCTTTCTCATCAATTTTTAACTGAGTGCACTGCAGTTTTTTATTCACACCCTCGCTCAGCATATTATAGAAGAAAGGGAACAGGTACTTGCTTTCATACCTTTTCTGAGACTTTGGCAGCGTGAGACTTACGGCAGGCTTTGAGTTGTCGCGGTACCAGTCATTATCATATTCAAAGATATAATGACCTGCGGTTTCTTCCGTAAGACTGCCGACCAGTTCTCCATTCCGGTAAACATTGGCTTTTCTCATGGTTTATCGTGCTGTGGTGTCTTTATTTCTAGGCTAAGTTCCATGCCCAATACTTCGATCAGTTTAGCAATAGTTTCCAGTGTGGGATTGCCTTTTCCAACCTCCAGAGCTTTTAATGTCCGTAGGCTTACATCGGCAAGCTCAGCCAGATGCGCTTGGGTGATACCCAGAGCCTCTCTTCTTTCTTTAAGGACAGTAACTAATTCTGAATGGTGCATTATATTGCTCTATTTAATCAAAGGTAGCTGTAATATTTAATAAAACAAACAAAAAGAGCATTATGTTGCACTTTTAATCACTTTTCACAGTTCCTAAATAAATATTTGCTATTAAGGTGCATTATAATGCACTAACTAACTTGATAATTTGTAAGCCCCCCTATTCAGGATCAGCGCAGCTTATCCTACCAGCATAATATAAAAGATCTTCTTCTGTTGATTAAAATGAGATGCTCTTTTAAAATAAATTCCCAAATTCTGGACAGCAGGAAAACAACAAAGCCTGCTTCGAGGTACAAGAAGCGTCAGGCTTTTCGTTTGACTTTCCCAAAAAACGGTACAAACTAAAGCAGAGAGAACGGGTAATGAACTCTCATAGAATAAGAACTAGTGTTATGTTAACAATGAAATGACGTTGATGGCATTGAGCAATCAGCTATGGGCAATCAGCCTGAACGCTGAAAAAATAGCAACAACGTGAGTATTGCTCAAATTCGATGGCTCTTTGCCCATAGCCCATAGCAAGAAATAA
>CAZGWG010000536.1:0-1838 GCA_964529165.1 uncultured Sphingobacterium sp.
GACACGTGGCTTAAAAGGCCACTGCTCTAACCAACTGAGCTATGGGCCCTTAACAGAAGGGCAAATTAACTCCTTACATTATCGATATTTACAGGGAAAAGTCAATGGTGCTTGCCGTGTTTGGGGTCACGTTTGTGGCGGTACAGACTCCAAGCAAGAAGTAAGTTCAGAACACCTGCTACACCAGGAACCACATCACTCGCCTGTTTGATGCTTGAGCCGACTTGGCTGGCATAAACTTGCGCTTGGAAGCTGCCGCTTAACTGATCAAGGACTGCATAGCCAAAAACCAGTCCCGTAAAGACAAGTGGCGCCAGCTGCAGCATAAGTACGCCTACTTTGGCACTCTTGCGCAAGATAATCAGTGTCAGGACAACTGGCAAACTCAGTAGTGTCACAGCGGCAATAATGTCGAGCGGTCCACTATTAAAGAATGACGATAGCGCCAAGCTGACACTGTCAGTCAAATGTGATTGAAGCAGCATGCCCACTGCAACACTCAAGAACAAGAACACTGAATTGACGCCCAGAAAGAGCGCCAGAAGTACCGGCAATGCGGTAATCACTGCAATGATCAACAGTGGTGTCATGGCCTTAGTTTACCACTAAAATGATTATGCTAAATACTTTGGGGCTTCAGTTGACCACCAACATCTATGTGACGGACTTTCACCGTGCCAGCTGGTAGCTCCAAAACCCACGATGCATCGGTTGGCGGGCAGAACATTGAGGGATAGCTTTCTGGTATAGCATTTTGCTGGGTTTTGATGACTTTTGAAGAAGAGTCGAGCCATACCATATCGATATTGAAGTGCATGTCCTTCATCCAAAAACAGTACGTACCCGGCGTATCAAACTCAAATATCATTCCTGTTTTGGCTGGCAAGTTTGCTCTGCCTGATAGTCCCTGCTCACGTTCGGCATCTGTACGAGCAACCAACAACGAATATCGTTTCCCGTCTAGTGAAACATGGGCACCACTTTCCTGCGCCCGCTCATACAAAAAACCACCAGCTATTACACTGATGGCTACAATACCGATGATTAGGCGCAGGTGTTTAGGCGCCGACACGGTCACGACGGCGTTTACCTTTGGCGTTTTGTTCGATGTAATCAATAACCTTTTCGGCGACATTACGACCGGTAACCTTTTCGATGGCAAAACCAGGGCTAGAATTTACTTCAAGCACCAGTGGGCCACGGTCGCTACGCATCATATCGACACCACAGAATGGCAAGCCCATAGCCTTAGCAGCTTTCTGGGCAGTCTTACGCTCTTCTTCGGTCAATTTCACAGCTGTACCTTCACCGCCTTGGTGAATGTTTGAACGGAAGTCGTCGTCCAGGCTCTGACGCTTCATACTAGCTACAACCTTGCCATTGACCACAATCGCACGGATGTCAGTACCAGCAGATTCTTTAATGAATTCCTGAATCATGAAGTTCACACCTTCAACGTAGAAGGCCTGCATTACAGCCTCGGCTGCTTTCTTGGTCTCGGCAAGTACCACGCCATTACCATGTGTACCACGAGCAACCTTAATAATCAGCGGCGTGCCGCCTGCTTGTTCGATAAGGTCACCTACCTCAGCTGTTTCACGAGAGAACACAGTCTTTGGGATATCCACACCAGCACGGGCGAGAATTTGCATAGAGCGAAGCTTGTCACGTGATCGGTTGATGGCAATTGAGCTCGAAGTGGTAAATACACCCTGCATCTCGAACTGACGCACCATTGCGGTACCGTATTTGGTCACACTGGTACCAATACGAGGGATGACTACGTCGATATCAGAAAGGTCCTCACCTTCGTATCGCACAACCGGGTGGCTGCGCTC
>CAZGWG010000537.1:0-1830 GCA_964529165.1 uncultured Sphingobacterium sp.
GTGCCGCCCTACCAGAATACTAATAGACTACACCCGAAAGTGGTACCACAGGACCTCACTAGTCTTCAACTTCTCCAGGGACTAGCTCTTAAGATGAATAAGTTGCAGCAATGATGCTGAGACTCGCTGGCCGTAGAACAGTTGAGCCAATCAAGAAAGAGAGCAAACAAGGCGAGGAAAGATAAAGCACTGACGCTTCTTCTTCTCCCGCTTAACTTTTCGGTTTAGGTCATAGTGCGGTCGCCGCTGCCACCCTCTCTCGGCTGCGCGCCTAATAAGGTAATTAACCATCTATGATACAACGACTCACTTTCCAACTTGCCGACAGTCAAGCCCTGAGGGAGAGTGAGATGAATAAAAAACTTCTAATTTCAACATAATTCTCACATCCTTTTGTTTTAGATGAAGAGCCTGAACACGCGGATTCAGAAAATGGCAACTCTTTTTCACAGAGAAGCCATCTTCAATAAAGAAGGAAAAGAGACTCTGATCATCTCGACAAATCACCAGGAACCGCAAATAATAGTCTTGACCGCTCCTAAAAGAAAGCAGCCAAATCCAGAGAGCCCAGCCTCAATGCTGGAGGCAGTGTCGACTTAGCAAGTCAGAGTGGAACTTCTGAGTCGAGACCTAAAGCAGTGAACAGAGACCACTGTAACTTGTGCAAGGAAGGTGGAAATTTACTCTGCTGCGATTATTGCCCGCGCTCCTTCCATATTAAGTGCCTGGGACTTAATAAGAAAGATCTACCATAGGGAGAGTGGTTCTGTCAAACTTGCCGGTAAGTGCCGCCGAATTAGAGACTACTACTTAATAACTTTTAAATCGAAGTTCTAAAGGGGTCTTTAATTTCAATTAATGATTTTAATACTAATTATTAATAGACCACTGATCGTCAAGAAGCGGTAACACGAGGAAGAGAAAAAGATTAAACAAGAACAAAAGCAACAATAACTTGAGATCAAAAAGAAGCTCAAAGAGGAAGAAGAGCTTAAAAGGTCTGCTGAATTGGAAAGAAAGAGAGAAGAGAAACAGAGAGAAAAAGAGAGATTGGAAGAAGAGAAGCGAATTCAAAGAGAACGACTTGAAGAGGAAAAGAACAGGATTAAAGAACAGTTAGCTGAATAAAAAAGACTGAAAGAGCTTGAACTGAACGAAATCAAGAGACAAAAAGAGCAAGCATTAGCAGAAGCTAAGGCTAAAAAGGAAGCTGAGCTTGCAGAAGCTAAAAGAATAAAGGAAGAGTAACTTGCAGCTGCAGCTGAAGCTAGAAAGAAGAAAGAAGAAGAGCAGCTCGAGGCAAGAAGAAAGAGAGACGAGGATTAAGTAGAGGCTCGTCGCAAAAGAGAGGAATAGCTTGTTGAAGCTAAAAGACAAAGAGAAGCTGCCTAAGCTGAAGCTAAGTCTAAAGCTTAGAAGCAAAAGCCTGGTGTCTCATCGTAAGGTAGTCATGATACTTCTGAAGTAAAGAAGGAAGGCATCGCTAAGTATTACCCAACAAGGAAAACGGAAGAGAAGAGCGAAGCTGATAAAGCAAAAGAGGCCAGGATAAGAGAAACCAGAAATCAATTCAAAATCTTCTCCTAGTTTTACCCAGAACTCGTTGAGAAAACCTCAGTAAGGTACCCAATTGAGGATTAACTTATTAGACTATTCCCTCAATTACATGCAGCTGATAACTTCGCAAAGAAACCAGAGCCAAAACAGCTTTTAATTGAGGGACATGTCTTTGAGCGCTTATTATATGTCTGGCAATTCTTTAATAATTTTGCAGATTTACTAAAGCTAGAAACCTTTAAGTTGGAAGAGCTTTAAGCTGCTCTTTTACTA
>CAZGWG010000538.1:0-1829 GCA_964529165.1 uncultured Sphingobacterium sp.
AGCCCAATTTTCCTGTTCTTCATCTTGGGCTGCTTTATTCCGTTCTTCTGCTGGAAGTACTGAACGGTATGTTTTGTTAGTCCCGTTATTTCCGAAATCTCTGCCCTGGTTTTTTCTTTTGATAACTCAATAATCTGGTTGATCTGTTCTTTCGTTGCTTGGGTCGGTCGTGGCATAGGTTTGTTTAAAATGTAATCCGCTTTTATTTTCTTCTGTCCTTTCCGGGCAATTCGATAAAATTGAAAATTTCTTTCATCCGGGAGTGAACGCGACCGCCGTAAAACTCTTTTAATTGTAAGGCGGTAAGGTTGGTTGTTCCATGAAGCAACGGCCCCACAAGGTTTCGCTCGTACCTCAACTCGATAATGTCTGCAATGACATTTCTTTTGTTCCCGAAGTGGTTTTTAATATCTTCAGTACCGATATCGTCAATACACAATCCAGAAAATTCTTGGTACAAGCAGGTCGGATCTTCGAACGCGTTCTTGGTTTTTGTTAAATACTGCTTTATGGTATCTTCCCCGTCCTTTTCAAAATCGTTTGCGATTTGTTTTGCGTTTACAATTTGAAACACCTGGCGAAAGTTGACCGCACACAGACTCATTAGATCGGTTTTGCCGACCCCAAAATTTCCACATAACAATACTCCCTTTTTTAGAGATGGGTTCTCTACGCGCCCTTTAATGGCCATTAAATCAAATCCTACATCTTCGCAGAAGTATCGGAGTAGTATATTGTAAACGATTTTGTTTTTGTCGTCGATCTGAAATAACGCCTCACCCTTTTCGTCCTCTCCAAATATTTTCTTAGCCCTGTTTTCCAGATAACCGGCAAGACTTTCAATATCATGCCTAACCGAGAATAACTTCCGGCGGTTTTCTTGCTGTAGTTCGATAAGTTTTTCTGCTTTGATCCGGTCTTCTTTCCTTCCTTTAGCCCATATAATAGCCTCAATTTCTTCTTCTTCTGTAAGTTCAATGTGAGTGTAGGCTTCCAAAGCCTCCTTCAGCGACCTCCCCTGTTGCAGTGGGCTTTCCTGTAAAATTTCCTTTAATGCTTTTTCCATAATCCTTCTTAATATTTTCGAATTTCAATGAGTTAAAAAAATGTCCCCGGACGTCGCTTTCGTCTTTATAATATTTTTCGCGGCCAAAATTTTTTGTTTTAAAAATTGTCCATACCGATAAAACAATTTGACGCGTGGCTTCAATGTGTTTCGTCAGGGTTAGGTATTCAATCGCTTTTCCAATATCAATTTCTGACAACTCCATTTCGGCTGGTGGGGTATATCCCTTCCTCTCCTCTCCTTTACTATTCCTCTCCTCTCCTTTACTCTCCTCTACAGGGGCTACCGTTCGACGAACGTTCGACGATTGATCGTCGATTTTTAGGAGTATTTCAGCGGGGATTTTAGATGGCTTGGCTTTGTCTATCTTCTGATGATTTTTGAAAGTTCTCGACTTGTAGTAAATATTTCCTTCAAATTCAAATTGGATGATGTAGTTAGCGTTAAATAATTCGCTTATCCACTTAGTTATGTGGTCTGCCTTCACATCTTTTCTTCTCGGGAACACCTGCGATTTTATTAATAAAGGGTCACTTTCAAATACACCCTCATCATCTGAGAAGTTCCATAGACCAATCCAAAGCAAATGAGCCTGCAGTGAAATATTAGGTAAATTTTTGTCTGACCAGTGTTCTGGCTTTACAGTTCTTATTCGAGCCATTATCAGTGCCCTCGGTTTTTTATAAGTGATTATTGGGGTAGTCGGATTAAATGGGTAGGTAGTTAAAAAGGGACGGATTAAGTGTAGGTTAGTGGACAAAAA
>CAZGWG010000539.1:0-1824 GCA_964529165.1 uncultured Sphingobacterium sp.
CTTGTTCTTATCCTGGTGTGCTTCCGTATAATTTATGACACCCGAACCAACTCAAAAAGTCTTGCCTATCTCTTATTCGCTATTTTTGTTCCCTTTATTGGAATCATCTTTTACTTCACCTTTGGTATAAACTATCGTACCCGCAGAATGTACAGTAAGAAGCTGATCGAAAACAGCGAATTATCTGATAAACTTCTTGATAAAATCTATCAATATTCAAAGCAAACTTTTAACCTGAGTGATGCCACTGTCCAAAGTAATGAAGAACTGGCAAACCTGCTTTTGAAAGATACTCTTAGTCCCCTGACTTCCAATAATGCCATAAAAATCATGGTTAATGGGGAGAATAAGTTCCCTGATGTGATTGAAGCTTTAAAAGGCGCAAAAGACCATATACACATTGAATATTATATTTTTGAGGACGACCAGATCGGCAGAGAGATTGAAAAAATTCTGATTCAAAAAGTAGGAGAAGGGGTTCATGTCAGATTCATTTATGACGATTACGGAAGCCGATCCATAAGAAAAACGATGGTACCCAGAATGATAGCGCAGGGTATTGAGTGTTTTCCCTTTTTCAAAATTCGTTTTATAACTCTGGCAAACCGGCTGAATTACCGTAATCATCGTAAGATTATTGTAATAGACGGAATAACAGCATTTATCGGCGGAATAAATGTGAGCGACAGATACATCAATGATAAAAAGCAAGCCGGCAAACTCTTCTGGAGAGATACACATCTCCGAATTGACGGACCTGGAGTGCAATACCTGCAATACCTCTTCCTTTGTGACTGGAACTTTTGTGCTGAATTAAAACTGGAACCTAATGATAAATTCTTCCCTCCGTTAAATTCTATTCCTATTAACGGCGAAAAAATTGTGCAGATAGCTGCAAGTGGTCCCGACTCTCCGAGCCCGGTAATATTGTATGCTATTCTCCAGGCAATTAATCTGGCAAGTGAAGAAATCCTGATCACCAGCCCATATTTTATTCCAAATGACAGTCTTCTGGATGCGCTCTGTATTGCAGCAATGGGAGGTGTAAAAGTGAAAATCCTTGTACCAATGAGGTCTGATTCTGTCTTTGTTGATTATGCTGTCAGATCTTACTACTCAGACTTGTTACATGCAGGGATTGAAATTTTTCAATATACAAAGGGCTTTGTTCACGCTAAAACAATGGTTTGCGATACTAACATAGCCATGATAGGAACAGCAAACATGGACTCCAGAAGCTTTGATCTTAATTTTGAGGTTAATGCCATTGTCTATGATAAACAGATTGCCCGTGATTTAGCTGCACTCTTCTATGATGATCTGAAAGAGTCAGTAAAATTAAATGAAATAGAATGGGAGAAAAGATCTGGGCTTAAAAAATTCCTGGAAAAAGCGGTCAGGCTTTTTTCTCCGCTCCTGTAAGATGAATATGTAATGGAAGTATCTCAAGTACATCCATTATAAATGACAACCTGATTACAATTTCTAGTCCAATCAATTTCTCTCCCTTCATATTTTAAAGCGAAATTTGCAGCTTGCCTGAGTCGGGGGATTAAATCTTTATTTTATCATAAGATTCAACGCAGTTAATATTATCAAACAATAAAAATCCGATATGGAATTAGGTCTTTATACCTTCGCTGATATGCTGCCGGATAATACATCCAGAAGTAAAAACACACATCAGCGTATCAATGATCTGCTCGAAGAAATTGAGCTTGCCGACCAGCTTGGGCTGGATGTTTTTGGCATAGGAGAGCATCACCGTCCTGATTATGCAGTATCTTCTCCAGCTATTATTCTTGCAGCGGCCGCGGTCAGAAC
>CAZGWG010000540.1:0-1808 GCA_964529165.1 uncultured Sphingobacterium sp.
TTTGCAGAAATAGAAAAACAAACAGCTGTCAGTTTTACCTACAGTGAAAGCACCCTGGCGAAAGTACCGCCCATTGACTTTAATGTTAAGAAGAAGCCTCTGCAACAGGTGCTGGCAGAGCTGGAAAAGCAATTGCCACTCCAGTTTAAGAAAGTCGGAAACACGATTGCCGTGTCCCGAAAGATGGAGAAGTACACCAGTAACGACCTGTTTCAAATTGAAGCTGCTGAGCTTCCAATATCCGGAATAATCACAGACGCGCAGGGACTACCATTACAGACGGCAAACGCAAGATTGTAGTCAACGCGAAAGGTAGACTTTTAAGGCAGGCATTCGAATGGAAAGCCAACCTGGGCCTAACAAATGAAGCAATACGGGAGAAACTAGCCGCAAAAGGTCTTAAAATTAATCATCAAAGGATTACCGAATTATTTAGAAATCCATTTTATTGCGGTCTGATGGCTCATAAAATGCTTGACGGAGTCGTTGTCGAAGGCAATCATGAAAAGCTCATATCTAAAAGTACCTTTCTAAATGTAAACGGGATATTGGATCAAAATGCTCACGGGTATTCCCTCCATCATGAGAATGACGCTATTCCACTTAAAAGGTTTACTAGATGTGAAGAGTGCGACAAGCCGCTTACAGGGTATCTGATGCGTAGAAAGAACATATATTATTATAAATGTAAAACCAAAGGCTGTTGTAATAATAAGAATGCAAATGCTCTTAATAAGCTTTTTTCAGAGATATTGGATTCTTTCAACCTTGACGTTGATGCCGATGTGGAACAATTGATAAAGCAACAAAGTGTTGCAACCTTTAACCAGCTTTATAAAGGTGAGGAGGATACTTACGTGCTTTTAGTGAAAGAGCATAGTGCCCTCGTTAAAAAGATTGATAGGCTCGAAGAACGCTATATTGAAGAAGAGATTAACGGTGATTTATATAACAAGTTCTTCGAGAAATATAGAGTAGAAAGAGAAGATTTAGAGCGCAGAATTTTATCTGCATCAAAAAAGAGTTCGAACCTTGAAAAGTGCGTAGATATTACGATACAAATAGCCTCAAAAATCGCTTCCAGCTGGCATTCCAGCGATTATTCGACAAAGCAACAGATTCAATCACTGGTGTTTCCTGATGGAATCAGTTACAGCAAGAAAAAAGAAGAAGTTCGAACTAAGCGTATAAACTTTGCATTTGCGTATGTTGCTTATTTACAACAAAATATAACTCAAAAGAAAAGAGGCATACCAGGTTTGAACCTAAACTATGCCTCTTTCGCCGATTTGGTAGCGAGGACTGGGATCGAACCAGTGACCTTTGGGTTATGAGCCCAACGAGCTACCGCTGCTCTACCTCGCGATGTGGGTGCAAAAGAAGCACTATTATTTTTTATAAACAAAAGTTATTTTAACTACTATGTTTCTGCCCTGAAACATAACGGGCTCATATAATGCTTTAAGGTAAATAAGTATTACATTGCGCGCAATCTGAATATGTAAAATCACACACTATGGATTCGCAATTGCAAAAGCGCATCGGTTTACTTACGCTTACCTTCTATGGCGTGGGCGATATTCTGGGCGCGGGCGTGTATGGCCTTATCGGCAAGGCAGCAGGCGAAATGGGCAATGGCATCTGGCTCGGCTTTGTCGTTGGGGCTATTGCTGCTGCGCTTACCGGCATATCCTATGCCTCGCTGGGCTCGCGCTACCCCAAGGCAGGCGGCTGTGCTTATATCCTGCACAAGGCATTCAAGAACCCGATGCTATCTTATGTCATGGGCTTTGCCGTGCTGTTTGCAG
>CAZGWG010000541.1:0-1804 GCA_964529165.1 uncultured Sphingobacterium sp.
TTACGGGAAGGTAGCCATCCCAATAAACCAGGAGGAGAGTATGAGCCATACAGCAGAACAACCGCCGTCCCTTGCGTCGCACTCTTGTACTGGCGACGAGGCTATTCAGCAAAGGCCAAAGATTGTTTGTTATTGCGGTTCATTAAGAAAAGCAAAAGAGGCCTTTATGAAAGCTGAATACGAATCTTTGATGAGAGGGGAAATAGCCTTATTGCCATGCTGTATGTTCGTTGATATTGAAAGGGAGTACGGCCTAACAAGCGAGTATAAACAGAAGGCAGACGAACAGCACAAACGCAAAATTGATATTGCTGATGAAGTTTTTGTATTAAACGTTGGCGGCTATATTGGTCAATCTACACGGTCAGAAATAGATTATGCTATTTCAATAGGGAAGCCGGTTATGTACTTAGAATCTTTTCTACTCACCAAAGAACATCAATCCAAATTATAAATTATGACAAAAGAAATATCTATTGAGGAAGGTAATAAGCTGATTGCTGAATTTATGGGATATAAGCAGCATAATCACGGCTCGTATAAAACGTTTGAAATAGACGGTAAGCATATTTATGAAAGCGTGTTGCAGTATCATTCATCATGGGATTGGCTTATGCCTGTTGTGAAAATGTGTATGTCGAAAAGCTTTGAATTATCAAAAGGCAAAAGAGGGTATGAAGATAACCTGAATAAATACCGTCGACTAAACATTGAAGAAGGATTACGGACAGTTGACATTGAAGCCGTTTGGCTAGCTGTAATTCAATTTATCAAATGGTACAACTCTAATCAATCCAAATAAAACACATTTAGTTATGAACAGTATAGTAAGTTTTAGGCTTTGCAAGTTATCGGACGACGAACTGTTACAAAAAGTAGATTCTATGACCGATAATATCTATGAAAGCGGTAAAATACCATCAAGGCACATACCCGCAAGGCCAGACGATGATTATGATTTGCTTGTCGGCGAATTAATAGTACGCTTCAAATCATTGCTGAATAGCGATCAGAACGTACAAGATAGTGACACAAGGGACGTTCCTGGTAGCAATGCAGCTAAGTCCATCCTCCCATCAGATTTACAGAAAGACTTTAAGGAGCAGTTAGAGAAAGCGTTTCCTACAACTTTTGTAAGTGGGATAAAAAACCCTTCCAACCACTCCAAACATGAGGGCGCCAACTGGTCATTATCCTACTTCCTCCCTATAATTACTAAACTACAGGAAAGAGATTTAGAATGGCGACAGCTTGCCGACGATGCAAAAGAAATTATGAATGATAAAAACAGGCGAATTGAGAAGCTACAGGAAGAGAATAAAGCGCTAAAAGCATGGAAAGAAAGCGCCATAAGTGTAATGCCCGACTATCAAGAGATAGGAAAGCTATTAAATGTTCCACTTGGTCAGTCAGTACACGACAAGATTATCCCTGCAATAAAAAAGCTACAGCAGGAGAACGAAATATTAATCGGGAAATGCAATGCTATTGAAAGCGCTTGCTTACGAAGGGAAGAGGAAATCGAGAGGATACAGCAGGAGAATAAAGCATTAAAGGGATAGACAAACCCCTGGTGACATAAAAAACAACAACCCCAAGTGAAAATCGAAGTACACGAAAGAGGAACGGTAAAGAACTCAATCGATTTAGAGTTGCCCGGTGGATTTTCTGAAAAAGATCATCTCCTTCGAAAACTAATAATTGAGGACCATGTAGCTGAAATAAGAAGAATCTACCCTTATGCAGAAATCCAATTAGCCTTTGAAAGCAGAATTCATTTGATTAAGGAATAAAAAAACTATAA
>CAZGWG010000542.1:0-1789 GCA_964529165.1 uncultured Sphingobacterium sp.
CTAAAAGGAGTTATAGACACCGATAAATTCGAAGAATCGTTTAAGCTTTTATTGCAGCGTCATGAAATACTGCGAACGTATTTCAAAGCAGATAATGAAGGGGATATCAGACAATATATTATCCCTGCAGAACAATTGGATTTTAAGATATCCAGTGAAGACTTCAGTTTTGCAGAAAACCAGCAAGAAGCCATTGCAAAGTATATCGAAGAAAGAAACCATGAGGCATTTGATTTAGAACAGGCACCTCTTATAAGAGCTTCGCTGCTGAAGGTAAAAGAACAGGAATATGTCTTCTTTTTATCGATGCATCATATCATTGGAGACGGCTGGTCTATGGAACTGCTGGTGTCTGAAGCTGTAGAGGCATACAACAGACTAATACAGGGTAAAAAAGTTGATTTTCCGGAATTGGGCATTCAGTATAAAGACTATGCCGTTTGGCTCAATGGAGCATTGCAGCAGGCCAAACATCAGGCCTCAGAAGCTTATTGGCTGAATCAGTTTGAAGGAGAATTGCCTGTTTTGGATCTTCCGAGTTTTAAGACGCGTCCTTTGGTTCAGACCTATAATGGGGCTAATATCAGCCACCATTTTCCACAAGCATTTTTAGAGGAACTGAAAGCATTTTCAAAAGCTCAGGATGTTACGCTGTTTATGACACTTATGGCCGGAATCAATACCTTATTGCATAAGTATTCGGGCCAGAATGACATTATAGTGGGAACGCCAATAGCGGGCAGAGAGCATCCCGACTTAGAGAATCAGCTGGGCTTATATTTAAATACACTTGCCATCCGCACGAGATTTGAGCAGGGAGGCAGTTTTTTAGATCTGGTATCAGCCCAGAAAAATACGCTTTTAGGCGCTTATGAACATCAGAGCTATCCATTTGATGCCTTAGTAGGGAAGCTGAATCTGCAGAGAGATCCAAGCCGTTCTGCGTTATTTGATGTTTTGGTTGTTTTGCAAAACCAGGGACAATTGAATAATCTAAAAGGAGAAGAACTCAGGGATCTTGAGATGGGGCCTTATGAATTTTCTAATGCAACAGCCCAGTTTGATATCAGTTTTACTTTCGCCGAATCAGAGGTATTGAGTTTAATGGTCTCTTATAATACTGACATCTATGAGGAGTATCTGATAGAGAGAATGTTTACCCATTTTGAAAACCTGCTTAAGGAATCGTTAGAACAGCCTGAAAGAATGATTCAGGAAATCGGCTACCTAACATTTGAAGAGCAGAATCAGTTATTGACAGCATTCAATGACACAAATGCAGCGTACCCAAAAGACAAGACCATCATAGATTTATTTGAAGAACAGGTTAGAAAGACACCAAATAATATTGCTGTTGTTTTTGAAGAAACAAAACTAACGTATCAGGAACTTAATGAGAAATCCAATCAATTGGCTTGTTATTTAAGAGAGAATTATGCTATTAAACCAGATGATTTGATAGGGATAAAGATGGACAGAACTGAAAATATGATTGTAACGATCCTGGGAATATTAAAATCAGGAGCAGCTTATGTTCCCATAGATATTAATTATCCGCAAGACCGCATCGATTATATCGAACAGGACAGTAATTGTAAAGCCGTTATTGATGAGAATATTTTAGGCAATTTTGAACAGGTTCAACATAAATATTCAAAAGAAAATATTACAAAGATAAATACCGCTAATGATCTAGCCTATATCATTTACACTTCAGGTTCCACAGGACAGCCAAAAGGCGTTATGGTGGAGCATAGCAGTAATGTCAACATGTCCTTGGATCAGATTA
>CAZGWG010000543.1:0-1774 GCA_964529165.1 uncultured Sphingobacterium sp.
TTTTTAGTTATCTGTTGTCAGGGATTGAAAAATTATATTAGGTTAATCAAAAGAATTATAGTTCAGACAACAAATGGCCAGGCTAATTGTCTGAACTATGATTTATAAGATTGAAATGAGCATAACCTCCCCTACCAACACTCAAAGCCATACGCGCCCCCTCCAAAGGGGGACAGCATAGCGCCTAAATCTTCGATTAATTTCGAAAAGTGATCTTTCAGATATGGGTATCATCCAAAAAAACATCACATCACATTAATCAAAATAATCATAGTTTAGACAACAAATGGCCGGGGCCAATTACCATCTCCATTGTCAACTGTCAATTATCAACTGCTAAACCTTAATCTTCTTCCACTTCCCCTTCTTAAACAGTACATACCCTGCAATGGTAATCGCAATTTCTGTAACCGGAATCGCAATAAAAACCCCCTCGGGGCCCATTTTAAAATACTTAGCCAGAAGATATGCGAGCGGGATCTGAAAAAACCAGAAACCGAAAAGGTTGAGCCAGGTTGGAGTCCAGGTATCTCCTGCCCCGTTGAAGGCATTAATTAAAACCATGCCTACTCCATAGAATACGTAACCAACACCAATGATTTGGAGGGCCTGTACCGCAACATCCTGCACACCCGGATCATTGGTAAAAAATGATACCATCACCCTTGCCCATGGAACCGATATCGCAGTAATAAATAGCATAAAGATTACATTGTATTTGGCTGTTTTGATTACTGATAGCTCGGCACGTTCAATGAGTTTTGCTCCAAGGTTCTGCCCAACCAGCGTAGAGGCTGCATTACTCAAACCCCATGCCGGAAGCATAAAGAACATAAACAAACGCAAAGCCGTTTGGTAACCTGCAGAACCTTCATCACCACCAGTGGTTGCCACTAACTGAGCAAGAAAAATCCAACTGCAGGAGGCGATGACAAATTGCAAAACCCCAGGTCCTGATATTTTCAAAAGTGCCACAATTTGCTCCCATTGTGGTTTCAGATAGGACAGTTTCATTTTCAGGTAGCCTCCTCCGTCAAACAGATAATAAAGCTGGTAACAAACTCCCAAACCACGTCCCAGAGTGGTTGCCATTGCCGCCCCGGTAAGTCCGAAAGCTGGTACCGGACCAAAACCATTGATAAAAATCGGACATAAAATGATATTTGCCAGGTTAGCCAGCCAGAGACTTTTCATTGCAATTGCCGCATTTCCGGCTCCTCTGAAAATACCATTGATCAGGAATAAGAGCATAATGAAAATACTGCCGCCCATCATAATTTGGGTAAAGGCTGTTCCATGGGCTGCTGATTCTGCAGAAGCTCCCATGAGCATCAGAATATCCTTAGCATAAATAAATGCCGGGATGCTGATGATTGTATTAATCAGAATCGCAATCAGAATTGCCTGCATTCCGGCTTTGGAAGCTGCTTTCGGATCTTTTTCTCCAATACGTCTGGCAACTACAGCCGTTGCAGCCATACTAATTCCAATGGCAATAGAATAAATAATGGTGAGTACGGATTCAGTCAGGCCAACAGTCTGGATGGCATAACTGCTGTTCTCAAGGTGACCTACAAAATAAAGATCAACCAGGGCAAATACAGATTCCATGATCATTTCAAGCACCATTGGAATAGCAAGCAAAAGGACTGATAATCGGATACTGCCCTGGGTATAATCGCGTTCTTCTCCTTTGAGCGATTGTTTTATAATAGTTAAGATAGCCGGAATCTTACCGGAATTTTGTACGGTTTCAGACATGATAAAAGAATGA
>CAZGWG010000544.1:0-1772 GCA_964529165.1 uncultured Sphingobacterium sp.
CAGCGCCGTATTTTTTAATTACGTCCTCGAAATATGTCCAATCACTTGAATGATATTCTATGTCCCGCCAGCCTATTTCTTTTGCTACTGATTTACGGATCATCACACCGGCGCAGTCTATATATCCTAATTGAAGTTTACAGGGAATTACCGCCCAATGGATATAATTATGAATCATGTCAGCACAATAAACAGCCACACTTAAAGGATTCTGCACAAAGCCTCTTACCATGTATTCCAGGTAAGACGGAACATGATAATTATCAGCGTTCGTTATTACTACGTAATCACAATCCGGGATTAATTCGTCTATGTTCTCTAATGCCCATTGTCTGTGAGCGTGCCCATAATTACCTGTCTTGTCCCTTTCTATTAGTCTAATCCGGGGATCTGTGATATAATTCCTTACCCCTGTTTTATCCGGGCCGTCGTGTATGATTACCATTTCCCAATCGGGATAAGTCTGGCAGACCATAGAAGAAATGATCTGAGGGTACTTATTATAACAAAGACAGATAATCCCTACTTTGTTTTTCTTGCGGAAAATATTCAGGTGCTCATTGCCTCTGTTTAGTTTTCTTTTATAGCCGGTGTCCCAAAGTGGTGCATTTTCTCTTTTATCTACCTGAATCACTTTATAACCCATCTTCAAAACCTGTTCATAAAAAGCGTTAATGTTTCTGTGCTCGAACTGATAACAATCCTCTTTTGTAGTTATGGGATCAGCCGGGAAAGTTAGTTTTTCAGCTACCTCGCGCTTAATCATAAATCCGGTTGTCCTTATGTGCGTCTTTACATAGGGTGAAAGGTCAGTGCAAACCACGCCCACATTATCCACCAATTTAGTCAGGTAAGGCGTTATGAAGTCTTTTCGCATCGGGATAGTGTCGTCTGTGATCCATAGGATTTTATCCCACTCACCGATGTCTATTTTTCCTTTTACTACGTCCTGAAAAGCGCCAATATCCAACCCTATATTTTCCCTTCGTATATACTTTATATTGCCACACAGTTCTTTTATGACGTCTGATCCATCGTAATTATGAATAACTATAAGTTCCCCTAATTGCTCACATTGTTCCCAGCAGTCAAGCCATAGCTTTATATTTTCAACCCGGTTAAATACTATGAGAATTATTTTCAGCATTCAAACTTTGATTTATTTGGATAGAGTGATTCAAAAACATTGAGCATATTATCGTCCATCGCATAATCGCCTGTAGAGAAATAAGGACGTCCTTTAATTCCTTGCCGTATCTTTTCTTCACTTAGTTTAGTCCTAAATTTAAGGTCCGGGTAATCTTCACCTTTAATCCCGTTGGTAAAACAGTAAGCAGATTTTACACAATAAGACCAGGGAATATTCCAGTCTAATTTTGTCAGTGATTCCAATTTATCCCTCTCAATAAATATTGGCGCATGGCGGAAATAATTATGAATATCACCATAAACATTGATCGTATTTTGAAGAGTTTTTCTGAAAGCGTTCAATGTGTTGTATTGCTCTTTTAGCTCTCTTAAAGTTCCAGAATAATGATAGCCTGGTAACTTATCTAATAAAAAGTGATCATCATTAAAGAACCAGAAATCATCCTTAACTAACAAGATTTTCTCGAAGATGTTTTTTTCCTTCCATGTTTGATTTGGATTATCTTTAAATGGGATGTAAATTACATTTCGTATCCAATTTGGTTTATCGCCTATAATAATGATTTCGTTATCCGGTGCGTACTTTTCTACACTTCTAAGGCAATATTTTAGCTCTGGCCCAG
>CAZGWG010000545.1:0-1765 GCA_964529165.1 uncultured Sphingobacterium sp.
AATAACTTGGCCGTTTACTTTAATAAGTGCTATCGCACCTGTAAGAACTGGATCTTGTGGCATTTATTTTATTTTTTATTTATCTAAAATGATTCCTGTAACAATGAACTTATTGATCTCATAATTAGGAACGAATTCGTAATTGACATAATAAGTATCTCCTGTCACAGTTGTTGTAATGTTTTGAAATTTAACGATCAAATCTGTCCTCAATTGAAGATAACCTTCAACAGCAACTTCCAAATCCTGCTCAGTAACTGTACTTCTATTAGGACCTACAAGATCATTACCGAAGAACTTCCTTTTCAAGTAGATTGACAATTCCTTATTAAGCTGAGCTTCAATTCTTTTCACTGTAACACTGAAAGAAGTTCCATCATCATTGACGATATAGTCGTTAGCTTGCAACGTATTGATACCTTGCAATACTACATCGTAGCCAAATTCTGTATCGAAATATGACACCATAACTCCATTGTCCAGTGCGTTTTCTTGATCGTCATCAGTCAAAGGATTCGCTTCAGCATCAATACCTATCTTTTTGAAGGTTAAAGGTGTCTCAGGTGTTAAACCCGATAATCTACCAAGAACGTTTGCAGTCTTCCATAACACAGATCTTTTCTTAAACTGATTGTTTCTCATATTAGTAAGACCATCACCATGGAATACAACTACCTTGTCTGAGTTCCAAGACTTCGCTGCAGCTATGCTCGTTGCTAATTCTGCTTGCGTAGAGTATCCAGCGATCCATAAGAACCTTTCATATTTTCCTGCTAAAATAACATCAGTCAATAATGTTGCATTATTCTGATTAGCTGCAGATGAAATATCCATTGATAAAATGAAGTTACAATCTGCAGTCTTTGCGACTAAAACACTTGCAGCAAAATCTGCCACACCATATGTTTCTGTAGCACCTGTTGCTTTAGTTATTGTAGCCTGAATATCTCCAGGTACAAGATCACCGTCATCAGTATCAACTACCGTATAAGTAAATCCTGTATTAACATCTATGCTTGAAGTCAACCAAGCCAATATGCCTGCACCATCTGTTACTTCAGGAGATTGTGCTATTAAAACAGGTTCACACAAACTTGCTGCTGTACCATCATAAGGAGCATTGTTTAAAGAATCAAGACCTTTATAAGAACCATGATAAATTTTAACGATGTAAGTATCAGTTGTTTTACCTGCTACTAATTGTGCACCATATCCTGTTTTTAAAGTTCCTGTAATTCCTTCATCACCTCCATTAGCATTTAATCCTTTATCTTTTGTCACAAGAGTGATAACCGTATTTGTGCAAGTAATTGTAATTGTAGCAGAGGTTCCTGTTCGAGCTTGAACAAGTATTACTTTACCAGCTCCTGGCAAATCCTGATTAGGCACAGGTTTGAACAACGGCAAAGCTAAATCATATAAAGGACCGCCCTTTACAAAATTCATCATGTCTTGTGGAGTTGTAAATTCATAAGCCTTAGAACCATCACCTCCTCCCCAACCAGCTCCTATACCTGTATCTACTATTCCAATAACTCCATAGGGAGTCACTGCTGGAGGATTTTGTATCCCAGACTTTATAAGTGTATAGACTCCAGGACGGGATACTAATTTGCCATTAATGTTGATTTTAGTTGCCATTGACTTTTTAAATTATTTGTTCGTAAACATAGCACTTTATTTTTAATCATCAAGCCACAGTACTAATACTAATTTTCAGAATCCAAAAATTCTTCTGTTCGAGAGGTACCATTAGTATCTACAT
>CAZGWG010000546.1:0-1748 GCA_964529165.1 uncultured Sphingobacterium sp.
CTGACAAAAGGCTTCTCTCCACTTAATTCGGAGCTATGGTTATCTTTACTGGTATTGGTGCTGCTTATTCTTTTCTGGATACTTGGTTCGGGACCTTATTCTGTGGATAAGTGGTTAAAAGGTTCGAAGGGTAGATGACCTAACTTTTAGGACACTTCAACCTGTTTTTTGAATAATATTCCTGTCATATTTTCATCCAAATCTCATTTCGGGATGAAATAGCGTATTTTCGTTTCATGACTAAAGCCATTATTATTGGTGCAGGTATTGCCGGTATTGCTGCAGCGATACGTCTGGCATTAAGAGGTCATCGGGTTGAGGTTTTTGAAGCCTCTGCACAGGCTGGAGGAAAACTTTCTGAGATTAGTATTGAGTCTTTTCGATTCGATGCCGGACCTAGTTTATTTACCATGCCACAGTATGTTGATGAACTTTTTCATCTGGCTGGTAGAAATCCGATGGATTATTTTCAGTACGAGAAGCTGGACACGATTTGTAATTATTTTTATGAAGATGGTACCAGAATCCATGCATTTGCCGACCCAGTAAAGTTTTCGGAAGAGATAGAAGAGAAGACTAATGATTCAGCCGATTCTGTTATAGATTTTTTGAATAAGAGCAGGGATATTTATGAAATTACAAACCCGGTATTTCTTCAAAGATCTCTTCATAAACTGCGAACTTACCTGAACAAGAGAACCTTTAAGTCCCTTTTGCGATTCACCGAGATTGACGCTTTTCGTTCAATGAATCAATCCAACGAAGCCAGGTTTAGGGATAGCAGAACAATCCGTCTTTTTAACCGCTATGCAACCTATAATGGCTCCAACCCATACAGGGCTCCTGCTACACTTAATATAATCCCACATTTCGAACAACATTTTGGGGCCTATTTCCCTGTTGAAGGAATGTATGCAATTGTTAGCTCACTTACCAAATTGGCGATTGAACTTGGGGTTAAGTTTCGTTTCAATTCCTACGTGGATGAGGTAGAAGTAAAAAACAATAAGGTAGTTGGTCTTAGGTGCAAAGGAGAAAAACACCCGGCTGATCTGATCATTTCTAATATGGATGTTTGGTATACTTATACTCGGTTGTTGAAGGGTGCCAAAGTCCCGGGACGCTTAGAAAAGCAGGAACGAAGTAGTTCTGCCCTTATTTTTTACTGGGGAATTAATGCTACTTTCCCCGAATTAAATCTTCATAATATATTTTTTACGGACGATTATTCGGAAGAGTTCAGGCAGATATGGGAAGAGAAAACTATAGGTTCTGACCCTACTGTTTATGTCCATATTAGTTCAAAAAATATTCCGAAAGATGCCCCTGAAGGTTCAGAAAACTGGTTTACAATGATCAATGTACCTTCGAATACCGGTCAGGATTGGGATGAACTGATTAGGGTTTCGAGGAAAAGTATTATTGAAAAGCTTTCAAGAAACCTGGGTCGTGATATTAGTAAACTTATTATCTGTGAATCTGTTTTGGATCCCAGAGGGATTGATTCAAAGACCTTTTCTTATCAGGGTTCATTGTATGGCAGTAGCTCTAATAGTCAGTTTTCTGCCTTTTTAAGGCATGCTAATTTTTCATCAGGTATCAAGAATTTATATTTTGCAGGTGGAAGTGTACATCCGGGGGGAGGAATACCCCTTGCTTTATTATCAGCTAAGATAGTTGATGACTTGATTAAGTAACGTGAGTTCGGTTTAAGCAGCTAAAAGTAGTTGTTTATCATCAGTTTGAAA
>CAZGWG010000547.1:0-1744 GCA_964529165.1 uncultured Sphingobacterium sp.
AATAATAAATAGACATATCATACCTTAATTTGACATGTTGATAACATATTTAGATTCATAAACCTTTAACTTCGTTTTTTCGTAAATCAAGGCAAAATCATTATCATGCGCGGACACGCATTCTCAAAATATATTCCAAATGAACTACCAAAAGGGGGTTTTGAAGAACTTTTGAAGCTGTTTCTTGAACTCCTGAATTATACTTCAGGTGATGCAAATGAAGCCTTAGACTGGATGAATGAGCTGGATAAGCAATACAAGCTTACCAGTGATGATTATGGAATGGGTGACTTCATCGAAGATCTGAAAAAGAAAGGTTATCTGGGCGATGATGATCAAAACCCCAATGGGTTTAAAATTACTTCCAAAACAGAACAAAGTATCAGACAATCAGCACTTGAAGAGATCTTCGGAAAACTCAAAAAAAGTGGAAAGGGTGGACATAACACTAACATTTCAGGCCTGGGAGAGGAAAAGAATGCTGATCGCAGAGCGTATCAGTTTGGCGACAGTCTTGATCAGATCGATATGACTGCCTCTATTCACAACGCACAGGTGAATCATGGCATTGGCGATTTCTCAATGACCGAAAGGGATCTGGAAGTTGAAGAGAAAGACTACAAGACTATTACCTCAACAGTATTGATGATTGACATTTCGCATTCCATGATACTTTATGGTGAAGATCGAATCACGCCTGCAAAAAAGGTTGCAATGGCGCTGGCTGAGTTAATCAGAACCAGATACCCAAAAGACACACTGGATATTGTTGTTTTCGGGAATGACGCCTGGCCAATAAGCCTGAAAGAGCTTCCCTATCTGCAGGTAGGTCCTTACCATACTAATACCTATGCCGGACTGGAACTTGCTGTTGATCTGCTCAGAAGACGGAAAACTCACAACAAACAGATCTTTATGATTACAGATGGCAAGCCAACCTGTTTAAAAGAAGGTACCAAATACTACAAAAACAGTATTGGTCTCGACAGAAAAGTGGTTAATAAAACCCTTGGGATGGCTGCGCAATGTAAACGCTTAGGCATCCCGATCACTACATTCATGATTGCCAGAGATCCATATCTTCAACAATTTGTCAGACAATTTACTGAGATAAACGGAGGTAAGGCTTTCTACAGTTCATTAAAAGGATTGGGAGAATATATTTTTGAGGATTACATAAAGAACAGAAGACGAACGATTAGATAGAAATTCGACAGATACTATGCTGCATATCAAAACACTAAAAGAACTAAAAGAATCGGGTTATGTTTCCCGCTCTGTAAAAGAAGAACTTCGTGAAAATCTCATCCGGGAACTAAAGAACAAAAATACAGTACTCGAAGGAATTATAGGTTATGAGGATACTGTTATTCCTGATCTGCAGACTGCCATTTTATCTCAGCATAATATTCTGCTCTTAGGATTACGCGGGCAAGCTAAAACACGCATTGCCCGACTGATGCTCAATCTGCTTGATGAATATGTTCCATATATTGAGGGTTCTGAATTATTTGAGGACCCCTTAAATCCAATTTCGTGGTTTGGGCATCACACGCTCGAAATTAAAGGTGATTCTACTCCAATTGCCTGGCTGCACCGTTCTGAACGATACACCGAAAAACTGGCAACGCCGGATGTGACTGTTGCCGATCTTATCGGAGATGTTGACCCAATCAAGGCAGCTACATTAAAACTGACCTATTCTGATGAAAGGGTAATCCATTTTGGCTTAATTCCCCGCGCA
>CAZGWG010000548.1:0-1740 GCA_964529165.1 uncultured Sphingobacterium sp.
ACGGTGAGATTAAGCGAGGTATTATTAATATACCGCCTCGTTATGGTAAGACAGAACTAGCTGTTAAATGTTTTATTAGTTGGTGTTTAGCTAAAAACCCAGCTTCTAAATTCATTCATTTATCTTATTCCGATGACTTAGCCTTAGATAACAGTTCCCAAACAAAAGAATATATTGAATCTGAAGCATATCAGGAACTTTGGCAAATGAAGCTTAAGAAAGATGCACAAGGTAAAAAGAAGTGGTTTAATGAACTTGGAGGTGGTGTTTATGCTACTGCATCCGGTGGAGCGATTACAGGATTTGGGGCAGGAGTTGCTGAAAGTAAAATATTCGCTGGCGCAATTATTATTGATGATCCATTAAAGCCAGATGATGCTAATTCAGATGCTAAAAGAGGTTCGGTTAATGAAAGGTATAACTCAACAATAAGAAGCCGTGTAAATGATAGAGAAACGCCAATTATTGTGATTATGCAAAGATTGCATGAAGAAGATTTGTCAGGATTCCTTTTAAATGATGGGTCAGGTGAAAAATGGGATCATTTATGTTTGCCTGCATTGGATGAAGAAAACAATCCGTTATGGAAAGATAAACATTCATTTGAGGAATTAGAGCAAATTAGACAAGCAAACCGTTATAACTTTGCAGGACAATACATGCAGACACCTTCCCCTGCTGAGGGTGGAGAATGGAGAAAAGATTGGTTTCGTATAATGGATAAGTCGGAAATACCTTTAGAATCACTTAAATGGGAATTAATTATTGACGGAGCTTATACTAAAGACACTAAAAATGACCCTTCTGGATTTCAGATTGGTGCGAAATGGAATAATGATTACGTTATACTTTCTTCAATTGATAAGTATTTAGAGATGCCTGAACTATTAAAGTTTTTACCTAATCATATTGCATCATCAGGCGTTAAGGTAGGTTTGTCTTTAGTTGAACCTAAAGCCTCCGGAAAATCATTAGTTCAGATAGTTAGAAAAGACACAAACATAAATATTACAGAAATAAAAACTACATTTGTAAATAGTTCTAAGATTGAAAATGCTCGAGCATGCTCTCACTTTATCGAAGGAGGGCGAGTGATACTAGTTAAAGGTTCATGGAACGAACATTTTTTACACCAGGTTGCTATATTCCCAAACGGGAAACATGACGAACACATTGACTTAACATGCTATGGAATTGAACGAAATTTAATTGGTAATTCGTTTTTCATAGTATAACAAATAATTTATTATCTTTGAACCTATGGCAAAGAACGTTTTACAATTAGGGTGGGATTACCTTACAGGGAATAAACAGACAAGGAATGCATATAATCAAGCTTTCTATGAATGGATAGGCATCGGTTATGTTAAGTATGATGCTAAGAATAAAACCTACTTAGAAAAAGGATATAATGAAAATCCTGATGTATTTTCGTGTATAAACAAGGCTACTGTTAAAACTGTTTCTGTACCATATACAATCAAAGAAGTAAACGACAAAGAGGAATATTCAAAGCTAAAACAATTGGATTTAGCAACGAAAGGTAACTTCAATATACTTCAAGCTGTAAAGCGTGTTAAGCTTTCTACAAAAGCATATAAAAGCACAGAAAAACCTTTTCCGTTATCAGCTCCAAATCCAAACCAAACATGGTCAGATATTTGGGGTTTATTCAAAACTTACATGAGAAGAGCTTCAGCTCCTGCCCCAGGGACTTGCCCGCCCTGGCTGGTCTGGTTG
>CAZGWG010000549.1:0-1739 GCA_964529165.1 uncultured Sphingobacterium sp.
GCCTTTGATCAGTATCTTTTTGCCTTCATAATTTACCTCGGTTAGAATATCCAGCCACCATTTCAATTTCTGGTCATCCTTCCATACCCAATGGTCTCTGATCCTTCGCTGTATCTTTATCCATCCTGACATGGGTTTACTTTTATTTCTGGTTTATAATCCTGTCCACAGTCATTACAGGTGATTCTCAGCACTCCTTTTCCCCAGATATTATTTCCACAACTGCAACTGAATTTTGTCTTGCTTCTGGATTTGCTTTCCTTAACAGGAATCAAAACGTGTATAAAGGGCAGTAGGAGCTCTTTGGGAAGGGTATCCCAGGCCCGCTCGTACCTACCGTCTGGAATTATATAATGAAACATTTGCTGTCCTGTACGCCGACCGCCAGGGTGTCCAGAGTTGGAAGGCATAAGACCGACAGCCTCCATCATCTGACCCCACTCCTTGTCATGGTATCCTGACCTGGGAGCAGTACCATAAACGGCCTGCCAGAGGTGGACCATCTCATGTACGAGTATAGCCATCACTTCTTTCGGGTCTCGAATAAAGGACTCTGGATTTAAGGAAATCTCATGTACAAAATCGGCGCCATCAAAATCAATCTGGGGTTCCCATCTATCCGGAGCAAAGAATCCGCCAATGGTTTTCCCTTTTCTTGAAAACTGAAGGATAACGTTTGGAAGCGTACCGGAAAACAAATTGGTATTAAAATAATCGAACAACAACTGGAAATTCTTAAACTGCATTTCCGTTGGTTTCATCAGGATTAAGTTGGCTTTAAAAAATCAGGGACACGTCTTTGTTCGGCAGTTGTTAGATCATTCCAGAACGCTGCGACTCTTTCACGAAGCACCGGCACGATTTTCATGCGAGAAGCGAATTCAATTCCCTTGTTATCATAGTCGGTATGACAGTCTCCACAGGCGAACCATCTATTTTGCGGATGTGTGGCCACGGAAGGAAACCCATAGCGATCTCTTTTGGGCAGGATATGTGCGACAATAGCGCTGGGCAAAAAGGCTTTTAAGGAAGCCAAGGAAGCTCCACATTCTTCACAACTTTTGGGAGAGACAAGAATTTGGTTTGCAAAATATATGCCAAGCTCCTTATTATTTAGTGCTTTTTGAACTGCTTTCGGTTTCTTGCTATTGACCTTACTGCGGTAAAGCCAATAGCAAGATTTACACCGTTTGGCAATTAGCGGCACCTCTTTATTACAATCTGCACAGCGTCCAATTTTAGGCGATATCATTATAGTAGATTCGGCTTTTTATCTTCGTCGTAAGATTCAACAATTACTCCGTCTCTTAGGAGAATACAGTTCTTATCCTGGAGTTTTTGCTTACCCACATACTCAATTACCAACTGGAATCCCTGAGCAACAAGATCAGCCTCTACATCCTTTTGTAAGTCCTCATCCATAAGATTGAAATCCTGTAGGAAGATATATTTCAGCTCCGGTTTCGTAGTTGCAATTAGTTTCGGTATAATTTTGAGCAATTGGCCAGTGCTAAAATATGGGGGCTTGATTGGTTTACCGTTTAAGAGCAGCTCTCCCGATTCGTTCACAGATAAGTTATCAAAAGGGAATTTATATGATTTGATTTTATCAACTCTTTCCGTCTCTTTCTTTTTCTGATTCTGCTTGTTCTCAGAAAGTTCATTTTCCTTCCCCATTTTTTCTTTCAACCGGACCTGGTATTGTTGGTACAGTAGTGCCTTCTCATTTGTTGCAGTTG
>CAZGWG010000550.1:0-1739 GCA_964529165.1 uncultured Sphingobacterium sp.
TCCAAAAAAACGTTTGCTGCAGGAGGGATGGTATTCCCGCTCACCGATAACTTTATAGCAAAACCAACATGTAGCCATTTGAATCAATTTTTATTTCGTTAGCAGCCTGATGCTTACGGTGCCTATGGCATCTGCACAGGTTGCCAGCAGTAATTGGAACCGGTCATTTGATTTTATTTTCCAATGGTTGGCAGCAATATCCAGCAACCACCCTTTGGACAGCAAGCCATATCTATTGATATTTCATCGTTACGCATGGGCAGCTATATCGTAAGGATGAAAACGCAGGCTGAAAATCTGCAACAGCTCTGATGGTACATTAATAGCACGGAAGTGTTTTTCATGGATCAGGGAGCAGCAAGCTGCTCCCTGATTATTAATGCAAGTATAAGTCGAATAGCAGCCGTTATCCAGTAGGCATACCGCATCATGGCTATGTACCAGCTCGTTACCGGTATCTGTATTAATTTCGTGCGATAATTTGGAGAGATGGAATTTTATGACGCTACCCGGATCACAAGATTAACCGCAATATTGATACGTTTACAGGGCGGTAAACTAGTAACTGCAAATCAACTTGCAGCCCGATTTTCTGTGAGTGTACGTACCATCTACAGGGATATAAAAACGTTGGAGCTGGCTGGTGTCCCTGTTTATACAGAGGAAGGGAAGGGTTACCGCTTAATGGAGGGCTACAGCCTTCCCCCGGTAATGTTTACCGAAAATGAGGCAAATGCGTTAATTACTGCCGCCCATGTCATCGATAAAACAAAGGATGCGTCGTTGATCAGTGAATACAATATGGCTATTGATAAAATCAGGGCGGTGCTGCGTTTGGGCATAAAGGAAAAAGTATCACTTTTGTCGCAGCGCATAGCAATAAGCCCGGGATTTACAGAAGGCCGTTCTACCGATTCCCTTGCACAAATACAAGCAGCGTTAACCACCTTCAAAGTCCTGAAGATCGCCTACCAAAGTGACGCGGGTGAAGATCCTACCCAAAGGGATATCGAACCTTTCGGCCTTTATTACAGCTTAGAGGAAAACTGGCTGGTCATTGCCTTTTGCCGGTTAAGAAAGGATTTCAGAATGTTCAGGCTCGATCGTATCAAGTCACTGACGGTTAGCGAAAAAACGTTTGTCCCGCATAAAATGACACTCGCTGCGTATCTGGAGCAAAAGCAAAAAAATTATGGGACCCCTGACAAACAGTTGTCATAAGGTACGCTGAAATTTGTCTTAGATAAAACAAAGACAATTATGAATCTCGTTTCGATCAGGATCATTACCGAAAATGTCGGTACACTTTTAGCATTTTATGAGCGTGTAACTGGTCTAAAGGGCATTCGCTTTACGGAGGATTTTGCAGAACTTCAGACGGGTAATGGAACAGTGGCCATCGGTAGTACCAGAACACTACAGCTGTTTGGCGGACCAGAAGTGGCAAAAGCTGCCGAAAACCATACGGCGATAATAGAATTTATCACAGCTGATGTGGATCGCATTTATCAGGAGCAATCTACTTTCCTGGCACCTTATTTGGTGCAGGTACCGACGACCATGCCATGGGGTAACCGCTCATTGCTGTTCCGTGACCCGGATGGCAATCTGGTCAATTTTTTCACCCCTGTTAGCGCTGATGCCATCAAGAAATTTGAAGGCAGAATTTAGTGATAATTACGCAGCCTGTCTGGAGCCGCCGCATATGGACATAACAGCTCATTCTTAAATGACTAAAC
>CAZGWG010000551.1:0-1726 GCA_964529165.1 uncultured Sphingobacterium sp.
GAACAACAGTATTTACTTGTTGATCTTGCCCTGTTTAATGCAAGACCTGATATGTATCTGACCGGCAGAACATTATTTGGCCACATGTCCGCTAAAAATCAGCAACTGGACGATCATTATTTCGGGTCAATTCCAGATCGTGTTCTTGCCTATATGGAAGATCTGGAAATTGAGGCAATTAAACTTGGTATTCCTTTAAAGACACGTCATAACGAGGTTGCACCTTCACAATTCGAATGTGCGCCATTATATGAGGAAATGAACCTTGCCATCGACCACAACTCATTGTTAATGGATCTGATGGATAAAGTTGCCCGAAAGCATAATTTCAAAGTTTTGTTACATGAAAAGCCATATGCAGGGATTAACGGTTCAGGAAAGCATAATAACTGGTCATTAATTACTAATACCGGTAAAAACCTTCTTTCTCCGGGTAAAACTCCGAAGAACAATCTGATGTTCCTTACATTCTTTGTGAACACAATCAGAGCAGTATACGAATATTCCGATTTATTGAGAGCTTCAATTGCTTCAGTAAATAATGATCACCGTTTAGGTGCTAATGAAGCTCCGCCGGCAATTATCTCTACATTCCTTGGAAGTCAGTTAAGCGACCTTTTGGATGAGATAGAAACCTCAAGGGTAACAACAAAAATGAAACAGGATTCAGCTTTGTGGACCAATATTCCAAAGATACCTTCTATCCTGCTTGATAATACCGACCGTAACCGTACTTCACCTATGGCCTTTACAGGTAATAAATTCGAGTTACGTGCAGTTGGTTCATCAGCAAATTCAGCTAACCCGATGACGATATTAAACGTTATTGTAGCTGATCAGTTGAATAAGTTCAAAGCTGAAGCAGATAAATTGATCAAGAAAGGTGAAAAGAAAGATGTTGCGATCATGACCATCATTAAACGCTATATTAAAGAATCTAAAGCCATTCGTTTTGAAGGCAATGGATATAGCGATGAGTGGGCTAAAGAAGCTGAGAAAAGAGGACTATCCAACATTAAAACCACCCCTAAAGCACTGGATGTTTTATTAGACCCAAAAACTGATAAGTTATTTGAGGATACGGGTGTTTTCAGCAAGCGTGAATCACATGCTCGCCATGAAATTTTACTTGAAAACTATTTCAAAAAATTGCAGATAGAAGCCCGTGTTATGGGAGATCTGATTGACAATGTTATTATACCTACAGCGATCAACTACCAAACTACATTAATTGAAAATGTTAAAGGTCTGAAAGAAATTGGATTAGGCGAAGAAACCTATCATGCTCAGCTTGAAATTATCAAGAAAATTTCTGTCCACGTTAACTTTATCAGAACAGCAAATCTGGAAATGGTAAATGAACGTAAAAAAGCGAATAATATTGAGGATATCCGCGATAAATCAATCGCTTATGATGAAAAAGTAAAATCATATTTCGATCCGATCCGTTATCATGTTGATAAACTTGAACAATTGGTTGATGATACAAAATGGCCTCTTCCTAAATTCAGAGAACTATTATTTATCAAATAGATTTGAAATATTAGACATGAGACATGTGACAAAGTTCTGCTTCGGCGGAACTTTGTTGTTTATAAACAATTCTAAAATCTCATTTCTGTTATCTCACATCTCATTTCTAAGTACTATTTTTGCATCAATGTCAGACCTAAAATATAACCAGCGGGGCGTTTCTGCCGATAAAGAGGATGTGCATAATGCCATC
>CAZGWG010000552.1:0-1723 GCA_964529165.1 uncultured Sphingobacterium sp.
AAAACAATTAGCAACTCATCAAACTGTAAACAAATGAAACCTGCTATCATCCCGGTTAATTTAACCGGCAAATCATTGTTTGATTTTCTTGTAAAAAACGAGGGATTGATTTTTCACGCAAAGAAAAGCGAAATAAAGAAAGCGGATGCCTGTATCTCGGCACCTTTATTTGTAAATAGTAGCGGCGAATTAATAACTAAAGAAGAGATAACAACGCTTCAAGATCCTTCTCAATTACAACTTAAAGTGGTCATCAATACTACCAACTGGTATGACAGCCATGGCGATGTCCATATCCCTGGTCTTTGGAAAAAATCCCTATCTGAAAGTAAGGGGTTCTATCTTTTAAGATCGCATATCCGAGACTTTGAATCTGTTATAGGTGAAGGCTTAAAAGGCTCAACCTCACTAATGCAATGGTCTGAATTAGGACTTAGTGTTCCTGGCAACACAGAGGCTCTTATTTTTTCCGGGGCCATAACAAAAGACCGCAATCCTTTTATGTTCGACCAGTACTTGAAAGGATACGTGAAACAACACAGCGTCGGGATGAGGTATATGAAGATGCTTACTTGTATCAATAATGAGGATTACCCTGTTCAAAAAGAGAACTGGGATAAATATATAATACAGGTGGCCAATAAAGCAGATGCAGAAGCATCAGGCTATTTCTGGGCAGTGACAGAGGCAAAGGTAATAGAAGGGAGCTCTGTATTATTTGGAAGTAATTCTATCACGCCAACAATAGAGGCAAAAAACTTTAGCACTGAAGAGCAGCCGCCGGAAGGCACTGTTGAGCAGCCGCAATCACAAGTTAATTGGGAAAAGTTGGCATCATTTATAATTAACTAAAAAACAAACAAATGAAATTCAAATTAAGTAAAGGACTTATAATGTTCTTAGGGCTGTTAATAGCAGCCGCATTCTTTCTTGTAGGGAAAGACGCAAGTATGCACGATGGTATTATGGCGGCCACTGTCGGGGCTATCACTTTGAGTGATGCTGAAAAAGCCGGGTTCAATGATTCGGAAAAAAAGATGATCGCAGCCGTTGAAAAACTGGTTGGGCAGGTAGAAACAAAAGTTCAGGCAGGTTTAATCACTAAAGAAGAAGTCGGGGCCATGATTCACGGTATAACCGATACTTTAAGAAGTGATGAAATTAAAGCACTCAATGACCAAATTAAAAGACTGGATGATGCCGCTAAGGAACAGGGCACCAGCCTTTCTCAGATGTCCGCAAAGCTCGCCACCTCTGGCGCTGCATTTAAGTCTATCGGGCAGGTATTGCAGGAAAATGAACCAGAATTAAAGAAAGTATTCCAGAATGGCAGCGGAACAAAAACATTCATGGTTAAGTTCAATCATAAAGGCGAACCCGTAATGCGTCCTTTTGATACAACTAAAGCAGCCGGGCCACATGCTACTATCGCTGATGTAGGTACAGAAGGTAATACAGCTTCCGTTTCTCAGGCTATTGATGCAGCGACCTTGTTAAGATTGGGTGGTAATTCACCTATTATCGGGGCTTACCGCAACAACGCATGGGTGTTCGACTTAGTGAACACAATCAACGCAGGATGGGAAATGCCTTTTGCTATGTGGTATGAAGAGCAAGCCAAGCAGGGCGCGAGTGCTACCGTCGCTGAAGGTGCAACTAAGCCGACCGTTCAATACGCCTATGCCTTAAAAACAGCGTCTTATAAAAAAGAAGCGCAATTGGT
>CAZGWG010000553.1:0-1723 GCA_964529165.1 uncultured Sphingobacterium sp.
GTGCCGGGGGTGCCGGTGGTGCCGCGACAGGTGCCGGTGTCGGCGGCGGTGTCGGCGGCGGTGTCGGCGGCGGTGTCGGCGGCGGTGTCGGCGGCGGCGGTGCCGGTGTCGCGACGGGTGCCGGCGGCGGCGGTGCCGGTGTCGCGACGGGTGTCCGCGGCGGCGGCGGTGCCGTTGTCGCGGCGGGTGCCGGCGGCGGCTGTGCCGGTGTGGCGACTGGTGTCGTCGGCGGTGCAGGAGCCGCGACTGGTGCCGGTGCCGCCGGTGGTGCCGCCGCTGGTGCCGCCGGCGCGACCGCCGTGACGGGCCCGTTGTCAGCCGCCGGTTGCGGCGCGTCGAGCGTCATGACAATCGGCCCTGTGGTGTTCATGGAACACGTGGCCGGTACGCGATGAGCGTTCGACGGAGGCGATGGCGGCGGGAAGTACACGAACGGGAACGGTAGCGGCGCGGGCGAAGGCGGTCGGTACGGCAAGGTTTCCGGTGGCGCGGGCGGAGGCGGGCGGTAGCGTGGCGACGGCGCGGGCGAAGGCGGCCGGGAAGACGCACTTGGAGCGGGCGAATACATCGGAGACGGCAACGACGGCGACAGGGTGAGCTCGCGCGAGTCGATGAACTCGAGCGGGCCGCTGACGCCGTTCAACGAGAAGACGGGGATCTGATCGCTGACGACGACGGCCGGCTTGCCAAAGTCGCAATTCGGCCGGAAGGTGCAGTTGATGAACCGAAGCCGATCCGTGTCGACGTGGCACCCGTCGAACTCGCAGCCGTGAACGTCCACCGACGTCGGCAGCTCCGTCGGTTCATCGTAGATCCACACGCCGCTGATCAACGCGGAGCCTTGTTTGAAATGGGCCGAAGACGACTTGAATTTTGGCAACAAGCGACCGCCAACGGGGAACTTTTTGGCGGTGTCCGGCGGAAAGACGTGACGCCTCGGCGGTTGGACGGCGGCACGCATGACGGGCAACTCACACACACAGACACCGGACAAGCAAACAAATGACGAGCGTTGTTGGTTGGTTTCTCGATAGAATATCATACAATATCATGAAAAACCGGTGCACATCACGACGACCAAGCACGGAACGTGGACGCTTGGGTGGGTTGTGGTTTTGATATATCTTCGAACGCCAACGTCGAAGCCGACGGCACCGCGTCCGACGCGGGCTCGCGCTCGTAGTAGACGAATTCGAGCTGGTGACGACGGCGCTTCAGGATGCCGTCGGATGCGATGTTCGGTACGCGACGAGCCACGAGTGCATCGATCCACGGCGCCCGCGAAGCCACGGCACGCGTCTTCTGTTGATCGCCTTCCAGGCGTGCCAACGCGGCGACGCGAAGCCCGTGTTGTTTGGACGCACCCGGATCGACCGCCCACATGTATTCCGCCCAGTCGAGCAACGCGTCGCGAACGGATCGAGCGACCCGACCCGGCCGAACGATGTCGGGCGGCGGTTGCACATCGATGCGTTCGACGCCGACGATCTCGTCCCCGGCTTGGACACCCAACTCACGCAACGCGCCGGCGATCAAGGAACGTTGCAGCGGATACGTGACGGACTCGACACTCGCCATCGCCGCGCCGGCCAGCGCACGTGCGATCTTGCCGCGCACGAGGAAATCCTCGTCGGCCGCGAGCAACGGATGGACGCGTTGGCTCGCGCGGGCGACCCGTTCCACGACGGGCCAGCCGGTAAGCACGTCGGTCACGATCGTCGAC
>CAZGWG010000554.1:0-1719 GCA_964529165.1 uncultured Sphingobacterium sp.
CCCTCAATGTTGCCTCTATCCGTGCCCTCTTGCCACAAATATTGTATTTGAGTGTCAAAGGACTTTTCATCTAACTGTTTACTATGTGCCCACAAAACAAGGCGGGCCCACCTACCATCGGTATTCCACTGGGCAATACCAGTGTAGGCGCCATTGGGGCTGACAGCGGAGGGGTCAAAGTGTGACTCAACGAATAAGTTACCCATTATTCCGGCCGCCTGGGCGCTAGTTAGTCCCTTACCCACCAGGAACTTCCAGGCCTTATCTTCGTTATCGGTGCCTAACAAAGCCACGGTATTTACATCCCCTGAACAGCCTTGTGGAGCTCTCGTGCCAACCTCAACATCAAATGAGTAAATTCTGTGATCATACACCTCCTTTTGTTCAGCCGTGAGTGCACTGGCTGACTGTCCAAATGTTAATAATAGTGAAACACACAGCACAAACCCGGTTAGTATATTCTTTTTTTTGCTGTGTAGGTTTCGTGTAGTTTTTTTCATGATAGACATACTTTATTTGTGCGTGACGCTTAGGCCATAAATAATAACTTCGCCGTAGCCTTTACCTTGCGTTTTCGACTGCGTGTACATGCCGGCCTTAAAGTATGCTCCACCATACCCTCTACTATAAGTCACAGTAGTCGTACCATTGTAAGTAACGCTTGTTTTGCTTCCACTGGCAGTTATTTTGATCGTGAACTTCGTGCCAATCTGATAATTACTAGCAAGCGGGAGGATCTTGTCACAGCCCTTGCCACAACTAAACGATGCAGACAGCTTGCTGCCCTCTAGTAGTATTCTTACCACATCGTCGCTAGCGTCGTGGATCTGCCCGACAACGACCTTATGCGTATCAGTTGGCTCGCTTAGAACGGCCTCTGATATGATCATCTCGTGCGTACCACTTTTGTTTGACCACCCGTCTCCGCTCCCATCGCCGTATGTCATCTCTCGCAGCTCAGATCGAGGGTATTCTGACCCACTAGTATGTCCAGCTCCAGCATCGGCACGGAATACTACACCACCTCGTGTTGTATCTTTCCAAAACTCGGGTTTATGAGTCCACCCAGCTTTTATTTGTGCTTGTGATATCTCACTGCCATCTGGCAGTGTAAGCTTCCAGATGCTAAGGTCTACGTTGCTAGGGCCGCTCGTCGTACCTCCTCCAGAGCCTACAGGGACGGTTCCTGGAGGCAGGTATTGTTGTGGCAGTGCCACACGCACTAGCGGCATTCCTTTGAGGTTCGTGTGCTTTGTTTCACTACTGAGCAGGAACGACCTGCCACCGGCATCCATAGTAATACCTTCCGCATGGTCATGTGGGAGTTCACTGTTAGGCACAGGATCCTTGATAGAGCCTACCTTTGTCCACGTCTTAGCATCATAAACCAGTGTTTCCGATAGTTCCTTAGTACGAATTAACACCCACTTACCATCTTTAGTAAAGGTGGCGTCGCTGACAAAGTCAGGCATTTGATGATTCATATTCTGGGCTACATTAGCCTGGCCTGCCGTGAGTGTCGCCGGTAGCTTAAACAGCATGCCAGGGTGCCCGGCGGTCCCATCTTTACTTATGAGATATGCTTGGCCCGAGGGGTCTATCAACAGGGCCTCCACGTTGTATGAACCATTGTACTCACCTGCTGGTGAGTATTTTATCGGATACCGCCCTGCCTGTAAGCCTGTTTTTTTGCCGGTCCCTGGCTGGTTAAAGATATAG
>CAZGWG010000555.1:0-1707 GCA_964529165.1 uncultured Sphingobacterium sp.
GTAACCACGCCTTTAGGTGAAAAGAACATCCTTTTATTCTGGTCCCAGACCAATGCCGCAGTATCGAAGGTCAGGGTCTCATTTACCACAACAACATTCCTCTTAAAGGTAGCTAGCTTTTCAGTATCTCTCATGATCGCGTAGTCAGAAGTAATAGAGCCCTTTATCTTTGTAAATTCATCGATGAAATTGATTTTGATGCCCTTTGGCATTTCCTGATAGCCCCCACCGTTGGCCGGCATTACCTTATCCAGTATAGGAGCAAAACCCTGCGCTTTGACTTTTGCTGAATCACTGTAAATAATATCTACATTTTTAGTCCTGTCACGGTTTAAAATACTCTTATCGGACAGTTTTGCTGCTTTTTTTAAATCATCATCACCACAAGAGCTAAGGCTGAGCTGCAATAAGCACAGTACAAAACACAGATATGTCAGGCCCCGGCCTTTCATTAATCCAGTTTAAACCTTCTAAACCAGGTGTCATTGAGCGTAAATCCAAGGTGCAGATTAATGTAATTCTCCTGTATAAGCCCATTAGTAATCATCCCGCGTCGCCCAAGTTCTGTAGTAAGGTTTAGCTTATAAAAAGAAAATCTGCTTGTTTGCGCCAGTGGGAATCCAAATCCAAATGTGACGGCCATTTGTTTGATATCCTGATCATTCATCCTGATATAAGTTTTATCATATTGAAATCCAACCCGGTAATCCACTCTTTTAAAATAATTCCCTAAGGAGGTGATATCAGGTGTAATCTGGGCCCCTGCGGAAAAACCCCAGCTATCTTCCAATCCCTGATTCACAGCATCGATGCTTAATTCAGACCATTTACCCATTCTGTAGTCAGCCCCAATCAGCCAATTATTATCCTTTTGAATAGTAATTCCAAAATTATGGATCAACGGTAGTTTCAGTTTGGAAGCATTATTTTCCACCATCTGAAGTGTATCAAATGCCGCCTGTTCTTCTCCGAGATCCGATCTTAGATATTGTGTCAGTAAAAAGGTTCTTTTGGTATTTATTTTAGAAGGTGATGAGCCTGAATATCCTAAAGTAATACGCTTTTTGGTAGACAATGGAATCTCATACTGCGCACCATAAGAGAAGCTCAGCCCACCAACACTATTTTTAGTTTGTCTGCGGTTATTAATTGAAGGGGCGCTCTGGATTTCGATTGAGCCATTCTCCTGTAGGTTACCAAAGAGGTATTCGATATTTGCACCGAACCTAAAATAGTCTCCTATTTGTTGCCCAAAGCCAACATAAGCTTTTGTTAGTCCACCCTCTCCACTATACAATGCATTATAAGTATTGCTATCTGTAGCATTATATTTTTCATTTACTGAATACTCATAGCCAAGTTCTGAATAAGGAAGTATCCCTATACTTAATGCCGATTTGTTTTTCACCAAAGGAAATGCCATAGCAACATGACTCAGGGTTGAATTAAAACTGGTTTCTTTCCCATTTCCATTCCTCAGTTGAGTAAAACCTCCGGATGCCCCCATATCTAATGTGGTCAGGTCGATACCTGCATAAGAAGCCGGGTTTTGTATATTGATAGTGCTGTAGCCGTTTGGTTTAAACACTGCAGTCGACACGCCGCCCATCGCCCTGAACTGCGGAAGCAGCGAACCTTTAATATTGCCTAACCCATATCTGGAATAGGGAGACTGTACAGTAACCTGTGCCTGAACAGAAATACCAC
>CAZGWG010000556.1:0-862 GCA_964529165.1 uncultured Sphingobacterium sp.
CGAATTCACGGGAAAAAAGGAATTTTTGGCGTTTATTATCCGGAAATATTTCTTAACGAGTTTAAAAAACTCCAGTTATTCAGAACCATATCGGAGTATCGGGTTGGTGACGTGTACATAAATCTTGAAGATCAACAAATAGGAGATATTAATTCAAAGGATTTCGAGATATTTAAGAAAATACTGGACATAGATGATATTATCGTGCGTTGCAGGGGGCTTCGCGAAATATCGTATCACGAAGCACGTCAACTTATATGGAAAGTCGGAAAGTTTTTCATTAACTACTTTTCTCAAAACCCTTCTTTAAAAGTTATTGTTTCACTTGCTGTAGATAACTATGTGTTAGATGTGATGACAAGAATTGCTGAGCACTTTAACATCAAAGTGATTCATCTGATAGGTCTTTTTGTACCGGGGTATATGCGATTCGTAGATAAAGGGGGAATGGGTATTCCGATTAGAGAGGTAGAGAAAAATGAGGTAGCGTCTCTTTATCAAAGATTTGTCAATAGAGAATCTTCCCACTTGGCTATCAATAAAAATAGAGCACTTAAAAATGCGGCAAGAGATTATATATCATATAAATATAGGTTTTGGGTGCGTTACATATGGGGCTACAGAATAAACGGGAATCTATCTTATGAATACCGTTTTGCAAAGTATCTGAAAGGATTTAATAGTCTGAACAAATTGTTCATATCCAGCTACTTTAACGCTATAAGCGATATAGATAAAAATCCAGAAAAGTCCATTTTTATTCCACTCCATTATCATCCTGAGGCAACTGTCGATTACTGGACAGACCGGAAAGAACATGCGGACTATTTGAATTCATTAATTGAAGTAATAAGCTTTTTCA
>CAZGWG010000556.1:872-1706 GCA_964529165.1 uncultured Sphingobacterium sp.
GAAAAAAAAATAACGGTAGTACTAAAGGAGCACCCCAATTATTACTTAAGGAGATCCAGAGATTTTTATAAAATGCTTAAAAGTTTCAATAATGTTATTTTGTTGGATCCATATATTCCGTCACAGTCTTTATTTGACAAGATAGAAAATGTGGGTGTTCATACAGGGTCTGTTGGAGTAGAGTCTCTTATCGCGGATAAAAAAGTATATGCAATAAGTGAAAATTACTATAGCTTATTACGACTTCCTCACTTAGCGGATTTTGGCAAACCCTATCCGTACTACACAGAAGAGGAGAAAAAAACGTTATTAGAAAACATTTTAAAGTCAACCATAAAAACTTAGTATTGTGTTAAAAAGCGGGCTTATCTATATCGCATCATTTTATCCCATTAGGAAGCTTTTTATTTTAGTAGAGACTGGGATTACCAAATTTTTAGGGATTATAAGTATATTCAAATTGCGCGCATTTGTCCCACGTGCGCATAACTCTAGTTCCTGTCGGTGGAGTACTTTAATAAAATATGGTGAGGAAATTACAATAGGAGCAAATACAAGAATAGGCCCCCAATGTGTTTTAGGCGCAAAGGGTGGCATCAACATTGGAAAGAATGTGGTCATTTCAAGGGAAGTTCAACTAGAGACTGCGGGATTGGACTTAACAAAGGGACCTCCATACTTTTTTCATAAGGCCAAGCCAATCATTATAGAGGATAACTGTTGGCTAGGCGCTAGAGTTATTGTTCTAGGCGGTGTTACTATTGGAGAAGGTTCGGTTATTGGAGCCGGAGCGGTAATAGCTAAAGATGTACCTCCAAAGTCTGTAATCGTAGG
>CAZGWG010000557.1:0-1705 GCA_964529165.1 uncultured Sphingobacterium sp.
GTAGGGCGTATTTAACATAAAATGAAGTTATAAGCGAAGCGTGTCTGCCTTGAATTAGTGGTCCAACTGGTTCTATTAATTTCCTCCCAATACTTTAGATAAGATTTACAAGAAGGTTTAATTCCTGAACTTATTTAGTAGTTCCGACATTAAGCAAAACCTTCCCATAGTTAGATTATAGTTTGCAAGGGCAATGCCTACGCTTACACTTGATCAAGAAATACAGACGGTCCGCATTAATGAGTTGCCTTTGTTTTCTGCTTATGGGCCGTTAACAGCGAGTGATAAATTTATCATATGGCTGGCTGCATTTAACAAAACAGTGCAGATAGATGCGCAGTCCATGTATGATTTCATGCAGGGTGTAGATGCTGGGACTTTTCAACCAGTTATCATCGGTGATAAATACATTTACGAGGTACCATCTGCGGCAGCAGGAGGTGTAAATGCCCCGATTCCTGCATTAGCAGGACAGAATTTCTTTCTCGAAAAGAACGGAGTCCCATATAAGACTGATGAATTTCAGATTTTGGGAAGCGGCGGTTTCAAACTCCTCACTACCGGTGAAGTATTAGTTGAGGGTGACAGGTTTATTTTAACGCTGTATAGTCTGCAGGCTGGAAGTGGATCATCTTCCAACGACACAAAACCTCTTTTGGTTGGAGCAGTCACTGTAAATACAAACACCACTTACGATGTTGTAAGCCACGTAAACAAATTAATTCAGTTACGTGGTGGCAGCACTCAATTACAATTCACTCTCCCCTTAGTCGATGACATCCCAGACAATACCATTATTATAATCGAAGCAATGATCGGCAACACGGTTGAGCATAAGATACAAACTCAATCCGGAGAGCTCATTTATATCAACAACGATTCAAAACCTATTCTTGGTATTCGATCTGGTGAAGTGGTTTATCTATACAGGGCAGACGACGGTTATTATGTGATCAACCAGGACTTTGCCAAGCGTTACGATGAAATTGGTAGACTCCCTACGGCCGCTTACAAGGCAGGGTTAAATGAGTTGGTATGCAACGGGCAGCTAATAGCAAAGACGTCATACAAAAGATTACACGAAGCAGTACAAACCTTCGGAGGATCTTTCATTGATAGAGCTACTTACGACTTAAATCCTACAGCATACCGCGGGTGCTGGGTTGATTGGGATGCAAATAACCTGCGTATGCCCGACCTGTTAGATATGACTCTGAAAGGAGTAAAAACAGAATCGGGAACTGATTCTGAAAGAACACTCAACAAACCAGGCGGCTTTCAAGCATGGCAAATGGGCGAATACACTCAAACCATGGGTGATCATGGTGATGCAGCTACGGTTGACACTTACAACAACGGTCCATTTAAGTTCAAAACAAAAGTTATGAATGCAGGAAAGAAAAATTTCGTCGATAACGTAGGCGTGTTATGGACTATCAAATGTTAGTTATGAAAAGACTTATCATATTTATTTTTTTATTGGCTTCACTGTTTGCTCGATCACAAGGCAGGCCAACTATACCTATAGGAACATTCCCGGTTCCTAATGGATTAACAGCATATTCTTTTATTGCTCAAAGCCCAAAAGCGGATACTGTTTGGTTTTATAACATAATCGATAAAAGCTGGATGCCGTATGTAAGGAATGCCTCCGGCGGCTCCATCGACTCAGCCCACTTCACCAACAACCTTCTTACAATCTTTC
>CAZGWG010000558.1:0-1698 GCA_964529165.1 uncultured Sphingobacterium sp.
GGTAAAGCCTCCTATCCTGAAGCCGAAAACAGGTAATTTAAAATGCATCACCGATATGGGTATCACAGTAATTCCGGATACATCAAAAGGCTGATTCTCTTCGATGCTATTCAGTCTTAAGCGGGGTATACCGGGATAATTATTCCCGGAGAAAATATAGTGAAACTCCTTTCTCAAGGCTTCCTGCACCCTGATATGGGCGTAAATATCAATTTCGGATTGCTGCTTATGGTTAAAGGCCCGCACATCATCGAGTCCGGCGACATGATCTTTATGCTCATGGGTAAACAGAATCGCATCCAGTCGCCTCACTCCTGCCCTTAACATCTGATAGCGAAAATCAGGACCTGCATCAATTACCAGCGTTTTTCCCTGATCTTCTATCAGAACAGATACCCTTAAACGCTTATCATGCTTGCTTCTTGAAGCACAAACCACGCAATCGCAAGCAATGACCGGTACGCCCTGGGAGGTTCCTGTTCCTAAAAATGTGATCTTCAAAACTCTATTTTTGTTTGCTTCAGTACGTAAAGGAATGCTTTTTGCTTTTCATCAAGCAGGTTTTCATCGGTTTCTGATCGCTGAATCAAATCAGCAAGCGAATTTATTTTACTCTCAAGGTTCGAGAATTTATTTACAATAACGATACGATCTTTCTCCAGAACACAGGATCCGGTCTTAAAATTCCCCTTTTCATATCGCAGTTTGAAACCAAGAGTTTTAATCAGGGCTTCGAGCTTATCTAGTGTATGCTGGGTATAGTTTAAGGTCATTACATTTCAAAAATAACAAAAAAGGCTTCAAACATTAAATGTTTGAAGCCTTTAAAGATTTTTTATAATCCTTATCTCAGGTCTACCACTTCTACGCCCGGATAGAGCTTTGAATCAAATGCAAAAGTAGACTCAGGCACCTTGATATTCGGTGTAAAAGTCTTAATGCTATAGGTATAACGGTTACCGTTTTTATCAAAGATTACTGCGCTGACAATTTGCTTGCTCAGCTTATCAATCTGCAGCTTTACTTTGAAAAAGCTGCGCTTGCTATCTGTAGGACTCAAATCAATGTTTTGTATAGTCTTTCCGTTCACTTTACTGTCGTTCATGTAAACTGATTTAAAGCCTTTCTCATAGATCGTAAATAATTTGGCAGGATTTAATGCATCTGCCGAATTATCAACCTCACTCAATTGCACTTCCTTATCGGCTTTCAGATAAGTCCACTGGTTTTTACCATCGCTGATCAGCTCCTGTCCTTTCAGAATGACTTTATATTTATTAGCCTTTGATCTCACAAATAAGGTCCCGGCCTGGGTTTCTTTTATCTTTGCTTCCGGATTTTCGAGGGTGTAAGAAAATTCGGTTTTGATCACGTCATAACTGCGGTACTTTTTTGAAACTTCTGCCAGAATTTCCTTTGCTTTCACTTCACTCTGCGCCATCACACTTATTCCTGAGCCTAAAACAAGAAACGCAGCTATAAATAACTTCTTCATTGGTTTTTTTCTTTAATTAATCATTGTTATCTAATGTATTCAAGAACTGTTCCAAAGAATATTCGTCAGGTATGAGAACTTCTCTGGCCTTGCTCCCTTCAAAGGGGCCTACGATATGTGCAGCCTCCAGTTGGTCGATAATACGGCCTGCCCTGTTTTAACCTAATTTCAGCTTTCGCTGTATTAAGGAGGTAGAATCCTGC
>CAZGWG010000559.1:0-301 GCA_964529165.1 uncultured Sphingobacterium sp.
GATAACAAAATCTATTATATTGCCTCCTATCCCTTCCCCATGATCGTACCAGATATTGCGCAGCCGGTTCACTTTAAAGGAAGGAGTTCTTTCCTGTCGGAAAGGGGACTGGTACCAGAAGTTCTGGCCATTTATTTTTTGGGGCACATAGCCAAGTACAGCCAGATAGTTTACGAGATCAACGCGTTTGGCTATGGCACTTCTTTGTTCTTTCATATCGAGGGAATATTACGTGTCTAGGTGATGAGAGCAAATCTCCTGCGAACAGGCACTGTTGCAACGGCTGAACAGAACAGATTTT
>CAZGWG010000559.1:311-1687 GCA_964529165.1 uncultured Sphingobacterium sp.
CATATCTAACGGAGGGTGTGACCTTTTAGGGAGTAGCTTAATTTTACCTGGAAATTCTATTGCTGTTTTCAGGCTCCGCCTGATATCCTGCCAATTAAAAGAACGGTCCAGCAATTGAATCTCATCTTTTAAATTGACGCCGGAAGTGTCGTTTAATGCCAGGCGCGCAACCGCAACGCTGGCATGGGGAAAGTATTTTTCCTCGTAGGCCGCATACATTTTTGCTAAAGGCATTTGTTCCAGTAAAAAACTAACATCGACAAAATCCTTGAGCCTTACGCCACTTTGGACAATGGCATGTAATTTCATTGCGGCTATATCGGTAAGCGACATGATCCTGATCCCATCAATCGTTTGGTGCTGGTTAATTTCAGGATAAGCATGTGTTACAAGATCAACTTTTACCTGGTCGATATAACAAAGGATCGCGCTTGTAAGCACCTTCAGTTCTTCGGCCTTGTAATGTTTTTTTAACCATCGCCCGAGTGAAACAATATTAAATGTATGTGGGGAAAAAAGGTCAATGTCGATTGATTTACGATGACCGAGTTGTAGTGAAAGGGCGGTACCGCCTACCAGAACGAAATCATTAAAATGGCGGTCAGCCATCAGGCTCCGGATCAGAGCCAGGGTATCTGCTGCAACTGTTTGCGTTTGTAGCATAACATATCCTCTTTATTCATGTTAAAGAATAAAGAGGCCTCACCTATGCATTCATCAGGTAAAAAGGCTATAGTTTCTTTGAGAGAAGTAACGATATTTTCTTTTCCATAATACCGGATAAGCTCCTGCCAGTGTTTGGCAGATCCACGTTCGAGGACGCGTTGTACGATCGTGTCGGCATTGGCCTGCCAATCGATCTTATCGTAATTAAATTCCCAGAAAAACCTGCGGGGAAGATCGGGCTTAGGCGCTGATATGATTGCTTTTTTTTCTATGCAAACATCAGCATCTTCAAAAACCGTATTCCCAAAGGCAAGCGCATGTGTGAGCGTCGGCAAGTCATATACGGGGTAGCTGGCTGCAAAAGTGTCTAGCCTGTCAAAAATCTCGACATGGTTTTTTTGCTGCTTCCAACGGACCAGGTACACTTCTTTTATATGTCTTTTGTCTTTGCTCATCTGTATAGCCAAATTTACTTAAATCTGCCGATAAAGCCTCTTTTTTTTTTTTCTGAAAATCATTATTGATTAGATGTCTATGATTTTTCAGGGTTAGAGAAATCTAACAGGTAAGGTGGGTAATCAGGCTCTTTGGTTGGCTTATTGCCTTTCTGTTTGAGGTAAGCCATTACTTCGGAGCGCAGGAAATACACTCTGCCTCTTTGCTTGTGGCAGGGAAGGCCCCGCTTCATCCAGTCGTGCAGGGTAACCAGT
>CAZGWG010000560.1:0-1686 GCA_964529165.1 uncultured Sphingobacterium sp.
TGTCGATTCGTTGGATAATTGCGTAAAGGCAACCCTTGGTTCAGCAAGATCTTCAAGTCTGATCTTATAATTCTCCAGCCAGGTACCATAAGGCTGCTGAGTTGTAATTGTCTTTTTTATCTCCTCATCTTCAATGATGAGACCTTTTACGGTATCCACTACCAGCATTTTCCCAGGCTGTAAACGACCCTTCTTAATTACTTTTGATTCATCAACCGGTAAAACACCTGCTTCTGACGCCACAATAATCTGATCATCATTGGTAATTACGAAACGCTGAGGACGAAGACCATTCCTGTCGAGGGTTGCCCCGATCATATGTCCATCGGTGAAAGCAATAGCTGCCGGTCCATCCCATGGCTCAATCAGGGTAGCATGATACTCATAAAATGCTTTTGTAGCAAGATCCATCTGATCATTCCCATCCCATGCCTCTGGAATAAGCATCATCATAACATGCGGTAAAGAACGCCCGCAATGAAATAATAATTCAACAACATTATCAAGACATGCCGAATCTGATTGATTATTATCAATTACAGGTAAAAGCATATCCATTTCATCTTTACTAAAGAAAGGTGAAGCAAATGAACGAATACCTGAGTAGAACCAGTTTAGGTTCCCTTTTAATGTATTAATCTCCCCATTATGCGCAATGAATCTGAATGGCTGCGCCAAGCGCCATGAAGGGAAAGTATTTGTTGAAAAGCGGGAATGAATCATTCCAAATGCAGAGCTCAGTAAACTATTATTCAGATCAGGGAAATAAATCCTAACCTGACTACTGGTAAACTCGCCTTTATACATGATCACATTCTGAGAAAGCGATACGATGTAAAACTGCTGCTCAGCTCCAACTACTGTTTCTCTAACCAGTTTGGTAGCATAGTTCTTAAGTACATATAGCTTCCTTTCAAAATCTTCAGGGGTATGTAGCGATGCAGGTTTTGCAATGAATACCTGCTCTATATCAGGTTCAGAAGAGAAAGCAGCTTCCCCTATAATTCCGCTGTTAATTGGAACTTTCCGGTAACCCAATACTTTAAGGCCAAGCTTATCAGCCGCCTTTCCGATCGCTCTTCTGCACTCTTCCTTTATCGTAGCTTTCTTTGGTAAGAAAAGCATTCCCACACCATAACTACCAGCCTTACCCAGACTGATATTGAGCTTCAGAGCTTCCTGTTTAAAAAATTCATGTGGGATTTGAATTAAAATCCCCGCACCATCACCCGAATCCGGATCACAACCGCATGCGCCACGGTGTTCCATGTTTTCCAAAATAGTAAGGGCATCACTAACAATCTTGTGTGATTTTTTCCCCTTAATATTTGCAATAAAACCAACTCCACAGGCATCGTGCTCCATAGAAGGATCATATAAACCCATTGTTTGGTTGTCAGTATTTGTCATCTATTGAATTAAATTTATTAAGCCGCCTAAATTAATCAAAATACGCCGTTTTTATTTGATTTACAACTATTTTTATGATTAAATCAAAAAATCCCATTATTAAAGATCAAAATTACAATTTCGGCAAATATACTAGATTTTTGTTGCCATATTAGCATTTCATCTATCTATTTTAATGCTATAGTCTAAATTTCCATTTTTTTTCTACTTTTGTGCCGGGCAAGTCTTTTACGACCAGCTCCCTTTGAACTCCCCCAGGGTGGGAACGCAGCAAGG
>CAZGWG010000561.1:0-1681 GCA_964529165.1 uncultured Sphingobacterium sp.
CTTGCGCGGTAAATCGTATTATCCCTGGTATGGTCGCGGCCCATCACATTTAACTCATAAGAAAAACTATCAGGCCGAGGGCAAGCGCCTTGGCCTGGATCTGGTAGGCAATCCTGATTTGATGTTGGATATACGGCGCGGCGCAAACAGTCATGTGTTTTGTATGATGAATGGAAAATATACAACTGTGAAGTTATCCAAGTACCTTAACCGGTATAAGACTGATTTTCCTAATGCCAGGCGTGTTATTAATGGGAAAGATAGAGCTGATCTTGTAGCCAGCTATGCTGTCGAATTTATGAAGTGCCTCTCAGAAGTTCAAGAAGCTTCTGTTTAGCTGGTTCGATCCAAGAGTCTGGCATATCGCCAGAAAACCTGAAGAGATCCTGGTCCAGGTAAGCAGAATAACCTGCAGCTATTAATTTGCAATTCATTCCATAGGCGTTTGCTGATATCAGGAAGTTAAATGCCACTTCCTTCCCATCTATATCAACCATGACTCCGAGGAACATTTTACTTTCCATGAATCAAAAATAGAAAAACCTGCCCTATATTTTACATAAGGCAGGCTTCTTAATGCTTCCATTCTGGGGCACTCAGTCCTCAAAATATTTATTTTCCAGCCCCTTTAACAACTTTGAGGCGTTCTGTCCTTTCACCTTGATTCAGTTCTATTATATACATTCCGTCGGTCAGCCCTCCTATGTTTACATCTATGATTTTACCCAAATTGTAAGGAGCTTTCTCTTGTAACTGCAGTTTGCCAGTAACGTCATACAGCATGATATTAATGTCCATATTATCCGTAAACTCATCAGCAGGCTTAATACTGAGGTTACCGCTTGTAGGGTTAGGGTATAATTTACTTCCAGTTGCTGCTGTAATTGCTACAGTTTTTTTTGCAATAACGGCAAAATCAGCGGGATCAACTTTTAAGTATGGAGCCAGTTCTTCCACCCTTATCTTTTCGATCATGTTATTGACAAATACAGTGTCATTGGCTTCATCTTCTGATAGGTTACTACCTTTGACACGGTTGGAAACAACCTGTTCATAAGCGGCATTATCTGTAATTACAGCGTCGAGGTAGACAATAGAATTATCATCCCTTTGCGCAAGATGTGGGGTACCTAAGTGCCGCTCCCCTGATTTAACGACAACATTTTTCTGAGGGTCGGTAATTTTCACACTCCACTTTACACAATAGTTTTTATTTTCCTGATCTTCAAGAAAAGGTGTGGAGACAAACTGTCCGTTAAGTTTATGGTTTTGCGGTGAAGCACATTCATCGTTGCCGTCTACAACATTGATATCCCATTCAAAAGTTGGCTCATATGGTCCTTCTTCATAGTTGGCAAAATATGTTCCTTCGAAAAACTGGAACTGCCTTAGACCGTTTCCTGTATTGGTTTGCACCATAAACACATCATAGAGATTTGGATTGTATGGTTTAAGATTACAAGATACTGACTTGTAAACGGTCTTTTGAACCGGGCAATTGGGGACCCGGTAAGTGTAGCTGATCCATCCATTGTTGTAAGGGTTAAGCGTATTTGCAGAAAGGGTGATACCGGTATTACTGGAGGTGCCGATTTGGGACAGCTCATTGCTATAGTCCCAACGAATAAAGGTTCCATTGGGCACTGGATTAGAAACAGTAAAGTTGATACCGGTTGGACCG
>CAZGWG010000562.1:0-1675 GCA_964529165.1 uncultured Sphingobacterium sp.
CCTTCTGCCCCTCTGCCCTCATTGCTTTTATTTCACGCGATGTTTTAGCGATATTATCAGCAAGGATGGGAATGTTATTTGACAGCGCTAAGAACCCCGTTTGAGCGGAGAATGTGAATGCTGGTAATTCCCTTGTGATTTGATTGATAGAATTGCCTAAGCCGTTCCAGTGTGATTTATAATTTCCGACACTGCGTTGATGGTTACCCATCGTTGCGTCAATTTTTTTTAATTCGGTGTCGAGCCTTTCTATATTACCCAATAGCTCTTTTCCAACTAAAGGATCATTGCGCATATCAGCCGACAAACTGCGATACAAATTTCGCATCAAACCAAGTTCATGATTCATTGCATCGTATGATGTTTCTGCCGCCTGTACTTCTTTGGTCTGTGCTTTCAGTGTTTGGTTTACCTCTGCAATAGCAAGTTTTAACTCCGTTTCTCTTTGCTTTAGTGCAATCAGCGCATTGGGCGCGGTATTATTTCGATTACCTGTTTTTGCTAATTCTAAATTCGTTTCCTTAATTCTATCCTTTACCTTTCGCAGTTCACTTTCGTATTGTATCTGTAGTTTAATATTCTGTTGAATAGTACCCTGCATGTCACGCCATACGCCCGCCGTAGCCTCTATAGCCTCATTAGCCACCTTTACCTTAGCGGTTGCCGTAGCTAATTTTTCTGCTGCTACTGCTGCCTGTTCCGTAGCTTTCGCCGCATCACTCATATTCCCGCTACCGCCAACAGATATTTTTGCACCGTTAATTATCTTAATAGCTTCAACGACTTTATTCAAGCCGCCCATGATGAAATCGAAATCCGATTGCACCGCCTGCCGGTGTACGATACTATCTATCCTTTCATCACTCATTGTTAATATGTTCTTTCGATTGATTTGTCATGTTGTTTCAGAATCGCATTCAATAGTTGAACCGTTGTATATAAATCAATGCCGGCATAAGACGAGCGTTCAAATGGATTGAGATGCAAATACTCGTCTCTTAGCTTTATATACAACTTCATTGCTTTTTCGTAGCTCATTTTACCTTCATTAACTGGTTATGGTATCGGTTCAATCTGTGTATCCTTTCACAGAATTCAAACACGGTAATACTGTCCTGTATCTGATATTTTGCATGATCTGATAGCGTTATTAAAACGCTTTGGAAGTACTCCCGATTAGGAGCCTTGCCTTCACTAAACTTTTTCTTTATCCCTTCAAAGTGGATATTCTTTATATCCAGTTGTATCTTGAATTGCCGGGAACGTTGCCAGCATCTTTTTAGTAAGGAGAAATATTTTTCCTGATCGTTGAAATCAAATTTGAAATCAGTTCTAAGCAGTGCGTTTAATTCATCGAACAATTCAACTTGTGGGAAACATTTAAGCGTTTCAATGATCGCCTCAATGGTTTGCAGTGTAAGAGAAAGTACTGTGATTTCCTTAAATGCAGATAGATACATCTTATACTCTGCATCTCCTATTGCGTCTGCATACTGGCTGTTAATGTCGTGCCATGCCGCGGTTAACTCTTCAGTGGTGGGGCTACCTGTGATAACTAATGCATAGATATTATTATCAACAACAGCATCAATAAAGCGTGAAAGGGGGAGCTTACCGATGCTGCGATAATACTCCCCTGACTGGTTTTCCTTCGGAGATTGCAATTTGGGCGTCA
>CAZGWG010000563.1:0-1670 GCA_964529165.1 uncultured Sphingobacterium sp.
TTCCGAGCAAGGCTTTGACCCGCAGTTTGGCGCAAGGCCTTTGAAAAGATTGATTCAAAAAGATATCATGAATTTGCTGAGCAAGAAGATTATTTCAGGTGATTTAGATAAAACAAAACCCGTATTGATAGATGTATTTGATGGGGTAGTTGTGGTGAGAAACGATGGAGAATAGATTTTAATCAAAAAGTAAAAATCCCAAAATGCAGTTCCAATAAAAAAGACAATGTGGTCAAAAATAGTTGGTAAAACTGGCTATAATCCTTTACTAACTTGAATATAGAAGTGGTCAATTGAAACCGGTTTCAATTGACCACTTTTGTATTATGAAAAAAAGCACTCAAAATGCCCTATATGTGACTCTATAAATGTCCAGAAATGGGGATTTCAAAACAGCAAACAGCGCTATCATTGTAAAGATTGTTTTCATAATTTTTCCTATTCAAATGAAGGAGTCCGGCTGAACAATCAGTTTGTCTGGTTTAGGAAATGGATCATGGAGCGTCAAGTCTATAAATTTCTGGTCAGGGATAGCGGTATGTCCCAAAGCAGTATCCAAAGACTCTTCAAAACCTACCTTAAAAGTCCACCACAGAATATCATCAGGAGCAAAGGAAATGTACACTTGCTCATAGATGGTACTTACTTTACCAATGGCCTTTGCCTGGTCTTATATTACGATTATGACATCCAATATGTCCAGCTTTTCCGAGAGACAAATGACGAAAAATATAAGGAGATTAAAGAGGATCTGGAGAACCTGAAAAAACTTGGAGTTGAAGTATACAGTGTCACCTGCGATGGACATAGGGCCATTCTGAAAGCAGTATCAAAAGTGTACCCAAATGCAATCATACAACGATGCCTGGTTCATATTAAAAGGCAGGTTAAGAACTACTTAAGCGGAAATCCTAAGCTGGAACAGGCCGTGCAGTTGTTAGTAATATCAAGGAATATAACCCGACTCAAAACAGTAGAACAGGCCCAATGCTGGTTGGTGGATTTTTACCGGTGGCACCAGGAGCACATCATATTTCTTGAAGAGAAATCTTTTAATGAGGAGTCGGGCCGGTGGTGGTACAAGCATAAAAATCTGCACATGGCCTGCAGTCATCTGATCAATGCCATTCCTCAATTATTCTGCTATTTAAATGACCCTGAAATACCGTATAGTACCAATGAACTGGAAGGGTATTTTACTCATCTTAAAGAAAAGATCACACTGCATCACGGCTTAAGATTTGAAAGCAAAAAGAACTTTATCAAATGGTATATCTACTTCAAAAACCAGGATGTAAAATAGGTTTTCCTGCCATGGAACATACCAGAAAATGCAAGAGGCAGCCTATATTAAGCCGCCTCCATTTTCAGTATATGTTACCAGACTATTGCTCGCAAGTTGCTCCTCAGCAGCGCTTGTTATCCTTCATCTGGAAATATGAAGTTCTGATATTAATCACCCCAAAAACCAACTATTTTTGACCACATTACCGTTTCTTAAGTGTTACGGCGTCTTCAGGATAACCAAAAGCATAATTGCTTCTTGCTTTTATTTCTGTAAAAACGAGAATATCTTTATCCAGAGAGATGATATCAATCTCCTTATGATTGAATCGGAAATTGAGTTCCAGCACCACATGACCTTTCTCCTGTAAATAATTGCAAGCAAT
>CAZGWG010000564.1:0-1657 GCA_964529165.1 uncultured Sphingobacterium sp.
TGGTAGGCATGCCCCGATCTTAATCGGGGTGGCTAGCAATGGTCCTACCCCGATTAAAGTTGGGGTCCGGGGCACTCAAAAGGTAACTAAGCAATTAGTTACCTTTTTTGTTTTGGTATATACACTACGTATTTATAAAACATCACGGTTTGTTTACGTTGGAGACCCTACGGATGTTACGAACTTTTATTAGAACATAAAATAATCTTAGCAACCGCTATAAAGAATGCCTTCTTTATGAACTAAAAAGATTCTTCTTTATTTATTTTAATTAAATTTAGATTTTGCAAAACATTATTTGAATAAATATGAAATGTCCTAATTGTAACGAGACCCTGTTAATGACGGAACGTCATAACGTCGAAATTGATTATTGCCCCCAATGCAGAGGCGTCTGGCTGGATAAAGGAGAACTGGACAAGTTATTAGACCATGCTGCCCAGAGAGCCCAGCCTAATAATGAAGAAAAGAATACCTTCAAAGATGACAACCGGCCCTATACGCAGGACCATACCAAACATGATAAGTACTCAGATAACAATAAATACCCGCAACAAGGGCGTAAAAAGAAATCCTTTTTATCCGATTTTTTTGATTTTGACTAAACAATAGAAATATCAGAGAACATCGTTAATCAGAAAAGAGCCTGATGTGTAATGCACCGGCTCTTTTTCATTTTTATTATTTAAAACATCAACAACAGTTTGCCGGATGTTAAAACTTTCTTTTCTGATAGGAAGTCCCCCTACCTTCTTCACAAAAAATTTTAAGACTTAGTAAAAACATGGCCCAGTTATAACAGCACAAAGACCTTCCTGTGTTGTTAGTATCTTATACACTTCCTTGATGGGTGATTTGATATAATTGATATGGGGCATATGGGTTTACGGGTCTAAGAAGTATTTATATAAAAAAACAGCTCCGGAACAGGTCCGGAGCTGATAGAAGATGCTGAAGCATCAAATTTATTGAACAATAAATCTGGCAGAAGATATTAGCGTCTTATCATTTTTTAACTGAACCATATATACTCCTGCAGGAAGTAAAACTGCCGGGTAACTGATCATATTCCTTCCTTCCTGTAATACAACCGGGTAGGTATGGATCAATTGGCCTGTTGTGTTACGTATTTCTATTAGACCTTTTGCAATTTTAATTTCAGTATAAATATCAAGTTTCCATGACTGTCCTTTTGAAACAGGATTCGGTAATACTTTCAGGTAATTACTTGCCTGGCATCTTACCCTTATTGCCGTTGTACCGGAATATTTGAATGTCCCGTCCCTGTCCGTCATTTTCAACCGGTAATAATAAGTAGGATAATCTATAGCATTCGCATCTGTAAATGAATAGTTTATTTCAGTGCTGCTGTTTCCGGCCGCCATTACTTCACCAATGGCAGTAAAGTTATTACCATCAGTAGACCTTTCCACGATAAATTTCAATGTATTGATCTCTGATGAGGAACGCCAGTCAAGTTTTACATCGCATCCCAGTGCAGCAGCAGAAAAATGTGTAAGACTTACCGGTAAGGTACAACCTGTAGCACTGGCCGTAAGTTCAACATAATCGGTACTGGAGCAGGTACCGTTGCTTATTGTCCAGGCAAACACATAAGAGCCTGTAACCGTCATACCACTGTAACGGGCATTTGGGT
>CAZGWG010000565.1:0-1655 GCA_964529165.1 uncultured Sphingobacterium sp.
CAAGAAAGATAATTATATCTTGGTGAAAAAAATGGTCTATGACACGGGATTATATAAAATTTATCCAGACAGAAGTTGAAAAATTAATGCAGTTATCAATGAGACTGTAAACTAAACTGTGTCACCTCTTAATTTTTTTAAGGGGAAAATAAGTAAATTGATTTTAACTTATAGACACAATGAAGACAAACGAATCCTTTGATTTCGAACGCTTCAAAGAGGAAGCGATGCAAGGTCTCTATGACGGCAAAAAGATGGGCGGTACTGACGGTGTTTTCGCTCCAATGTTAAAACATCTTCTTGAAGCTATGCTTGAAGGTGAGCTGAACAACCACCTGGAAGAAAGCAAAGCCGCTGGGGAGAATAACCGTAAAAATGGTAAGACAAAAAAGACCGTCCGAAGCCTTCAGTCAGGCCATTTAGAGATTGAAAGCAGTCGTGATCGCCAGGGCACTTTTGAGCCCAAAATTCTACCCAAGCGTCAATTAATTATCACTGAAGAGCTTGAAGATAAAGTAATTGCGATGTATGCCCGCGGTATGAGTACCCGCAACATTTCGGAATATGTCAAGGAAATGTATGCAATGGAAATATCTGCTACTGAGATATCTCATATCACTGATAAGATAATTCCGCTAATGAACGAATGGCGCAACAGGCCATTAGAAGCAGTTTACCCGTTTGTTTTTCTGGACTGCATGCATTATAAAGTGCGCGATAATGGTACCGTGGAATCGCGGGCGATTTATAACATATTGGGAATAAACCGAGAAGGGAAAAAGGACCTGATTGGGATTTATTTGTCTGAAAATGAAGGGGCCAAATTTTGGCTATCTGTTTTAACAGACCTGAAACAGCGAGGCATTGAAGATGTTCTTATCGCTTGTATCGATGGTTTAAAGGGCTTTCCCGAAGCGATAGAAGCAGTATTTCCAAAGACGAAAATTCAGCTCTGTATTATTCATCAGATCCGTACCAGCATTCGATACGTGCCTGAAAAAGACAAAAAAGCTGTCATAGCCGACTTAAAGCCTGTCTATAAAGCAGTTAATCAGGAACAAGCCTATGAAAAGCTCCTCGAATTCGAGGACAAGTGGGGCAAGAAATATCCTCTTTCCGTTAAATCTTGGATGGATAACTGGGTGAATCTGTCTACCTTTTTTGAGTATACTACTGAAATAAGGAAGGTCATTTACACGACAAACGCAATTGAGGGAATGCACCGCCAGATCAGAAAAGTAACGAAAACAAAAGGAGCTTTTACCTCTGACCAGGCGCTTCTAAAATTGGTGTACTTGGTTGTCCGAGATCTTTCCAAAAAATGGACCATGTCAATCCATAACTGGGGCTTGACGATGTCTCAATTGTATATTAAATTCGGTGACCGATTACAGGCTGATCGGGAATTTTTCCTTGGCGGCTGAATATTCCAAAATCAAATCCTGACACAGTTCAGCGTACACTCCCTTATCCATAAAGAATCTCATGGACGCTATACATCAATTGAGCATTAGTAAATAATGGTTATTTCTCCAAACTTAATTAACTTATCTTTTGATGTGATTTTGTAGACATAGATGCCTGGAATTACCAATTTATCTTGATATTTCCCGTTCCAGGGCGTATAAAAAAAAAAAAAAAAAATTACTTCTCCC
>CAZGWG010000566.1:0-1652 GCA_964529165.1 uncultured Sphingobacterium sp.
AGGACGCGAAAACCCAGCAGGCGCTCAATGTGGTGATGCTTTACAAGGTGCTGGGCGGGGGGTGGTGAGGCGAGTGCTGCCGGTTCGTCCCAGCCCTGTGGCGGGTGGTGCCCGGTGAAAAAATGTTGGGTTGGGCTTGACAACAACCAAAAGATATGTACGATATGGCCGTGAGCAACAAACAGGAGACCTAGAATGAGTGACCGAGATGAAGATGGCATCGAGTACGACTGGGACGACATAAAAGCCGAGCAAAACCTCAAGAAACACAAGGTGGATTTCAACTCCGTGGAGCAGTTTGACTGGTCGAATGCCATCGAGAAGGAAGACGGGCGGGAATACAACGAGGTGCGGATGCTCGCCTTCGCCCCGATTGACGGAACCATCCACTGTCTCATCTATACGCACCGTGACCCCAACATCATTCGCGTCATCAGCCTCCGAACAGCAGAACCCAAGGAAAGGAAATCCTATGTCGCTGCCCTCCGCCAACACCACCGCCGGTAAGAAAGCCGCCCGCGCCAAGCAGGACGACCGGGATGCCGTGGATTCGCCCGAGATCACGGATTTCAGCGGTTTCCGCCCTGCCCGTGAAAGCCACCCGAGGATCGTCGCCGCCTACGAGGCCGGCAAGCTTCGCCTGGCCAAGCGCCATCGTGGTCCGAACAAGGCGCCGACCAAGGTGAAGACCACCATCCTGTTTTCGCCCTTGGTGATGCGCGCTCTGAAGGAAGATGGCGCCGGATGGCAGACGCGCCTGGACCATGTGCTTGCCCACCTCATCCAGCATGGCCAGTTCAAGAAACTGGAGTCCAAGGCGGAAAAGGAATTTGCGGAAAAGAAGTTGGTATTGGCGTAATTCGCCTTCTGTCACACTCCCACCCGCAAAGCCCTCGGCCACCGCCGGGGGCTTTTTTGCGCGCCAGGTCAGCGGACTTGGGCGGGAGCGACCTGCGCCACCGGATCTTCCAACGTAAATGTCCACCCCGCCGGCAACAACTCCGGGTTGGGGATCTCAATCAAGCAGCGGAAGGTCCCGCTGGCCGGATCCAGCACCGGGTCCTTGAACGCCACCTTGCCCTCCAGCATGCGATCCAACGGGGAGCCCGCATGCAGTCGGCAGGCGTCGCCAGCCTTGAACCGCGCGTAGAGCGCGGCCGGCAGGTGGATCTCGGCCTTCAGCGGATCCAGCGCGGTCAGGGTCAGCAGTTCCGCGCCGTTCTGCACCGACTTGCCGGGTTTGGCCTCGATCTTGCGCACGATGCCGGCGAACGGGGCCAGCACCTTGTGCTTGTCCAAGCGGGCCTTTTCCACCTCCAACTTGGCCTTGGCCTGCTCGCGCTTGAGCAGCGCCAGTTCGACATCGGCGTCGGCCTTGAGCCGTTTGGCCTTGGCCTGTTCCACTTCATAATCGCTGGCCGCGTTCTTCTCGTGGGCGGCGGCGGTGTGGTCTTCCAGCCAGCGGGCGGAAATCGCCAACGCCCGTGCGGACTTGATCTCGGCGTCGCTGGCGGCCGTGACTTCGGCTTCCTTGACCACCCAGGACTGCTCGCGGTCATCCAGTTGGACCAGTGGGGAGTCAACTTCGACCTTGTCGCCCTCGGTCACCAACACCTTGGTCACCCGGCCGTCAATGCGTGCGCCCAGTGGCA
>CAZGWG010000567.1:0-1624 GCA_964529165.1 uncultured Sphingobacterium sp.
TACTAAACAGTCCAAAAAGGGCATTTACAAGGATATTTAACGGTATTTTATGAGATATTTTTTTCCCGAATGGGGAATTGGATACTCAAAAGGAGTAGTTAATATTGTATAAGGGGTATTGGAATCAGAACTTATTTCTTATTTGGAACTTCCCTCAATTTGAATATTAGAATTCAGTTTGACCTGGACCTGGGATAAAAGCTAAACCATTTTCTCTGGTGTTTCCAGAACTCCGTTAGTCAAATGAATTGATTGATGTTAATTTTAATTCTGAGTATAGCGCATGTCATTTTGAATAACAGTAAAAACAGGTGGCATCAAACTTATACGCTGTACCAATCAGATATGCTCTGTTTAATGTATTGCCTATATCTAAATCATCCGCAAAAGCCTGATCAGCTTCAATAAGAATTATTTGATTCTTGTGATAGAAATCCTAAGAATTACTGCATCTATCAGAAACCGATGAAAACTATTAAACTAATAGAATCTCACTGATGAGGAATTTTCTGCTCTATTTCTAAACAACTGTTACTTCCCTTAGTGTATTTTAACAATGATATGACGTTGATTGCATTGAGCAATCAGCTATGAGCAATCAGCTAGAAATCTGAAAAAATATCTATAAGGTGAGTATTGCTCAGATATGATGGCTCTTAGTCCATAACCCATAGCAAAAAATAATGATCAATTAGGCTTAATATACCTTTAGCATCTTCTAATTCTGTCAGCCGGGTTAAAACATTAAGGTGATCTTTTGTTATTTCATTAAAAACTAAATCCTGCCAATTACTACTCACCTTGGTAGATGGAAGATCGTCTATCTTAATCTCTTCCAATAGAACTGTTGAATGATGAGCCGGCACCCTGAGAATAAATAATTACCGAAGCAGGAGATAATTAAAATATGGGAAATTATAAGCTCAATAAAATTATGGCTGAAATCCTCAGGGCTGAAGCACTGTAAATATCACAGGAATGGTAGGCGGAATACCAGCTCTTCCTTGGGAATAAGTAGCTTCTACGGCATAATCAATATCGAATTTATTTTCTGGATTTATTCCATTCCAGGAAGTATTCGAAGCGGATATAACCGTCGCGGACTTTCCATTGGGAGAGGGTAATTGAACACCACTTTCAAAAACAAGCCCTGAGGTATTCCCCTTATTTGTTTTACTTATATGCGAGGTAAGACTGACTTTAGATTCCTTTTCAATGCCAAAACCTGAAACCGCTTTCACTTCATAACCCCTTGAACTAATCACGGTAATATGATCTGGAATTCTGGCTATAAGCTTGTCCTTCATTTTACCGCTATTAATATACTCGAGATTGAGACTTTCTGGCTGACTTATCGTAAAAGATAAAGCATCCAACAATTTAATGTTTAAACCCAGAGTCTGTGCGTTAAGTACAGCATGTGTCATTGTTATGAAAAGGAATACGGATAAGGATAATGCCTTTTTCATATTAAATTGAATCTTTTTTATATCATAGCCTTGTCAGAGTTGGTAAAACAACTCCGACAATTATTATTGTTGTGTTACTGTATAAACTACCGGAACAACGTTTACTCCTGTTGCTTTACCTGCATATGCACCGCCTGCACCAATCAGGTAAGAAA
>CAZGWG010000568.1:0-1619 GCA_964529165.1 uncultured Sphingobacterium sp.
CGACCGATTGGTGGCAAAAGGAAAGAATAAAAAGCTGGCGATTATAGCCGTGTGCAACAAACTCTTGAAACAAGTTTTTGCCGTAGTAAAATCAGGAATTCCTTACGACAAAAATTATGCAGTAAATATCGCTTGATTTATTTGGTTTTTTGCACAGTTCGTGTTAGCGGTAGTATTTCTAATATTCATCATATTCCTTTAATGGTTTATATGTCTTGAAACGAATGTAAGCCGCTTTATTTTTCATGTCCTGAAATATGATTTTTTCCTTTCCATTTCTGTCAATTTCTTTAACTGTCACACCGTCCATTGCTTCAACACTTGCAAACTCTTTTAAACTGTCTCCGCTAATTCTAAGAAAAACTGTCGAGCTACCGCCATAAACTAAGAATGCGTCAATACAATTTAGTTCCTTATTGTAAAGCATATTAGGATAATTCTCCGAATTTTTCATTTCGATTAACTGGTCCTTTGTCTTGTCATAAATAAATAAGCGTCTTACCTCATTAGCTCCTCTTGCTGCAACAGAGGATACAATTGTCATATCATTTAGTTCATCATTATTGAAGTCGCTCAATTTTGTGTCACAACCTATAACTCCGTCTTTCAAAAAATGTATTGTTTGAATGAGTTTCCATTTGTCCCCTTGCTTGGTGTAAAAATTTATGTTAACATAATTGCTGTCTGTTGCTCTGTATTTATAAACTTCGACCTTATTGAACTTCTTCCTTCCAACAGTTGTGCTGTCAATGAAAACCTCTTCAAGTTGAACAGTGTCTGTCGAAACTGTTTCAGTTGAATTTAGTTGAGTGGTGTCATTATTTGACGTAACGCTTTTGTCTTGTCTGTTTTGGCAAGAAAGAAGAAGAAACATTGTTAGTCCTAAATAAAATTTCATTGTCTGTTGTGTCGTCTTAATATTACCGCTAACGTTCTAGCGCTACAAGCAGTTTGGGATTAAGGAAGCGTTATTTTCGGATTTGCCAAATCTTCCAAATACAAATCAATTTTTCCATTAAGCCAAATCCCCAAATTGCTTGTAGCGTGTGTTGTAGGCAGTTTTTTTATTCATTCCGTTTTTCCAATATTCCAATTGTGTCAGCTTTGTAAAGGTCGAAGTCAACTTTAGATTCGGTTTTGGCTAAAAAATCGATAGTTCTTTTATTTAGTCCGAAATATGGTGTTGACGAATCAGGATTAATATCTATGTCAATCACAAACTGTATTCTTGTAGTTAAATTCAATTTGTCCTTTAGATTATTGATGATTTCTATTTTGGGTTCAAATATGTCAATCAGTTTTTCAAGGAAAGTTTCTAAATCAATTTCATTTCCTGCATCAATTTGATATTTCCACGCTGTAGATTTCGGCACAGGTTCTTTCTTTATCATCACAGAAGTTGGTTCAATATTTAGCTTTTCCGTAATTTCTTTTGTGTCGAAGTATTCGGCATCAAATGAAAAATACAAATAGTTATTGCATTCTGTTCCACTATATGTTAATTTTTTGTACATCGTTTTTTAAAATTGCCTACAACTTGTTTATATGTATGAAAAAATCATACATATCTGTCAAATTTGGCTGTATATATATGAAAGTAGTCATGTAATAGTTATCAA
>CAZGWG010000569.1:0-1615 GCA_964529165.1 uncultured Sphingobacterium sp.
ATGTGATACAAACGCAATTTCCTGCCGGAACTACTCCGGAGGAAAGGGCTGCACTAACCTATAAAACGCAGGTATTGGTTTCATCATTAAGTTATTTTGGCTCCAGAATCTTTATATTACTAAATAAAACCATTTTGTTTTGACCTTCCTTATATCAAACTCAGTTAACTTAGCGAAGTTTTGCGTGGACAGAAATTGAGGTATTTCCATTCAGACCAATTATTCTGAATTAGTTTTTCTTTCATAAGAAATATTCATATATTTGCACCTCATTTAAAAAAATATATTAATAATGTACGCAATAGTAAATATAGCCGGACAGCAATTTAAAGTTGCTAAAGACCAATATCTTTTTGTACACCGTTTACAAGGAGAAGAAGGCGCTAGTATTGAATTTGACAACGTATTATTAGCTGAAAACAATGGTAAATTCTCAATTGGTGCTGAAGCATTAAAAGGAGCCAAAGTAAGTGCTAAGATACTGTCACATTTAAAAGGTGAAAAAGTAATCGTTTTCAAGAAAAAACGTCGTAAAGGTTACAAGAAGAAAAACGGACACCGTCAGATGTTTACCAAAATTGAGATTACTGGTATTTCTTTATAGGAAATAGGTAATTGGAAATAGGTAATAGCTCTTTAATCAAAACGATTACAATTAGTTTAAGTTTAAAATCCTGAATTGTTTACAATTCATAAATTATAAAATAACATGGCACATAAAAAAGGAGCCGGTAGTTCCAGAAACGGTCGCGAATCACATAGCAAGCGTTTAGGTATTAAGATCTTCGGTGGTCAGGCTGCAATTGCAGGAAATATTATCGTGCGTCAGCGCGGTACTCAGCACCATCCAGATAGAAACGTAGGTATTGGTAAAGATCATACGCTTTTTGCATTGATTGATGGTACCGTAATTTTCAGAAAGAGATATGATAATAAATCATATGTTTCTATTCTTCCAAGAGAAGCAGCAGTTGTAGTTGAAGATGCGGCTCCAAAAGCGAAGAAAGCAGCAGCTCCAAAGGCTGAAGTAGTTGAGGAAGGGGTAGAAGTAGCAGCAAAGCCTGCAGCTAAAAAGCCTGCAGCAGCTAAAAAAGAGCCAGCAGCAAAGAAAGCTCCGGCAAAGAAAGCGTCATCTGATGATGCTTCAGCGGAAGTTTAATTTTAGAATTAAGAACTCATTATATGAAAGCCCTGATGAAAATCAGGGCTTTTTTAATGCTCTCTGATCAGTAATTGTTCTGCAAATTTTCTGAGAAGCTCTTTGCTTGGATTTTCAAGAGAGATTTTATCAAGTGCTGTTATTGCTTTCCTGACATAATCTTCCATTTCAGCTTCTGCGAGTTTTCTAACGCCCAGTGAATTATAGATCGAGGTGATGGCATTCACCTTGCCGGCAGGATCAAGGTCCTGCTTGTTAAGCCATTTGTCAAGCTCTGTAGCAGTTTCTCCTGCTGCAAGTTCCTGAGCTTTGATCAGAAGAAAGGTTTTTTTATCTGCAAGGATATCTCCTCCAACTTGTTTTCCGAACTTTTCAGGGTCTCCGTATACATCGAGTATATCGTCCTGCAACTGAAAGGCTAGTCCCAGGTTCTCCCCAAATTCATATAATAAGCGG
>CAZGWG010000570.1:0-1612 GCA_964529165.1 uncultured Sphingobacterium sp.
CTCCAACGGGTTTAAAACTTGTTGAATAAGTAGCAAAGGCATTCAGGCGTCTGCTAGGTCTGTAAGATGCAGTAAGTGAATAGGTAAAATTCCGTTCATCGGCACTTGCCACATAGAATTGATCACTATATACTCCAGTTTTTATAGCTAATAATGCGGCATCAGTAGTTTGTAATCCACCTCTTGCAACCCGGTTATAGTTTACATCTTTATTATCGTAATTAAAACGAACTCCCGGTAATATGTGAAAGCCTTTTGCGATTTCCCAGTCTATGCTTGCAAATGCCGCAGCGCTTTGTGATTTAATAGATGAATTTGTATAGATACCATATCCCTCCAGAAGACCGGGAGTTTTCCATAATGCACTGGTTGAACTTTGAGAAAAACGCCATTGAGCTGTACCAGATTCTTCAGTTCCATTGATCTTCACTTCCTGATCAATGTAGAATAAACCTACAACACCACTTAATTTCTCTGTTAACTGTCCTGCATAGCGAACTTCCTGAGACCAGTTACGATGTTCAGCAGGGTTTTGAGATTTTGCTAAAGCCTGTAAGCCTGTAAAGTCTCTGTCATTTGAAGGATCCCAATTCCAGTAGCGCCACGCACTGGTTGAGGTCAATGTTCCCGGACCTATTTTTGTCTCAATGTTTAATGAAACACCTCCCAGTTCATTACCGGAATTCCATGGAGTATCATGATCAATCTTACGGTCGAATGCATTCCTGCTTGGAAGTGTATAATTAAGATCGGCGATAATGGCATCAAACTGGCGGTAAGCCGGACGTTTTGTGGTCACCACCCCAGCTACTACCTGAGCATAGCCATCCGGCTGCTGATCAGATGCATCGGCTGCTAAAGTAATGAAGGTATTATCATTCGGTTTGAATAGCAACTGGCCACGAAATCCGAGATTGTTTATATCATTTGTGAATTTGCCGGTACGTACATTCTCTACAACACCATTGCGTTGTGTTCCTGAAAAGGAAAGACGGGCAGCAAATTTCTTACTTAAAGGACCTGTAACCGAAGCCTTGGCCTGGATGTATCCGTAATTTCCGAAACTGGTTTCAAAGCTATAATCAGGAGTAAAGCTCGGCTTGCGGGTCACGATATTAAAAGCCCCCGCACTGGTGTTCTTGCCAAATAGTGTTCCCTGTGGACCGCGTAATACCTCGATACGATCAATGTCAATGAAATCAAGGGTTGCTGCCGCCGGACGTGCATAATACACTCCGTCAACATAGTAACCTACACCGGGATCAAGACCATCATTGGTAAGACCGAAGGGTGATCCAATTCCTCTGATATTAACCCCGGTATTCCTTGGATTTGAGGTATACATTTGAACCGAAGGAATTAACTCTTTTACTCTGGTTACGTTGAATGAACCTGATTCCTCAATCTGCGCTCTTCCCACAACCGAGATCGGAATTGGAACATCTTGTAATACTTCTGAACGGCGTCTTGAAGTGACCACTATTTCTTCAAGAAGTGCATCGTCTACAAGGGTTAGTTGCAATGGCGTACTCTCAAATCTCAATATTTGAAAATCCTGTGCTTTAAAACCAACAAAAGTAGCCCTGATGAAGAATGGAGGTTCCTGATTTAC
>CAZGWG010000571.1:0-1611 GCA_964529165.1 uncultured Sphingobacterium sp.
CAGATAATTACATCGGCACAGCATCAATAAACGTTTATTCTACCCCTGAATTACTCGATAAGGTTTCCCTGTTAATGATTATTAGGATGTGCCTCTCAGTTACCGGGCTTGAATTAAATACGAACGTTTTCGGAAAGATCAACGAAGTATCTCAAATACAAACTGAAGACTTCCTTTCGCAAACTTTAATTGATCCGCAAACCTTCTTAAAAAGCGATACCGAGTTTTCCGATTGTTACGATGTACTCACTAAGATTTTAGAGAGGTTCAATATGACTTTATTCCAGGCTAACGGTGAATGGAATATAGTTAGATGGGATGAGCTAAGGTACTATAATAATCTATTAGAAGATTACAAGTACGATTCATCTTTTAATCTTATTGGTGCAACTATAATGGGAGAAGTATTTACCGCTGGGGTAGATGAAAATATCAAAGCAGAGACCGGTTTGCTTCGTAAAATATTAAGACCTTTTGAGTACGATAAAGAAACTTTTAATTATCAATACCCCCGGCAGCTACTAAGAAATTTTGATCTTAAACAATTAGGTAGCTTAATAAGAACCTACACTGCTGGATCAGGGGTGAATCTAAAAAAGATAAGCGAATACAATGCGCCGTGGTGGTATGTAAGCGAAAGATTAGATTCTGGCACCGGAACTTATTTTATTCGTGTTACCTCGGACGCGCAGGATAATGAGATAGAGCGGGTTCTAGTGGTTACAAAAGACATCAAAAGCTATCCTATTGAAGTAAACGCTGGGGATAGTTTTAAATATTCATTCTCTTTCAAAACAGAGGACAGTCAAAGCGGAGTGGTAACTGTGCAAGCCTATCTTGCCCTTACCGATGGGACTACAACGAAATATTTTCACAATCCTGCAAAGGTATCAGGCACTAATATGTGGCAATCGGGTGTAGGGTTCGCCTACGATGTATTATCAGGCGACAACACGAACCAATGGCACACAATTGAGATGGATAGTAGTCTTTATCCTATTCCTTTTGATGGATTAATCTACTGTTATCTGAGAATAGCAGATTTATCGGGCGCTATCAGAGAAACCTATTACAATGATATTCGATTCGAGTACACGGTACGTCTTACCGAATCTACAAAGATCATAGGCCACACCCATACTCAATCGCAGATAGCCACCATAAAGAATAATGAAGACATAGAGATATTCATAGACAGCAGCCCCAGGAACTCAATAGCAGGCACTTTATTCTTAAATGAGAAGGTAGGTCTGTTACAAAAGAGAACTTCATTATGGCGGCATCCCTACTTCCCTACTCAATCAAAGAAACTCGGCGCTTTAATGACCTTTGAGCAGCTATTCTGGCGAAGGATTCCACGCACCATATTAGAAGGGTCTTTATACGGACTTATTAGTTCCGGGCAGCACATCTCTTTACTTTCGGTTTTTAAATATTCTTTCTTTCCTGACTTAAATTTTGTTTGGGGCAGGATGGAAATAGATTATAAAAATAACAAGGTAGATGGAACTCTTTGGGAAATATGGGAAGATAATGAAGTAGATATGAACCTGCCTGAAATTTATCAGTTTGATTATTTATACAGCACAACATGAAAGTAGCGGGTAAAAA
>CAZGWG010000572.1:0-1584 GCA_964529165.1 uncultured Sphingobacterium sp.
GTAGCAACAGAACCCGCGGCTTCCATAACCTGAAGGCTCACAAAGTTTTCTGATGCTATCAATTCCAAACCTTCTTCCTGGCGTTGCTGCTCTTCGTCTAACAGCTTAAATATTAGTTTATCTCTTTTCATTGTTATTGTTAAAAAACGCTGGCAAAGTTATTAATATTAGCCTTTATATGGTTAAATTTTAGCCAATTAGTTTGGTTTTGTGAGTAAATTTTGAGTTTTTAACAAATAGCGGATGATTGTTGAGGTATGGTGAGGAGAATGCCGTATTTTATGTGGTTTTTGGGGTGAAAAGCGCTAACTATTATGAAAAAGAATGTATCGCGGGTGATGGGTAGCCCCTCCGGGCACAAATCAATTCAATTTCTTTTTCTACAAACAGGTAGCCCCGCTGGGGCATTGCTTGTCGCTTTCAAATAGGCTGCGCCACTGGAGCATGGCTTATCGCTTTGAAAAAAGGTCGATCTAATTCATGATGATCAGTTGCACCGCTGGGGCATGTCTTGTCAATTTAAAATAGGAAAATACAGCTGGGGCATGTCTTATTATTCAATATTTTTCCCACAACAGCCGTTGCTACTACTAATCGCCTTGCCTGAACCAATCTTGGTACATTTATTAAATTATCTTCTTTCTGATGTTAACTTACCTTAATCAAAAATGCCCCAGAGGGGCTACCTGTTTGTAGAAAAAAATGGAATGCAAAATTTTGCCCTGGAAGGGTTACCCTTAATTCGCAATAAATCCATATTTTTATAATATGCCTGATACTTATACACAGTTATATATCCATTTGGTCTTCGCGGTGAAATATCGAGAAGCCTTGATCAAACCTGATTGGGAAGAACGTTTACACAAATACATCACCGGTATTATTCAAAACAACGGGCACAAGTTATTGGCCATTAATTCAGCTACGGATCATACGCATGTTTTTATCGGGCTCAATCCTAAGCAGTCAATATCCGACCTAATGAGACTGGTAAAAGGCGATAGTTCTGAGTTCATTAATAAAGAAAAACTGACAGCTCGCAAATTCCAATGGCAGGAAGGGTACGGTGCATTCAGCAATAGCCGCTCACAAATTGATGGTGTGGTAAAATATATTGTTAATCAAAAGGGGCATCACGCTAAGAAAAGTTTTAGGGATGAATATCTGGAAATTCTAAAAGATTATGATGTTGAGTATGATGACAGATATTTGTTTAAGGAACTGGAAGGCTGACTATTTGGATTCACCCCCTCGTATCATTCCCATTATAAACACTCAAATAACTCTCATAGCGCGATATCTTAATTGCATTAAAGTCCTATATTTACCTATCATCCCTTGCCTTATGAAGTTAAAAAGATTCATTATTTTGTTGTTGGTTGTATTAAGCATTAACGCTTGCAAAAAATCGAGTCCGTCAATAGCCGGTGGTCAATCACAATACCCGAATTACAAAAACTTTGACATTTACATAGCCGGAACAAAAAAAATCAATAATACAACCTATGCAGCGTATTGGAAAAACGGTGTTTTAAAAACGCTTTCAAATGTTGATAGCAAGGCTACAGCAGTGGCGTTTAAAGG
>CAZGWG010000573.1:0-1582 GCA_964529165.1 uncultured Sphingobacterium sp.
TTAATGCTATTTAGCTTTTGTACAAGTGCTGAACATTTGTTCCTTGAAGTCCAGCCCATCGCCAAGCCCTGACCCGTAATCGCTTAAATTGCTGGTAGTTGGCTAAAATGTATTGTTGTTCGTGGTCAGTTAATGCGGTAGTTTGTTTCATAAATAATATTCTTTAAATCGAGAGTTTCCAATTGTCCGGTCTTTTACAGGGATTCCTTTTCGCTTCAAATCGAGAATCCGGCGCGGTGGGGAACTAATGCTGTGTTCTTTATACATGCTGTCAACTGTAAGGATTTTCCCCTGCCTTAGTAGTTCATAAACTTTTAAACAATCACCGTTAATTTTAGCTTTATTCGCGTCTAAAAATCTTTGGCTTTCGGCGTTATTTTCACACCTGTTTGTGAAGTCTATTTCTGTTTGAATGAAAGTCATGATTAAAGTTTTTCTAAGTTTTAGAAAAGCCGGTTACTCATTACCGGCAAGCCAATTATTTATTAATAATCACAAACCCCTCAGCAGCTTTTAATTGATCTGTAAAAATTCCTTCTGCCATCGCCTGCATTATTTCATGCAGTTCAATTGATTCAAACCAAAATCTTGCGCTTCCTTCTGTTACGTCAAGGCATATTTCCACACGGAAACGCAATGCAGGAAACCCTTTAAAAACCGGAATGTTTAAAATAAATTCAGTAGGTGCATTGGTGGTTACTTCTTTTACAAATGCGCGCTCTTTGTTTCCGCGTTCATCGTTGCTTTCGTTGGCCCGTATATTTACAGTTGAAGAAACTTTTTGAAAAGCAAGTAATATTTCAGCATGTTTTGTGGTATCGTCAAAAAACAGCTTATTGAATTTTATTAGCTTAACCAATTCTTCTTTTGTGAAAGTTTTATTTTGGTTAATTGAGAACGGTGCAAGCTCATCGCTCTTTTCCAACTTGCCTGTTATCTTAGTGCCGTAATGGTTTTCAGGATCAAGTTCCAGGGAAATAGTTAACGCTTTTTTATCGGTAAAAACAACAGCGCGTGAAAGGTCAATAGATTGTAACCCGGTTCCTGAATTTTTACGGATATTCAAAAAGTTGCTGACTGTTTTAATGTCTCCGGAAATAACAATCTTTTCGGGTGCTTTTTGTTCTAATGCTTTCCCTTCCAAAACGGTTAATGTACCACCGTTTAATTGTTCAATTTTTAATTGTAAATCTGACATAATTATTGGTTTACTGCTTTCGCAAGTGAAAAAATAGTGCCTTGTCTTTCGTCTGGACGGAGGCGGCGCGTACTGATTAAATAACCGTCACTGTCGTAAGTTTCCATAAATCCTTCATCATGGTTCGCCATGTGATAAAGTGTGCCATCAACAGTCGTTTGCTTTGTTTTGATCTCAGTTAGCAAAACTTTGTTTTTGTTTTTGAGCGGGTCCATTTCGAGTTTGAAAGAGTCTTTGACTTCTTTTAGCTCATCTTCTTTTTGATTTAGTTTAATGCAGTTGTCTGCTAAATCTTCTCGCCGGTCTGCGAGTTCTTCAGGACTTAACACGCGCTGATAAGTAGTTTGTTCCACTTTGGCAGCATTTTCTTGCATTAACATTGTG
>CAZGWG010000574.1:0-1582 GCA_964529165.1 uncultured Sphingobacterium sp.
ATTGACGCTGACCATGTGAAAAAACCTATCTGAGGAATTGAAAATCTATTGGCCGGAAAAACCCTGTGCCTGATTCCATTTACAACTTCTTCATGCGCCTCTCTAAGCCCATAACCATATGGCCGCCAACATTCCACATCAAATTCGTCAGTAGTATTTAACAGGTCCTGTGCAGCAAAAACATGATGATCTATAAAAAATCCAACCCAACCTGGCGGATAGTTTAATAAATGGTACTTACCGTAATTGTCATCAATAAAGTACTCTTTCGGGTCATTCGTTTTTAAATGATCAAGCGAGGGCAAATGATGAAGGATATGAATGATCTTTGTCTTCATTTCAGCAATGCGTTTAGTTCTTTTTTATCAGGGAAGTTTACCAGCACCCCCATACCTTTTGCCTGGTAAACAATCATACTTCCAAGCGCAACTGCACTGGCACCTCCCTCCTTAACTATTTGCCCGATATGATTAATATTTCCTGCTCCACCGTTTGCTATAACGGGAATTGAAACAGCAGCAGAAATTTTCTTTGTTATACCTACGTCAAATCCGTTCCACATGCCATCATTATTTATTGACGTTAATATCAGTTCGCCAGCTCCAAGGGCTTCCAGTTTTTGCGCCCATTCAACAGGATCAACAGCTATTTTTCGGGTGCCATCATTTATATAAACAGCATATTGTCCTAAAAAATTCTTCTTAACATCAATTGATCCGATAACGCTTTGGCTTCCCATGTCTCCGGCAATTTGGGATATAAGCTCAGGTGTTTCAAAAGCAGCTGTATTAACTACAATTTTCTCAAAACCAATTGATATTATTTTTTTTGCTGTTTCTCTATCTTTAACTCCGCCGCCATAGGAAAGGGGCATAAAACACTCGTTTGCAATTTCAGCCAGTATATTGAAATCGGGTTGACGCTTTTCAACACTAGCCCTTATATCAAGAAAACAAAGTTCGTCAACTTCCAGCTCATTAAAAATTCTAACTGTATTGATCGGGTCACCTATATAATTTTTGCTCGAAAACTGCACAGTTTTAACCAATGATTGGCCAATTAATTGCAGGCAGGGAATAATTCGTGTACGAAGCATAGCTTATAGGTCCGCAAAGTTTTTTAATAGCCTCATTCCAAACTTATGGCTCTTTTCAGGATGAAATTGTGCGCCAAAAATATTTCCTTTAAAAATAGCAGCATCAAAATTGATCCCGTAATTGCAGGTCATTAATTTGCTGGCAGGGTCATCAACGCTTACAAAATAAGAATGTACAAAATAAAACCGTATCTCATCTTCAAATCCTTGAGTAAGCGGGTTGTTATTTACAATCGTCACATCATTCCAGCCCATATGCGGCACTTTTAAATCCCCAGGCATATTATTTTTAAATTTCTTTACAGTCCCCTTGATCCATCCCAGGCCTTTCAGGCTCCCTTCTTCACTTGATTCCATCAGTAGCTGCATGCCCAGGCATATGCCAAGAACCGGAATTTTTTTCTCGATAGCTAAGCTGTTTAATACCGGGTAAAATCCCTTTTCATGAATTGCCTTTATGGCTGTATCAAATGCCCCAACACCGGG
>CAZGWG010000575.1:0-1563 GCA_964529165.1 uncultured Sphingobacterium sp.
TCCAACTTTAGGCAACGCTGTGTTTCTCAATGGCAGGTAACGAACAGGTATTGCCGATGGCAGGGCAATAGCGAACGTTTCGCCGGAACTTCTGCCAGTAAAAGAATAAATAGTTGAGATTATGATTTTAAGCCAAATTAATAACGTCCAGCCGGAACAAAAGCCGAAAAATGATTCTACTGCTGATAGTTCGCAGGTCACCCCTGCTATTGGCAATACCAATGTTGTGCGTTCGGCTTTCTCTTGTCCACCGTACGAATTGTCAAGAGAAGAATTTAATTACTTTCTGGAATTGTATCATCCTGATTGCGCAAGTCAAAGTCGAGTAATTAAAGGCGGTCAAAATAAAATGATGCAACACGCAAAAATGTTAGAATGGCTGTCATTCGACGTACATAAATGGCTGCACGAAAAAGCAATCAAAGGTGATAAAGAAGCATTATTCAAACTTGAATACAGCTACTCTTTATATGATGAAGTTATTTTAAAAGCTAAAGAACAAAAATTGTTGTGATGTTAGCCAGACAAAGCATGACCCAAAAGGCGATAGCCACAATCCATTTGTCCGAGCCTGCAAGTTGGCCGAAATCTACGACCGGGAAAAAGCAAATGATGTTTTGTCGGCTGACGCACAACGTTCTGCCCGCTTGGCGAAGGCGGGAAATAAATGTTCGTCAGCTCATTTACTTACTAATGCTAAATAGAATTACAAATGTTGAAAAATAGTACGTCTGCCCCGCTTTTGCCAAACGGCTTGTTATGCGATTCTGCGGGCGATTCAGAAGATACTTCGCCACTAAATCATTTGAACGGTGAAAGAATACTTATTGGATTGTCTGGTGGAATAAATTCTATGGCTGTTTTATGTAGGTTGGTTGAATTAGGGATTCAACCTAAAGAAGTTCATTTGTTCTACGCTCATTTTTCAGAACATTCCCCAGATACTTTCAGATTTGTTGCCGATGGAATAAGATATGCCAGGAAACAGTTTGATTGTGTAAAAGTGAAAATCACACGTAATTCCATTCTTAATTTTTTTGAAGAAGTAAAAATGATTTTGCATCCGGCAAGAGGCTTATGTTCTTACCGATTGAAGATAGAGCCGATAAATAAATATGCTTTTGAAAATGATTTGAAAATTGATTTGGTTGGGTATGTAAAAAACGAATTAAAAAGAAGAGCCGGAAGGCAACAAAAAAACATGAATAGAGATTTATTCAGTTTAGATAAACAGTATCCTATCGGCGAATTTACCGATGAATGGTGCTTTGAAATAGTTGATAAGCACATGGGATGGCATCCGGCAATTTATGATATTAAAAATGAAAAAGGCGAAAGAGTATTTAAACACAATAATTGTTTACCATGTAAAAACATGTATCCGAATGAACTTTTAGCAATCAAAGAACACTATCCTGATTATTTTAAAAAAGCAATGGAAACAAGTGATAAATTAAAATCTCATTACGGAAGAAATGAGGATGAATTTTACACCACTTTCGGCCGTGATTTGGGTCAAGAAAGCACCTGTCAAAATTGTATATGGTAGCAGTATCGCATAAC
>CAZGWG010000576.1:0-1557 GCA_964529165.1 uncultured Sphingobacterium sp.
TAGCCGTCAGTGCCAATGTCATGGCCAACTTGAGTCATGACATGCGTAACCTGCAACGCACAGAAATTGCCGAAGTACGCGAAAAGTTTGACCCAGGCCAAACTGGTAGCTCGACCATGGCCCACAAACGTAATCCGTGGAACTTTGAGAATGTCATCAGCATGAGCAAGCAAGTCAACGCCCAGCTGGTAAATGCCCAACTCAATATCGTCAGCGAACACCAGCGCGACCTGACCGACTCAGCCTCTGCTCGCTTCTACGCCGTAATGCTTGCTAGTGTAGCCAGTATGGCGAAGCGACTCGGTGAGGTTATGGGTAAACTCGAAGTCGATACCGAAGCGATGCACAAGAACCTCTACATGAGTGGTGGCGCAATTGCTGCTGAACCGCTGTACTTGCTGCTCGAAAAATACGGTCACACGACTGCTCACGAAGTAAGTAAGACATTAGCGCACCAAGCGCTTGAAGCTGGCAAGACGCTGTACGAAGTCGCCAGTCAAGACGAAGCGATTGCTGAGTACTTTGCGAAGTTCACGGAGAGCGAAAAGAAAATTCTCGAAGAACCGGAAAAATACTACACCGGCCTAGCGGCTCAAAAAGCTCGCCAGATCCACGACTTCTGGTCACAGGCTTAGTGCAGGTAAAAACCGCGACCGGTTTTGTCGGGGACTAATAATAAGCTAACGCCTTGGTCGGTCAGGCTTTTGATGACCGTGTCGTCGGCGACTGAGCCGCTACTGGCGAAGATGGCTTTGATGCCGGCTTGGGCTAGTAAGCCTGGCCCGTCTGGGAATGGGAAGAAGCTGTCACCGTAGGCACTGGCGCCTTCTAACTTAGCTTTATCAAGCGTGACCTTGAGGATAAGTTTGTCGCCCTGCTCTTCTAGCTCCGGAAGCTCGATTGTTGTGCGCGTTAGCGCCAGCTGCCCAGCACCGACGCGGTCTTGTTGACCGACGCCATTGCCGATCAGCTGGCCATCTTTAACGAGCGTAATGGTGTTGCTGTTGCTGGTAGAGCCAATTGCCCAGCCGAGAATCAGGTCGCGCTTTTGTCGATCACTCAGTTCACCATGCTGTTGCATGTAGTCGGCGGTAATATTTGGAACAAAATCATAGTTTGGCTGTTCAAGCGTGCCGCCACGAACCGGACGTAAACGTCGAGCAGTATCAAGTGAGGCACTGGTGAGGTTTGCAAGTACTGGGTTCACAACTACACGAAGCTTATTGCGGCTTAAGAGTTCAAGTGCTTCGTCAGTTACGCTGGCGCCGACAACGCCATCAAGCAAGCGTTTCATATCGCCGTCCATGCCATAGTGCATGAGTGCTTCGGCAACTTCTTTGTCTATCGCGGCGTTGATCATAACGACGCCACCAAAGATTGCTCGTGTGTCGCCAAACAGCATTTTCTGCACAGCCTCAACTGGCTTACTAGCTACAGCTGCACCACAGGCATTGCCATGTTTTACGCCCACGGCGATAGCTGGAACCTCACCAAAGTTTGTTTCAAAACCAGCGGCAACATGGGTAACAGTCTGTAATAGACGATCGATATCGGTAA
>CAZGWG010000577.1:0-1556 GCA_964529165.1 uncultured Sphingobacterium sp.
AATACTTGTCTTTTTAGGTTCAATTTTTAGTTGTCCGAATTTTTGAAGGTCAGTAATAAGCTTTTCGTAAATGTCAGTTACGATTTGTTCTTTGTCTTTTAAATGGTCAAGTTCTGAATATTCCATTGTCTTTGTCAGTTTATTGGTATTTGCAATGTCGTCAGTTAGGGTTGCTGCTAACGTTTTGGCGCTTGGCGCAGTGGCGGATTTCGGAGCTCAAAACTTTCAATACACCACAAAAGTTGATGCGAGGTAGAATGTTCAATTAACCACGTCACCCGCCATTGAGCCAAACGCCTGTTAGCACCAGTTTTTTCATTTGTTTTCTATCAAATTTTTTAATTCTTCATATTCTGGTCGTTCAAGTAGGTCAAGTTCATTCATAGTCGCCAACTTAATAACTTGTCTTGCTTCCTTTATTCGATTTAGCATTGGTAAGATAATTCGTTTGCCGTGATTTACAAAGTTGTCTAAATCTTTCGCAGTTGTCGGTATTTTGTAGCCTTGTCTGCCCGAAGCAATGAGAACTCCTTTGTCTCTTAAGTTACCTACAATTTTACTTCTAAAGTATTCGTCTTGAATTTTTGTCGGTCTATTCTGGTTTAAATGTCCTAATATTTCAGGCGTTGTTGTGTAGCGGTTTTTAGGATACGCTCTTTGTAACCATAGTAATAATTTCAAGAAATTTATTTGATCAATTTTTTGTTGGTCGCTTCCTGTTTCTTTGTCCAAAAAGTCTTGAATACGAGTTATACAGACTTCTGCGATACGAGAATCAAAACTTTCGTCAATATTACTTTTTTGAAATTCTTCATAAGTCCATTTAGGAGGAGGGAAGTAAGTTAAGCTACTAATTCTTGGAGAAAGAATAGTCTGAAAATCATTGCTATGTTCAGATTTTTTGAGGTCGTCAAATATGTAACCCAATGAACCCGCAACAAAGTCGGCTAATTGAATAAGTTCATTTTGTTTGCTATTTTGAATATTGAAGTCAGCACCGGAAAATAAATTTCTTGAATGGTTCTTCTCAACATACTTTTTAAATTCCTTTAGAAAATCATTTCCACCATGTTCGTCAACATACAAGTCAAGAGTTGGAAATGTTCGATATAATTCTTTGTAAAGTAAATTGTTCGTGAATTTGTAAAAAGATTTTTTGAAGTTAAATCCTTCACCATTCAGTTTTGTTTTGTCAAGAATGACAGCATAGATTGAAATGTCAAGTTTTGCAATATCTTCTAAAATTCGCTTTCGTCTAGAGTGGTCTGTCGCAACTTTACTTGATTTTAATTCACCTGTTTGAAATTTGTGTTTTTGCCTTATTTCATTGACTTGTAATTTTAGGTTTTCAAGATTGTCAGTCTTTGTAATAACAGTTGCAACAATGAAATGGCTTCCTTGATTTTGAAAGTCAAAAGAGTTGTTGCCAAATTCGTCTGCAAACGCTGTTATAGGTTGTGTCATATCTTTTTCGTGTCTATCTTAAAATTGGTGCTAACGTTTTGGCGCTTGGCGCAGTGGCGGATTTCGGAGCACAAAACTGTCAATACACCACA
>CAZGWG010000578.1:0-1554 GCA_964529165.1 uncultured Sphingobacterium sp.
ATGAAATTCGGTTCCCGACAGGAAAGTATAAAGCATGGCCATTTTTTCTCCTTTATTTTCCTGGGCAGAAGCTAAATTATCCATAGTAATAACGGTCTCTCTCAGCACAAAACATAATCCCTTAAATTCCTCGAAAGAACAGATCCAGATACCTTCACGTTGTCCCATGCGCTCCATATCTTTGGGAAATGCTTCAGTCACTAATATTCCAATAGTAGCGCCTTTTTCGCGCATATCGGTTTTAAATTTTTCTATCCAGCCTTGCTGAAAATCTTTTGTGCGTTTGCTTTCGTAATAAATAGTTCCGCAATTATGTTTTTCCCTTGTATTTACTATTTGCAGACAATCAGCTCCGCGTGCGCCCTTTTTAATTTCCTCAATATTGTCCAGTGGAAATTGTGCCCGTAACCAACTTTCAATTTCCAACTCCAGAATTTCACCCTGTCTTTGTGTCAAGCCTTGTTCAGCCTTACGTTTCATTTCATCAACCAGTTTTTTCTGATCGTCCAGCTGCTTTTCAAGTTCTTTTTGTTTTAGCAGGAATTCATTTTCCCTGAGAATTACCTTTTCCAATTCCTGTTTGCGAATGATCTCAGTAATGTTGGTACGTTCTGCATTTAATTTTTTCTGGAGTTCTATCTCCATTTCAGCCTCTTTGTTCTTTAATTCCTGTTCTTTTTTCAGGAATTCCAGTTCCTTCTGGCGGGCGGCTTTCAATTTCTCTTCATTCTGAATATTGGTTTCGCTGAGCAGTTTCAGTTTATTTTCATAATCAACCGCTATAGACTTTTTGAGATTTTCTTCAATACTTAGTTTTTGTTTGGTAAGGGCCTCATTCGCCTCATTCCTGATCGCATCTTCCTTTTTTCTGAATTCTTCTTCCTTCTGATTTTGCCATTCTTTCGCCTTTTTATTCAGATCTCTCTGCACTTCATCCCTAAAAGCATCGGTCGCTTCAAATTCATGCTGGCAGTTAGGACATTTTATTGTTGATTTGTTGCTCATAATTCACCAAAGACTTTATGTAAATTTATAACTTTTATAGCTTACAAATGTGCATATTTATAAACATATTTAAGAAGCCATGAAATACCTTTGTTCTCTTAATTCATCACTTGTAAGCCGGGTAGTTAACGCGGCAGTTAAAAGACAAATTATTTACACATGAAAGAGTTAATATTGGTTAGGCACGCTAAGTCCGATTGGACGAAAGAAAGTATCAGGGATATTGACCGCCCATTGGGAGAAAGAGGATATGAAGATGCTTATCTCCTGAGTAAATGGTATAAAGAGGAAATGGGTTTGCCTGAGCAATTATTGTCAAGCCCGGCCACAAGAGCTTTAAATACAGCTTTCATTTTTGCACGTACATTTGGGATACATGAGAGAGATGTTATTATTGATGAAACTTTGTATGAAAGTTTTGTGAAGAGCTATTTAAAAAGTATTTCGCTGATCCATAATAAAGTTAACCGCTTAATGGTGTTTGGCCATAATCCCATGTTAACTGAATTAAGCAACGAATTGAACAAGGATCTTTTATTCGATAATGTG
>CAZGWG010000579.1:0-1545 GCA_964529165.1 uncultured Sphingobacterium sp.
AAAAAAATTATGTGAGGTTTGAAAATTCCTTCTCAGATAACTATAGATTCAACAATTAACTCAATTATATTAAAAGAATTCAGCCAGAATATTCCTTCATAACAGGATCTTATCATAAATCTTATTGTACTTTAACTTGTTTTCGACAAGGTATTTCCATACATCCGTATATCTCCAGTCAATAATAGGATAAGCTCTGTGTGGTTTATTTGCAATATTTTTTCTCTGTAACCAAAATAATTCGCTGTTCTCGCCAAACATCACAAATCTTCTATCGGGGCTTTCTTCAGCTCGTAATCCAATAATAGAAACACTTTTGCCTGGCAAGCTCTTTAAATTCTGCCCAACCCATAAATTGAACTTATGAAAACGTTTCGGATATTTCTTTTCTATTGAATGAATGGCAATAGGATTTTTTTCTCTTACCCATTCTTCGCCTTCTCCCCATGCCCATAAAAAAAGCTGTTGATGGCTGGCAGCATTCGTCATGACGATAGGAACCTGATACCACAGCGGAATAACATTGGGTTGCGACATCGCCCATTCTACCAAATCAATTGTCCCCTGGTACTCGGCTTCCTGATCCTGGAAGTAGAGAATAAATTTCCTGTCTCTTTTTATTGCTTCTGTGTTCACCAAATGAAATAGGGCGGTGCTGTCCTTGCCACCGGAAAATGACAACGAAATATTGTCGTATTGGTCAAACAAAAACGCTATCCTTTTTTGAGTTGCTTCCAAGACATTTTCAATACCTCTTACTGCTGTCCTTCCCATAGCTTTTAGATTTTACCGTTATTAATTCTTTCAATCAATACCGCCAATCTCTTTTGATTTAATTCGGTTCCAACAAACTTTTTCCCTGCCTCATTTGCATAAAAACCAACCAATCCCCTTCCCATACACGGGTCGGCAATACAATCAAATTGAACGTTATCGCAGATGTGCTTAATTATGTGCTGTTCATCTATGTATGGGAAATCAACTAAATTATCATTTGAACCCTGCACTATCCAGCATACTTTTTCTTTGTCGTGATAGTAATAGGATTGAGTAGTTGAAACCTTTGAAAATCTGTTCCTGATCATCAACTCAATGATGCTTTTATTTGATTTAAAAACCTCCACAAAAACGCTTTTTGGATTTATTTCATCAATGGCCTTAAACAAAGCGTCGTTGAATTGTCCATAGCTGCTTTCTAAAACACTTTCATTCTTTGTATAGAAAGATTTTAGATTCCCTGCATTGCAGGGCGGATCAACAAACAGGCAATCTGCTTGTTTCATAAACTCAGGAACGCCAGTAAAAACATCATGCACCTTTACTATACCAGTTCCAATTTGTATTTCACCTTCCATATCATATTTTAGGTGAAAATTTCCGTAGTTAAAATTCTTCTTGCTCATCTTCGCCAGCCTCCTGTATTTGTCTTTCAATTGAATAAGGATCGCCTTTTTTTTCTGATGCAATTCCTTTTAGCCCGATCAACCGCTGCTCCTCTTCCCACGTCATGCCCAACTCTTTCTTGTTCTTCTATTCTTCCCTTCC
>CAZGWG010000580.1:0-1538 GCA_964529165.1 uncultured Sphingobacterium sp.
TATCCATTTGTGTTTTTTCCGGTAAAGAATGAAAAGCACACAGATACCGATCTACCGATACATTACCCTTGGATAAACTATTGGGATCATGCAGCGCAAGAGTTTAAAGTAAGTATGTCTGCAGTGCCCGGGGACAATGTGGATGTTCCTCAGGTCCCATTTTTCAGGGCATCGTATATTTTAAGAAAAGTATTGGAATGTTTAAAATTTACGGTCTCCGGTGGCTACTTCACAGAACCATCAGAACAGGAGATTTATTTTTATAGTCGATTGGGATTGAGATCAAACTACATTCAGCCAAGCCTTTTCTATATGCCAGACAAGAAAATTACAGACTACTTGAAGGAAATGGCAGATAGAACCAAGATTTCCATTGAGTTTGATGTGCTCGACAATTCTGTCTATGTAGAAACACCTGCATCGGTACTCAATAGTACAGAAATACTGGACATTACCGATTACATTGAAACCATTCAGGAAATTGCCACTAGTGAAAGCAAGGGGTATGAGATAACACTAAAGCTCGATAACACAGACGACGCCTGGAATACTGGTAACGATGATGAGAAGATCTTCACCCCTCCAACAAAGTTGCGTATTGGTCAGTCTGAAACGAAGGTTGAAATGAAGATAGGTACTTTGAACAAATTTGACGATGAGAACTATTCCTATCCAGTAAACAAGCAAAATATTGATAGCACAGACCTTAACCTGATCACAGAATGGCAGCTTTCATTATTGCAATATAGCGGCATGAAAGATCTTGGTGAGGGGATTGTGTTTCCGGAAGGAAAACCTTACGATTTGAGTTTAAAGGATGCGGAATGGTACCGGTTTTTAAATGATAGTAAACCTTTAAACATCGTAGCCAATATTCCGCCCGCAGAATTATCGAAGCTGAAAGCAACCCGAAAAATAGGCTGTGTGTCAAATGAGGGTTTCTACTTTACTGCACTTCCTTCGAAAATTAGGTATACACTAACGAACAATGATGCAGAATTAATAAAGGTAAGCATTGAAGCAAGGCAACTGATTTCCCGGTACGATACGCCTGCATTTATCGAAGTCATTGTTCCGGAACAGGCGGGCAAACGGTTGATTCAAAAATATAAAGCTTATTATAATTCCGTAATTCACGGGTTTAATCAGGTAAAAGTTGAGCGGCATCCACTGCCTGGATCTCCTGCCACTTTTGGTTTCGAACTAATTACTGCCCCAACTAATGATATGGGATTGGAGGGCGCTATTGGTATGACATATGGTGTATCAGGCACGCGAACACAAATGGAGAATTCAGAAAACCGTGTATATTCTGACATCGCTCCAAGATATTATGTGCGTAGTGGGATAAAAGGTTATTTCACGCAAGTAGGCAATTACTATACTTTTGATGATATACCAGAGGTTCAAAGAACCGACAATAAACCCATCTGGATCGTTTTTTAACTCCTCCCCTGTCCTTTCCGGCGCTATTTAATTGCCGGATTTTAGTATAATGGCAGGTAATACTTTGTTTGAGCAGATGGAAATCTATGGCT
>CAZGWG010000581.1:0-1533 GCA_964529165.1 uncultured Sphingobacterium sp.
CGTAACAGCCGTGGATGTTTCCTGGGTAACTACAAGCCTTTACGCGGTAGCTACGTGGATGACGGAGGTTTCCATACTGTAAAAGCAAACTCATATGCACCTAATGATTATGGGTTATATTGCATGGCCGGTAATGCTGCCGAGTGGACCAGCAATGCCTTTGATGAGTCTGCTTATAACTTTATACATGACCTTAACCCCGATTATCAATACGATGCCAAAGATTCAGATCCCCCTGCATTGAAAAGAAAAGTTATCCGCGGCGGATCATGGAAAGATATAGGATTTTACATGCAGACAGGTACCCGTACCTACGAATACCAGGACACAGCTAAATGCTATGTAGGTTTCCGTTGTGTAATGACCTTCCTTGGCCGTGATAAAGCCGATTTTTAAAACCTAACATCCAAACAACACAATTAATAAATCAACCAACACAACAACCAACTAAAAATCATTTGAAATTATGAAAGGAAAAAAGTGGAAAAATTTTATGGCCAAACTTTATGGCTGGGGAGCATCAGTAGTTATTATAGGTGCGCTTTTTAAGATACAACACTGGCCGTTTGCGGGTGAGTTTTTAACAGTGGGCCTTTCCACAGAAGCGATAATCTTCTTCTTTTCTGCATTTGAAAAACCACATGAAGAACCGGATTGGAGTTTAGTTTATCCTGAACTTGCAGGTATGAACCCTGAAGAAAAAGAAACTGAAACCAAAAAAATATCAGGCACAGCTACTGAAGAACTTGATAAAATGCTGGAGGAAGCTAAGATCGGTCCTGAGTTGCTGCAAAGCCTTGGAGATGGTTTACGTAACCTGAGCGACAGCACTTCAAAACTTTCAGATCTTTCTGACGCGGCCGTTGCCACTAACGATTATGCAAACAGCATGAAGAGCGCTACAGCTAATGTTGATGAGCTTTCAAAAGCTTACAGCAAAGCAACTTCTGCTATCACTTCAATTGATCTGGGCATGGATGATGGCCAATCTTTTGGAAAACAACTTAATGAAGTGGCACAAAAACTGTCATCTCTTAACGCTGTTTACGAATTACAATTGCAAGGCTCTAATGATTTCCTTAAATCACAAAGCAGACTGCATTCAGGTATTACCGATCTTATGGAAAACCTTAACGCATCTGTTAGCGATACCAAGAAATTTAAAGAAGAAGTTGGTGCATTGGCAGAAAACCTTAGTGCCCTTAACACGGTTTATGGAAACATGCTGACTGCAATGGGTGGTAAAAAATAATCAGCCATTTATTCATTACATTATTAACCTAAAATAAAACAGTAATACGAAATGGCAGGCGGAAAAGAAACCCCCAGGCAGAAGATGATTGGGATGATGTATCTCGTTTTGACAGCGCTGCTGGCGCTTAACGTGTCAAAAGAGATATTGAACTCATTCATTCTTATCAATAATAGCCTTGTTACAACCAATACTAATTTCTCGAATAAAACTGCGGCGCAGATGGCTGCTTTTGATAAAGAGCTAGCCCTAATCAAGGTAAGGGTTAAACCCTTTCATGA
>CAZGWG010000582.1:0-1526 GCA_964529165.1 uncultured Sphingobacterium sp.
TCTTTATTCCTTGATGATAATTGCGCTATTTTTTTGGCAGATTGCCACAACAAAGAACATGAGCCAGCAACATGATATTTTTTGGCCATCCCATCTTCTGTAATTTGGTTTTGAATAGTTTTGAGTGTGGAGATAGTTTCTGCAAAAGCTGTCTGGTCTTTATATTTTGCAATTCTGCTCTCAATAAAAATACCTAATGGATTGATTCCATCTTCGGTATGTAATTTAAAACCATACTCTAAAAACATATTTATGATTTTTATAGCGAGGGCGGGATTGTTTTCACGTTCCGCAGTGATAATAACACATTGAATGGGGCTATAACTGCTGATAGATTCAAGATTTGGATTTGCCCCTTTAGAAAGAAAATACCGAATTAAATCTAAATTCTGAATGCCTATTGCTACGGATAAAGGATTGATGCTGTTATCTGATGGGTCATTGATTGGAATTCCTTGCTCTAAATAAATAGCTATTAATTTTTTTATGTCTACCAATACCTTATCATAAGCTAGACGAAAAGTCCTAATTATGCATTTTGTTACATCTTCAAGGCTTTTAAACTCAGGGTTAGCTTTTAAATAATCCTTCATTTTTTCTTCGAATTCTTCATCTGAAAAATATGAAAGTTTGCTTATAAATTCCGTGCGCGTACCAAAAACACATTCGACGCATTTTTGAAAATTATCCATATGTGAATCTAGGGATTGGAGCGCCTGTTGGAATTCATCATTCTCATAAGCCACTGCTTGTATTTTTGCAATAAAGTCATAGTTTTCTTTGTCAACGGCATGCAGTAACTTGACTAAGACATTCTTATAGCAAGGTACGACGACTTCACTAAAGTCATAGAAATCAGATAATTTAATTAACTTATCTAGAAATAAGCTACTAATTAATATGCTAAGCTCAACTAAATCTTCAGTTTTTTTAGAATATGGGGTTTTGGCTGATTTGTGTTCTCTAATTTGCATAAATACAATCCTCGTTTTTATAAATATATATAATGTAAGACGCAATATTAAGCGTAGATCATTTTTGAGCATGTTAATTTAAAGTAATAAGATTTTATAATATATGATCATATTTTGACTATCCGTAACGACTACTGAGGTACTGACGCCATTATGCGTCCATACCTCAGTAGTCGTTACGGATACACAACAAGCCAGATTGTATATATATTATTCATATTATAATCATTTAATTATATGGTGGTACATGGATACGCGGAGTGATAACTCTTCACAATCTATTGAATTCAAAAGCACTTCAAACATAAAGCCGCCTCTACATCAAGCAATACAAGCCAAAGAATGGGACTTAGCAATAACCTTATTGGCAACAAATGCTGATCCTAATGTTATTTACAACGGGTGGCCTGCATTATCTGAAGCAGTATTTGCTGAAAGGGTTGATATTGTCACAGCCTTATTAGAAAACAAAGCAGATCCTAATTTAGGAGCCCATGTAGTTGGTTTACCTATCTATATTGCTGCTTATAAAAGTTTGCACACCATAGTTGA
>CAZGWG010000583.1:0-1516 GCA_964529165.1 uncultured Sphingobacterium sp.
TGTTCCGGCATCCAGGCGCCTCTGAACCTCTTTTAATGTCCACTTCATGGGTAGTGAATATGATCTCCCCAGCAAATAATCTGACCGCTGAATGAGCATGGTATCTTAAACCAGGAGAATAAATCCCCTACGCTCAATCCGTCATTTTGTGCCAGTTCTTCAATGGTAGCATGCCATCTGGAAACATGCTGATGGTAAAACAACTTTCCATCAACGATAAACCTGTATTGATCAATTTCAATATCCCAGACTTTTTTCACCTCCAAATCATCTGCAAGTATGATTTGCTTACTTGCGTAAGGCCTTCCGGACCATACCCTGGGGCTAAACCTGTCTCCGACCTTCCATCTATTCCCTGCCCGGATTGTATGCCATTTCCTGTCGAAGCAATTATCTTTCAGACCAGTCCAGAATGAACTCAAATCTGCCAGTGGAATTTGCGGATTAAGACGGTGCAAAGCCAGCTCATAAGCATTGTCCATGTTTAGATAATCACCGGTATTCAAAACCTTTTCTACGAAGTGGGTAGGTTTACCTGACTTATTATGGTGGGAAGGATAAATACGGCTAAAAGTCAATACTCTGCTCATTTGCTTTTGATTGAATTGTTACAAAAATGTCTTCTTCCCCTTTTAAGTAAATGCCTAGAGAATCAAGTGCGAAGAATATGGTTTCCTCATTCCTAGCCATCCGCTGCACAAAATCACCACCCTGGTGTAGAAGTAATTTCACTTTGGTTACATTGCCATCCGGATAATGTAATTCCACCCAACTCTCAGAAGCCATAGGAAAAGATTTTATTTTTTCATTGCATATACCTCATACCGCGCTTCTATATACCGTTCTATCTCGTCACGAATCCCCTTTGGTACATTCATAATCATCACAGTACAGGCATCGAGCTGTAGCGTATCCTCATCATTTAAAATCTGCTCCTCCATAACCTTTTTGCCATGTTCTGGCAGGGCCTGCATAAAGTCGCGTTTTATCGATTCACACTTCCTGATCATATCCTTCAACAGCTTCTTGGTATGCAAGTGAACATTGTTTCCAGCCAGAACTACCTGCCATCGGGTACTGGCGCGTAATACTTCTGTGAGCCCTATGGTTAATTCAAAGGCCTGACCTTGAAGCTGGGATGATGATACTTTTTGAATACTTGACATTAGGATTTATAATTTAAGCTGCCACACTATAGGATTGTGCGGCAAAAGGGAGTAAGTAAATAGGAGTTGCAAGAGCCTCAGCCCAGGATTTAACAACATGCGGCACCACGCTGTTGCCGATAAATTTTTTCTGATCGCTTTGATTGCCGGCAAGTTTATAGTTTGACGGGAACCCCTGTATTTTCAACAGTTCTGCTACTTTTAGCATGCGCATTTTGATATCGCCAATGCCATAAAGCGCCATGAATATTTTAATCCGGATCATGACTTCTGAATCATCTTCGTAAACCGGAATACACACATTTTCTGCCACGGTTACCTGTATAAGCAACAGCGGTGCTTTATGCTGG
>CAZGWG010000584.1:0-1514 GCA_964529165.1 uncultured Sphingobacterium sp.
GTAAACCTACCCATTCTATATGTAGCCGCCACCACTGCCTTCTCGGCTAAGCTAGGTTTTCGCTTAACAAACAGTTCGGTGATAACAAAGCTCTTTGATTGGTATTGAACGAAGGAAGGACTTATTTATATCTGCCACTAAGTAAAATTTTTTCAGCGCTTTTACCAACCGGCCCATTGCCTCCGGCGCTACTCAGGTAATCAATATCATTAAGTAGAAAACCGCGAAAACGTAGATGAACTGATAAATCTGTCGCCACCCGTCGAAAATTATACATTCGGATCCCAGTAGTCAGATGTCACAATAAAATAAATTGTCCCATCATAGTTCGAGCGGATTTTTTATTGACTCATATTATATGATCCTTCCCTTATTTTTGTATATTAGTTATTTAAATAAGTGTTAACTAATTTAATAAGAATAATGTCCATAATTAAAGTCAAAGAAAAAAACACTTCATCTGAGGATAAAGATAATGTCTATATTCAACAAAAAATAGAGCGGCATACCCAGGGCCACAAACTTAGGGTCTTAGATCTTTTTTCGGGTTGCGGTGGGTTGTCTTTAGGCTTTAGCTGTGCTGGTTATAAAATTATCGCTGGGGTGGAGCTGGATAAAGAGGCCGCAAGTTCACATGCTATTAACTTTCATAAGGGAGATCCATTTATTGCACAACATTCACGCTCGAGAGATATACAAACAACTGATCCAGAATTATTGCTTAAAGACATTGGTCTTAATGGCAATTCAAAAAACCAAATTGATATAATTATTGGAGGTCCTCCTTGTCAGGCTTTTACCAGAATAGGGCGGGCTAAACTACGGGAAACTTTCAGTAATGAGCAGGCATTTTTGAATGACCCCCGAAGTCAGTTGTACAAGCAATACCTTTCCTATGTTAAATCTCTGGCTCCTCTAGCAATTCTGATGGAGAATGTACCTGATATGCTTAATTATGGAGGCATAAATATTGCGGAACTTGTATGCGATGATCTTAGTACCATCGGATACAAGTGTCAGTATACGTTGCTTAATACAGCTCATTACGGAATCCCTCAGATGAGAGAGCGCATGTTTTTAATTGCATTACATACTAATATCAGAGCCGATATAGCGTTTCCTGAACCAACCCATTATATCGAGCTTCCTAAAGGATATCATGGATCAAGAAATGTAGCACTGAAACATATATTGCCTGAAGGATCATCAGCCCGTCATTACATCCCTCAACCAGAATCCGGCTCCGGGCTGACCCCCGCACTTACAGCAAGTGATGCCCTTTCTGATCTTCCTTTACTGACAGAACACCTTACAGGTAATATAAAGCGAGGCGCCCGGAAACTCAATATCCCATCAAAATATAGTAGTACTCCATTAAATGAATATCAGAAATTAATGCGTCAGTGGCCAGGAATTCAGCCAGGAGAAACTGTATGCGGCAATGTTATCAGAGTACTACCACGTGATTATCCTATTTTCAGAAGAATGCAGCCCGGAGACCAATACCCGCAGGC